>URXY01000051.1 GCA_900552015.1 uncultured Eubacteriales bacterium | reverse complement strand
TTTTTTCGCGCTGCTTTTCAAGTTTCAACACCTCCTTCGTCAGATTTTTGTAGCCCTCAGCCACTTTGCCATTAGGATCATGGGCATAAATGCTTTTTCCTTCAGCACTGATTTCTTTAGCCCTGACAGAATGAGGAATTTCTGATGTAAACACCTTGATCTTACTGCCATAGGTTTCGCGCAGAAGAGCGGAGATTTCTTTGGCAAAATTGGTTCGGCTGTCTACCATCGTCAGCAGAATCCCATCAATTTGCAGCTTGGGATTGATTTGTCTGCGAACCTTATTGATAGTTTGCAAAAGCTGCTCCAAACCTTTAGCTGGAAGATACTCTGCCTGGACGGGGATTATAACCCTATTAGCGGCAGCCAGTGCATTGACCGTAAGCATACCCAGGGAGGGCTGGCAATCAATAAGGATATGGGAGTATTGCCCCTTCAGCGTGTCCAGATATTGTCGCAGAATGGTTTCTCGGCTCATAGCGTTTACCAGAGATACCTCCATACCAGATAGCTGGATGTCCGCAGGCATCAGGTCTACGCCCTCAGGGTGGTGCAGGATACCCTCGCCGGGACGAATTGGTTCATCCATCAAAATACGGCCCATAGCGTCTGACAGTGTAAAGGGCAGCTTATCAGGCTGGGGATTGCCCAAGCTGATGGTCAGGCTTCCCTGTGGGTCTCCGTCAATCAGAAGGACTTTCTTCCCGGACTGCGCCAGACCAATTCCAAGATTGGCACAAGTGGTTGTTTTGCCGACACCACCTTTTTGGTTGGCTATGGCAATAATCTGTGTATTCATGATTTCACCTCATTTCTTTCTAAGTTTAGATATGAAAAAAAGTGCCTGCTTTACCTTTCCTGAGAAAGATAAAACAGGCACTTTCACTGGCTCAATACCTCTTGTAATGAACCTCTATGTATGGTAAACTATGTCCACGATACCATGAATATAATTAAGTCTCGACGGGAATTGAACTTTTGGCTAACGCCAAATTTCGCGCCTTTGCAAACAGAGTGCAAACAATAGGGGGCTAAAATCCTTTGTTTTTGCTTGATTTTGCTTGTACAAGGTTTATAGAGAACATGGAGAAAAGCCTTGATATAACTGCATTTTCTTTATCCCTGTTGATAGGGAATATATGCACTGGGTCCATCTCCTAAGCGATAGGCCGGAGGTTCGAATCCTCTCGTGGGTGCCAGAACGCCTTGGAAAATGCCGCTTCCAAGGCGTTCCTTTTACTCCTTTGGATACTGTCGGCGTAAAAAAGCAGCCCTTACGGGCTGCTTTTTCAGTATAGGCTATATTCCGCTTCTCAGAACTCCAGCTTTTCCATGCGGTCGAACGCCTGCTTGAGCTGGTCAATGCCGACGGTGCAGGCGATGCGGAAGTGGTTTGCGCCGGTCTTGCCGAACGGGCTGCCCGCGCTGACGAGCACGTGCGCGCGCTCTAAGAGCTCCTTGCAGAACTGCTTATCGTCGAGGCCCGTCTTCTCCACGCCGGGGAAGAGGTAGAACGTGCCCTTCGGGCGCACGAGACTCAGATACGGAATTTTCTCGATGCGGTCAGCGGAGTAGAAGATGCGGTCGCGGTAGGCCGTGACATACTTCTCTCGAATTTCCTTGCGCATGGAGAGCGCCTGGATCGCCGCGCGCTGGGAAATAGACGGCGCGGAGTAGACGAGCGAGCCGTTGATGCGGTTCATCACATCGAGCAGCTCCGGCTCGGCGATGATGACGCCCACGCGCCAGCCGGTCATCAGGAAGTTTTTGGAAAAGCTGTTGAGCGTGATGGTGCGCTCGGCCATACCGGGCAGTGTGCGGATAGGGCGGAAGTCGCCCTCGTAGATGTAAGTCGTGTATATCTCGTCCGCCGCGATGAGCAGATCGTACTCCTTCGCCACGCGGGCCAGCATCTCCATCGTCGCAAGATCATAGCCCATGCCGGTCGGGTTCGCGGGGTTATTGAAGATGATGGCCTTGGTGCGCGGTGTGATAGCGGCGCGCAGGCGCTCTTCGCTGATGGCGTAGTCCTCCTCAGCGTAGGTCGGCACATCGACGCATACGCCGCCCGCCAGCTCGATCTGCGCGCGGTAGAGGGCAAAATACGGGGAAAAGACGATGACCTCATCGCCGGTGTCTAGGATCGCGAGCATCGCCAGCGACATACCGAGACAGCTCGACGCGCTCACGAGCACATGGTCGCGCGGAAGGCTCTGGTCGAAGTCCTCCTCCCATGCCTTGCAGACGGCGGAGATGAGCTCAGGATCGCCCACAGGGTCGCCGTAGTGGGTGTAGCCGGCCTTCGCGTCGCGGAAGGCGGCGTTGATGATGGCCTCGTCGGTCGTAAAATCCGTGTCGCCGATGCTCAGATCGACGATATCCTTGTACTTGGACAGCGCCTCGGTATCGAGCGTCAGGCCCGTGCCGGCGCTCTGGAAGCGTTTGGCGATATAATTTCGCTGCATGGGGTCGTCCTCCTTTTCGTGCACCGCGCGTCCGCTTTCAGCGCTAAACGCCTTAACTGCGGAAAATGCGCGGAATGATAATTCGAATGATATTGCAGTATACGGCAAAGTGCGTGCGGATTCAATAGTAAATATTCATAGAATTTGGTAAAATATTTACCGCAATATCCGACCAAGCGCCGTTCCCGGGCGCGACCGCTACCACGAACAGAAAAAAGGCGGGCCTTTGCCCGCCTTTTCTGTCTTTCTCAGTCCTGCGCCATAAAGCTCCGGATGTAGCCGACGAGCAGCTTCGCCGTCTCCTCGCAGCCGAGCACGTCGCTCTTGACGGTCATGTCATAGCCGCGCGCGTCGCCCCATTTGGTGTCGCAGTAGTAGTTGTGATAATTCTTGCGCGAGCGGTCCACCGACTTGATCTCCTCGATGGCGTCCTCAGCGTCGAGCCCCAGCTTGTCCATCACGCGCGTGAGCTTGAACTGCGGGTCGCCGCAGATGAAAATGCTGATCATATTGGGGTTCTCCTTGAGCACCTGCTCGCCGCAGCGGCCGATGATGACGAAGCTCTCGCCCGCCGCCGCCTTTTCGCGCAGCATGGCAAAGGTCTTTTCCGCCACGTTGACTTCAAGGGAGTTGGAATATTTGCCGATACGGCGGGAGGCAAAGAAGTTCACGGGCTTCTCGTCCATTTTGCGAATCATCTCCCCGCTGTAGCCCGCCGAGGCGATCTCCTTTTCGATGGAATCCTTGTCGTAGAGCTTGATGCCAAGCTCCTTCGAGATGATATCCGCGATGTAATGCCCGCCGCTGCCGTGCTCGCGACCGAGGGCAACGATGATCTGCTGTTTCATAGGAACGCGCTCCTTTCTTCTCTCCGTTTACAGGTACCGCAGGAACAGGTAGGCCGTGGATACCGCCATGACGATGAGCGTCGCAGGCACGCAGTACTTGCAGTAGCGGCCCCAGCCGATGGGATAGCCGCCCTTGGCCGAAGCCGACGTGCCGACGACGTTTGCACTCGCGCCGATGGGCGTCGCGTTGCCGCCGAGGTCCGTGCCGAGCGAGAGCGCCCAGGCGAGCACGCCGATGTCCATGCCCTCCGCCGCCGCGATGGCGCGGATGACGGGGATCATGGTCGCAGCGAAGGGGATATTATCCACGAACGCGCTCGTGACAGCCGAGACCCACAGGATGATGACCACGATGACCGCCGCGCTGCCGCCGCTGACCTTCGTGATAAAATTTGCGATGACATTGAGAACGCCCGTCTTTTCAAGGCCCGCCACGGAGACGAACAGGCCGGTGAAGAAAAGCAGCGTCTTATAGTCCACGCCCTTAATAACTTCTATAACAGATTTTTTCCCGCTGGTCAAGCCCAAAACGATGAGCGTGAGGATCGCAACGATGACGCCGATGCAGGCGACGGTCAGCTCCGTCTGCGCGTGGGTGACGAGCAGGATGACCGCGAGCAGGAACACCGCCGCGCTCGCAAGGAACGCCTTCTTATTCGTGATGGCCGTCGCGGGCGCGGGGCAGGTGACAGGGCCGCCGTTGGCCTTCTCCGCGTGCTCCAGCTCCTTGCGGAAGCACAGCATAAAATAAATGAGGATGAGTACGAAGCAGATGGCCACGACCGCACCGGTATTTTCGATGAAATCAAAGAACGAGTAGCCCAGAGACGTACCGATGATGATATTCGGCGGGTCGCCGCACATCGTCGCCGCGCCGCCGAGGTTGGCACAGAAAATTTCAGATAAGATCATCGGCACGGGGTCGAACTTCATCGTCTGCGCAAGCTCAAGCGTAACGGTGGCGAGGAACAAAACGACCGTGATGCTGTCGATGAACATCGCGAGGAACGCCGAGAGCGCCATGAAGCAGATGAGCAGCGGCACCGTGCGGTAGCGCACGAGCTTTGCGAGCGTCAGGCACAGCCAGCGGAAAAAGCCCGCCTTGCCGAGGCCCTCGACCATGATCATCATGCCGGCAATAAATAAAATTGTCGACCAGTTGATGCCCGCGGTGCTCTCCTCGCTCGCGCCGTACCAGAAGGTGCTCTGAAAGAACGCGCCGAGATTCAGCGTCTCCCAGATAGCGCTCATCGAGCGCATCGCAAGGCCGAACACCAGCACCAGCACGAGCGCACCGCTGCCGAGCGTGACATAGTGACGCTCGAACTTATCAAGGATGATGAGCAGGAACATGACGACAAAAATGCAAATGGCAATGATCTGTGCAAACATGGCAGCCTCCCGGATCGATTTTTCTCAACGCGAGCCATTATAGCTGCCCGCGCGGGAAAAGCAAAATACCATTTGGACATGGCCGCCATGTCATTTTGCTATGGGGTCGAAAAAGGTCTGACGCCGCACCAATTTGCGGCATTTCCCCGCCGTGTTTACTTTTCGTCAAGCTTTTTTTGCGCATCTTTTCCCGCGCAGATCGCTTGCGCCGCTGCGCCGCGTTTGCTATGATAGAAGAACGTGCCCGCAGGGCGCGCTCGGCGGAGTTCCGGCCGAGTTTCCGTCCAAAGGAGACGTTTTTCACCATGAATATCAGCTATGACAGCTACCGCGTATTTTATTACGCCGCCAAATATAAGAGCTTTTCGCAGGCCGCCGCCGCGCTCTACAGCAACCAGCCCAACGTGACGCGCACCATCCACCGGCTGGAGGCCGAGCTGTGCTGCTCGCTCTTTTCCCGCTCGCCGCAGGGCGTAAAGCTCACGCCCGAGGGGGAAAAGCTCTACGCCCACATTGCCGCCGCCTTTTCTGAAATCGAAGCGGGCGAGAATGAGCTACGCGCCGACCAAAGCCTGCAAAGCGGCGTCGTCCATATCGCTGCGAGCGGCCTTGCCCTGCGCGGCTGCCTGCTGCGCGTGCTCGCGCAGTATCGCAAGGTCTATCCCCACGTGCGCATCTGCCTGACGAACCACACAACGCCCAACGGTCTTGCCGCCGTGCAGAACGGCCTTGCCGACTTTGCCGTGACGAGCGATGCACCCGACGTTCCAGAAACGCTCCTGCAGCAGAAGATCAGCAACATTCAGGAGATCCCCATCTGCGGTCCCGCCTTTGCCGAACTCGCCGAGGGAACGGTCTCGCTGCGCCGCCTTGCGGAATACCCCATCATCAGCCTTGTCGACGGCACAGCTTCGCGCAAATTCTACGCGGACCTCTTTTCAAGCCGCGCTCTCCCCTTCGCCCCCGACGTGGAGGTGACGACCACGAGCCAGGTCCTGCCCGTGGTGCAGAGCGACCTCGGCGTCGGCTTCGTGCCGCGTCAAATGCTCTACGGCGCGCCGGAGGAGACCGGCATCTATCCCATCACGCTCGACGAGCCCATCCCGCCGCGCAGCATCTACCTCTTCCAGCGCAAGGGCCAGCCTCTGAGCTTGGCCGCCAAACGCCTGCGGCAAATGCTGCTGGACGACGGTGCAGAGCAGGGAAAGGCGTGAGCATACTTCCCTTCCAACGCACACCCTTACCAGAAAAAGGGCATCGAAAGTCAAAGCCTTCGATGCCCTTTTTTCGTATACCACGCCGCGGATCGCGGAGCAGCTATTTACTTCTTTGCGCCCTCGACCGCGGCGGTCTTGGCGCTCAGGTCCTCGCAAAGGTCGCGCTTCGCGAACTCCGGATCCTGTGGCAGCGTCAGATTAAAGCGCTCGATCTTGTTAATCTTCACACGCAGATCATCAGAGGACAGGCCAAGGATGTGTCCGCCCTGCGTCTTGTCGCCGCTCAGGTAGTGGAAATGCCAGCCCGGCAGGTTGATGCCGTTCACATACTTAGGACACCAAACGGCGATCACGTCGCCGCGCGTGTTCTCAAAGTGGAATTCGCGCTGATCCTGCGCGACCTCGGAGAGCGTGGGGTACGGCTTTTCGCTGGCAAAGCAGCTACGCACGTGCATGGTCTTGAAAACGCTCTTCGCCTTGATCATGTAAAAGATGTTCTGATCGTCCTTCACATACGGCTCGAGCGCCTGCTTGAGCGTCTCGATATCACTGATATTTTTCAGCTCCACCTCCGGGACGCTCTCGTCGAACTTTGCCACCGTGCCGAACGCTACGCCGTCTTCCGGCTGCATGACGCTCACCTTGCCGTCCGCCGTCGCCTTGTAGGCGACGCCGTCTTCAAAAATCGCTTCACCGTCCAGCCCTGTATAGGTGCCGATGCCGGTGTCGGCGTGATGCAGAAAGTCCTTCACGCTGACGGTCTTATCAAAATTGCCGAGCATCAATGCGTTCAGCGTAGAAGCCTGGATCAAAGTTTTCATGATTTATCGCTCCTTTATTGAACCGGTGCGGTCATTGGCCGCAGGAAAATTTTTGAAAGATATCGTAACGGGGATGAATACCTACGTTTACTTCGTTTACTTTGCCGCCGCGTGTGCGGGTCTGCCGCTCACGCTGGGCTTTTCGTCCGCCGGATGCTTGGTGAGGATGTACTTCACCATGAACGGGCAGAGGATATTGGTCACAGCCAGCACGAATGCCAGCACCGCGACCGTGGAGGTGACATACGGCTCAAATGCCGCATTGGAGGCCGCCGCCATCGACGGGACGACCAGTGCCACGACCGCGAGCGAGCCGCTTGCAAACGACGCATAGCCCGGACGATGCAGCACCGTGCGCTCGAAGAGGTACGACGGCGTGATGACGACGATGAAGTAGATGACGCTCAGCAGCAATCCCTGCGGAATCATCTTGAACGCCTCGATGAGGTTGATGGTCGAACCGAACTCAAAGCCGAGGAACGGGAGAATGATGGCGTTGCCGCCCGCAAACACCTCGCGGATGTCCTCATCCAGATCGCCGAGCACCATGCCGAGGATGAACGGGATGATGAGCGAGACGATCTGCATGACCTGCGCCTCGCCAAAGCCCGCCTCGCCGTAGAAGCCGAGGAACAGCAGCGGCAGCAGCGGCATCGAGCAAATCAGCATGATGCCGCTGCTCGCCTTATCGGCCTTATCGCCAAACGGGGAAATGATGCCCATGTACAGCGCTGCGTTCGCGCTCGTCACCGCGTACACAAACGCGAGGAACGAGATGCCGAGGAAACCTTCATAGCCAAAGGCCATATAGAACAGTGCGCACAGCAGATACGCAACGCCCAGCCGCACGAGGATCAGCAGCACGCCGCGGTGCAGCGCCTCTTTCATGTCCGACAGTTTGAGCTGCGTGCCAGTGCAGAAGAGCATCAAACCGATAATGAGCATCTGGCCGGAGGATGAGAACATATCCTTCATCGGGTTGCCAGCGTACCCCAGAGGTCAAAGTTGAAAATGCCCTGGCAGATTGTTGTGATGATGGCACCAATGATGAGCGGCACGAACATCGTGCCCGCAGGCACCTTTTGCAGTGTCTTCCAGATGTTGACATTCTTACGAGCATCCATAGCTTTCGCTTCTTTCTTTTCCTTTTTGTACCTGTTATTTTAATCGTCTTTCTCCTTTTCAAGCATCCCGCGGTATAGTCTCCTTCGCAGTCTTTGTGCTTTCAGCACAATATCTTTGAGGTGGCATCCATGTCTGATCATTCTCTCTCCCAAGCTGTCAGTACCCTGCTCTCCGCCTTTTTTGCGCAGGATGACCTTCATCGCCTCGCTGCCGATGCGGGTGCGGTCCTTCGCTGCCCGCTGATGGTCATTGACGACACGTTCCATGTCGCCGCACATTATACGCTTCCCGATTTTTCCGACGCGCTGTTCGACACCGCCGTGCGTCAGGGCGAGATCACCTATGAGGCGGGCGCGATCATCAGCCGCAGCCCCGCGCTTTCGTCCGGTTCGCCCGACTTTGTCGATTTGGAGAACAGCACACACCGCCGCCGCTTTGCCCCGCTCATCAGCGCGGGCATCCGCCTGGGCTATCTTGTCTGCGTCGATCTGGACGGCCATTTGCAGAGCATTCCCGACGAGACCTACGATATCATTGAGCGCGTGCTCGCAAAGCAGCTTTTTGTCGAGGCCAGTCGCCAGGGCAAGCCCTTTGAGACCGCGGAAGAAATTCTGATGCACCTGCTCGACGGCGGCTTTCCCGCCGGATCTTATTTCAAGCTGCAGACCGCCTCGACCTATCTCGCCGATTTTCACCCCGTCGCCTTCGCGCTCATCGACCTGTCCGCCTACCGCACGCTCTACCTCGGCAAGAACCAGCTCAAGGATGAGCTGACCTACCGCTTTTACGCCTCACACTCTTTCTTATATAAGGGCGACGCCATTCTCTTCCTGCATGCAGGGTACGAGCGCAGCGCCTTCGACGAGCTCGTCGACGAATTTCATTTGAAGGTCGTCATCACCGAGGGCGTCGGCGATCTCTATGACCTGCCCGCGCTCTATCGCACCGCGCGCGAGGCTCTGGATATCATTACGGATGAAGGCTTCCATTCTGGCAGCGTCTTTACCGTCGCCGATCTTGCAGTGCCTGTTTTGCTGAACCAGCTTCGCTCTCACCGCGATCTTATCGCTCCCTGCGTCAAGTCGCTCGCCGCGCACGACCGCGAAAAGGGCAGTCAATATTGCGAAACGCTATACTGGTACCTCTCCTGCGGCCGCTCGCTCAAGGAGACCTGCGAGGCGCTCTTCACCCACCGCAACACGGTGCTCTACCGCATCCGCAGGATGCAGGAGGAATTTGATGTTCCGCTCGAAGCTCCCACCGCGCACCTCGCGCTGCTGCTCTCTGTTTCGCTCGTACTGCTGGAGCAAAAAGGCGCAGCGTTTTTTCTTTCGGCACCGATATAAAACGCTCCTTGCTGCATCCTCCTTAAAAATATTGCTCCCATCGGAACGATGAGAGCGAAATAAAATGCAGAGGGAAGCGACCACGGGACGGCGCGTGGTTTTTCCTCTCTGCCTGTATTGTGGAGGAATTTATGCTATGCTGAGAAAAAGCATGGACAGATTAAAATTCATGTAGGACAGATTTTAGCAGGAGGGGTACGCATGGAGGGCAGCATCATTTTCTACACCTATGGCAGTACGCTGGAGCTATACGGTCAGCAGTTCACTGCCGGTATGCTGACCGCCGATCTGCTGAATCTGTCTCCGGACGAATACCTGCGCCTGAAAAAGCGTATGACACAGATCACCGATCTTGCGAAAGAATATGAGCGGAAGCGGGACATAGCGCTTTGGTGGAAGCTGAATGAGAAGATGGATGCGCTCTGTCAGAAGCTGCGCCGGTATCAGGTGTTCCGCCTGCTGCTGGACGAAGACGAGGACGCTTTCTTCTCTGCCATACGGGAGATCACGGAGCAGTTCAGCGTATTTCCCACAGAGGATCAAGCGCCGACAGCGGAAGCGCAAAAAGGACAGTTTGAGCGTGTGGCGAATCAATTCTCCCAGCGCGGTGAGTATGCTCCGCTCGACCTGTTCCATCCGAATGAGGCGGATTTGGAAAAGGGAAAGGCTTTTTATTATGAGCTGCTTCGTGCCTTCGGCCCCACCAAGGACGCATGGTGTGACTACCAAAAGCACCTTGACCGCTATGCGCTGTACCTCCATGACATCCGCGCCTTCAACGAGACCATTCGGAACTTTATTCAGTTCAGCTTGTCCAAACTGGATCACAACAGCCCGGAGGAGTACGCGAAGGCTCTCTACGGTTTCTATAATGATGACCGCATCGCAGAGAAGCTGATCGTCGATCCCATTCGCAACAACGGCAACTGCTATACGACTCACGATGCCTACGAGCTTTCCTATGTGCCGCGGCAACTGCCGGACGGCTCCGTTGCTATCTGTCAGGAGCATGTGACCGACAGCTTGCAGGCGCTGATGAAAGCGGATTATATGCTGGCGCTGAACAGCGGTCACAACGTCCGCCGCTGCATCATCTGCGGACGATATTTTCTGCTCAAGAGCGGCGTCCATGCTTTGTACTGTGAAGGAGCGTGTCCCTACGCGCCCGGCTACACCTGCCGGCAGTTCGGTACGGTGGAGGTGCAGAAGGAGCTGGCGAAGGACATTCCCAAGGTCAAAGTCAAGGTGACCGCTTTTGCCTGCATCACGAAGGATATGCAGCGGGGTGCGATCTCACAGGAAGACGCAAGAAGAGCCAAGGACTATGTGCGCGACCTGCTCTACGATGCCCTGCGCGACGCGGACACTTCCGTGGAGGCTTTCGAGCAGCGCATTTTCTCTGAGCGTGTCTACCAGCACTGCGGGATCACCAGAACGGCCGATCCAAGGGGCCGTCCGCCGAAGAAAAAGGCGGGTGAGCAAGCATGACCAACGAGCAACTGATTCGCCAATATTATGACGGTGATGAAGCCGCGCTGGAAAAGCTATACCATAAAAACATCGGTCTGATCCGCGGCATCGCCAAGGAAGCTGCGGCGGAGTTCAACTGCCTGATAATGGAGCAGCATCATCCGAATCAGTGTTCCGTGTATACGAAAACGATTCTGGGCGACCTCTGCGGCGAGGGCGCGTTGGAGTTTCTGGCACGGATACAGAGCAGAGAATACGACGAGAACCGCGCCGCGCTCACCACCTACCTCTACCCGCATTTGAAGGGGCGCATGACCCGCTGGCTGGAGCAGAACATAGGCTGCATGGCACTAAGTAAAGACGAGATGGCTGGTGTTCGGCAGGCGCAGCAGCTGTATTATATCGCATGGAAAGATACCGACGAAATTGCAGAGGAACTGAACGTCTCCGCGGCTCGCGCCAACCGGTATGTTCGTTACAATACTCATTTCCTCGGTGTGCATGACCTTGTCCCGAAGGACTATGAGGGCGATCCCTATGAGCGGCTGATGCCGGGGATGCTCTCCGTTTCGGCGGAGCAGGCCGTGTACCACAAGGTCTGCATCGAGCTTCTCCGGGAGCTGTTCGACGCCCTGCCGAAGAAGGACAGGGACATTCTCAGCAAGACCTGCGGCGTGTTCGGATCCCCGGAGATGACCTTGAAAGAGATCGGGATGTATCACATGATGAAGGAGTCCGCCGTAGAGAAGGCAAAGAACCGCGCGGTCGAGAAGCTGAGAGAATCCTATCCCGGCAGCAGGCTTCAGGTATGGAGGGCGTCCATTGTATGCTGCGGAGACCGGTCCCGCCGCCGGCGGACGACAGTGAGCTGCGGCATGATTTTCCGCAGTATGTCCGCGCCTTGGCAGAGGTCTATGGCGTGCTGAGCGAGCTATGATCTGGCAACATCGTCAATATCGAGCTTCATCAAATTCTGCAAAACCTTTACAAAACCTGCATAGACAGGCTGTGAAAACCGTGCTATACTATGCGCCAAAATCAGAAGTGGTATTTGAGAGAAGGTGTGCACGGTGATAGAACCCATACTCCATCTGAAACGTCATTTGACTTCTTTTCAAATCATGATCCTCGGCTTTGCGGGTGTGATCCTGCTGGGGGCGTTGGTGCTGATGCTGCCTATCGCCACAGTACAGCGGGTCTGGACGCCGTTTCATGAGGCACTGTTCACCTCCACCTCCGCTGTCTGCGTGACGGGGCTGGTGGTGCAGGATACCGGCAGTTATTGGTCCGCCTTCGGCCAGACGGTCATATTGCTGCTGATCCAGATCGGCGGGTTGGGCGTGATCACCGGCGCGGTGACGTTCCTGATGCTCGCCGGACGGAACATCACGCTCAAGGAGCGCAGCGCCATGCAGGACGCCATCTCCGCTCCCGCGGTGGGCGGCATCGTGCGCCTGACGAGATTTATCCTCAAGGGGACCTTTCTGGTCGAGCTGCTGGGCGCCTTGGCGCTGCTGCCGGTGTTTTGCCGGGACTATGGGCTGCAGGGCGTATGGATGTCCGTTTTCCATTCCGTTTCCGCCTTCTGCAACGCGGGTTTCGATATTCTGGGGCGGACGGATTCCCCCTACCCCTCGCTGATGGCCTATGCCGCAGACCCGCTGGTCAACATCGTTATCATGCTGCTGATCATCGTAGGCGGCATCGGCTTTCTAACGTGGGACGATGTCTGTACGCACGGTCTGCACCTGCGGCGTTACCGGATGCAGAGCAAGGTCATTCTGAGCGCAACGGCGATTTTGATCGCGCTTCCGGCACTTCTCTTTTATCTGACGGACTTTGCGGATCTCCCTGCGGGAGAGCGGGTTCTGGCCTCGCTCTTTCAGGCGGTCACGCCGCGAACGGCAGGGTACAACACGGCCAATTTAACGGAAATGAGCGATACCTCGCAGGCGGTCACGACGCTGCTGATGCTCATCGGCGGCGCACCAGGCTCTACGGCGGGCGGCATGAAGGTCACGACGCTCGCAGTGCTCATCGCCAACGCCATTGCCGCCTTCCGCAGGCGAGAAGATCTGCAGCTCTTCCACCGCAGATTGGAGACATCCACTGTCCGCAACGCCGCCGCCATTCTGCTGCTGTATCTGGGGCTGACCTTTGCGGGGGCGGCGGTCATCAGCACAGCGGAGGAGCTTCCCCTCGGTGCCTGTCTCTATGAAACAGCCTCCGCCGCGGGTACCGTGGGGCTGACGCTCGGGCTGACACCGCAGCTCGGGACGTTCTCACAAGGCATCCTCATTCTGCTGATGTTTTTCGGGCGCGTTGGCGGACTGACCCTGATCTACGCTGCGTTCTCCGGGCATGACCTGACCTATGCCCGCTATCCGCAGGAGAAAATTACCGTAGGCTGAAAGGAGCGCACAATGAAAACGGTATTATTGATCGGACTGGGCCGCTTCGGGCGGCATCTTGCCATGCAGCTCAATGAGCTGGGCCATCAGGTGATGGCAGTGGACAAAGACGAGGAGCGCGTCAACGAGTGCATGTCCTTTGTCACCAACGCGCAGATCGGAGACAGCACCCGCGTGGACTTCCTGCGCTCGCTGGGCGTGAGCAATTACGATGTCTGCTATGTCACCATCAGCGGAAATTTTCAGAATTCACTGGAAACCACATCGCTGCTCAAGGAGCTGGGGGCAAAGTATGTGGTGTCCCGCGCGGAGCGGGACGTGCAGGCAAAGTTTCTGCTGCGAAACGGCGCAGACGCGGTGGCATACCCGGAAAAGCAGCTGGCGAAGTGGGTGGCCATCCGCTACACCGCCAACCATATTTTTTCCTACATCGAGCTGGACGAACAGCACGCCATCATTGAGGTCGCCGTACCGGAGGACTGGCAGGGGCACAGCATCGGCGAGCTGGACATCCGCAGAAAATACGGCGTCAACATCCTCGGCGTAAAGCGGAACGGCAACACAGATGTGAACATCTCACCGGAAACCATATTGGACGGACGTCTGACTCTGCTGGTGCTGGGAGAAAACAAAGCGCTGAAAAAGCAATTTCGCCTCTGAAACTGCTGATCCGCGCTGAAGAGAACGATCAGAAGAAAGGGACGCACGCACAATGGCGTGTGTCCCTTTTTTACGTCATGGCTCGCTGGGCCGCGCAGTCCTGATCAATTATTGCGCGGCTTCCATGGCGGTGATGACCGGCGGTTTCTCTTCGCTTTTAAGGGTTCCGGTATAAGTGATCACCACATCATCGGTGATATTTGAATTCACGATTTGAAAACGTTTCTCATATTGACATCAGAAAAATCTGTGCTATAATGGCTTGCGCAATACGAGAATGATTCTCACATTTGAGAGGGCATTTATATGGAACAATATAGTCCTATTAGGGATTCGTTTCTAATGCTCAAAATTCTGAAAAGAGGTGAGGACAACATGACAAAGAAATTTCGTTTTCTGACGGGCTTGCTGGCCGTAGTGCTGGCCGTTGTCATGCTGTCCTCTGCCGTCTACATTGCGGTCGAAGCCGATC
>URXY01000050.1 GCA_900552015.1 uncultured Eubacteriales bacterium | reverse complement strand
GGGCGCATCCGCGCCCGCCTCTCCCCTTCTTTTGCCCCGCGCTACAGCGAAAATTCCGTCGCACGTCCGCTCGGCGCATCGAAGAGGTTTTCGCCCGTGACGATCTTGACGCGCAGCCCGTTTTCTCCGCGCAGCAGCGTGAACGCGCCGTAGCGCACCACGCCCGTGCGCTCGTTGAGGTGATAGCCGAAGACCATGCCCTCGCCGTTCGTGCCAAGGTAATTGAGCTGGCCGGTGTACTCAAAGAAAAGCCCGACCTCGCTGTTGATATCCTGCACGGTGACACCGCCGCCATCGCTGAGCGTCAGGATATAGTCGCTGTCATAGCTGCCCTGCTCTGCCGTATCGTGCGTCACGGTCGCCGTCCATTCGCCGAGGAATTCTGACGGCACAGTGTAGTCCGCGTCGCTCACAGGGCCGGAAAGATCGTGCTTTTCGCCGTTTTTGTCGACGGCGAACACCGTCTGATACGTGCCGTAGTCCTCCTCGACCTCGCCGGATTCGAATGCGGCGATATCGCCCACACTGCCGAGCGGCCCGCCGCAGCAGAGGAAGCCCGCCGTCATCCCTTCGAGAAGGTTGACATATTCGACCGCGCCCTCACTCGTCAGCAGGAAGATATACGGAAAGTACCCCTGCCCCACCGAACCGATGAACACATCCGTATAATCGGAATACAGGCCCGCGACGGGATAGACCGTCTCATAGTCAAAGCGGAAATTCTCGGCATACCACGCGGAGTCCGCCGTCTGCTCAAAGCTGACGTTCAGCGTACCGTCCGTCCCCAGCGCAGCGCGGACGAAGCGGTCCGATGCCTCCTTCTCTGTGCACGAGGGCGCGGAGAAGTCCGGCACGAGGTCCACATGGTAATACTCCGCCCCGGCGAACGCGCCGAGCGGCAGGATCACATGCAGGATGTCGTCCTCCGCCAGATAAACGCGCATCTGCGTGTTGATATTCGCGTCCGAGAGCGTCCATGCGCGCCGCTCGGCGTAGGAGGCGATGAAGTCCGCGCCGCTCGTCCCGCGCACGAGCGCGCCGCGATAGGTCCCGTCAAAGCAGTTTGCCGCCGCGCGGCGCACACCGTCGACAAATTCCGTTCCGCTCAGGCCGCAGCGCGTGAGCAGGTCTTCGCTCGTCAGGCGCTGGCCGCCAAAAAAATCATAGCTGTAAACGGCACAGTCTGTTGAGCCGTCGTCCATCGTGCTCTCCACCAGAAGGCAGAGCAGGCTGCCGTTCCAGTGGCTCTCCCAGCGGACGGACGGACACGTGAGCGAGGCGCGGGCAGCCATCATATTCTTCTGCTCCTGTGCAAGCGCGCCGAACCGGTCAGCGATCTCGGCATTCATCGCGGCGGCGACCGCCGTTTCCGACACGAGCTGCGGCACATGGTAGAAATAGTGCACCTCGTTGCCGGGAGCATCGGTGTAGTCGCCCTCTTCGCTGTAAAGCTCGGTGATGAGCGTGTCATCATAGGTGGATGCCGTCGTATCCTCGTCGGTCTTTTCGCCGCAGGCGGCAAGGCTCAGCAGCAGAAGCGCTGCAAGCAGCGCGGAAATGATTCGTTTCATCGCTTCTCTCTTTCTCCATCCCAAAGGCTCACGCGGAACATCCGCGTCTTTTCTGTCATTATAGCGGATATCCGCAAAATCGCAACGGCTTTTTGCACCCTGCCCGTGCCCGCCGATTGACAGAACCCCCGGAAGGTTATAAAATATGTGTACTTTTGAACTTTGGGAGTCTTTATGTACGATTATACGCAAGCCAAAATGAACGACGACGCCATCCGCGCCATCAGCTCCATCGGCCTTGCCCATCTGGGCGACGCGGTTTACGAGCTGCTCGTGCGCACCTACCTGTGCGTGCACGGCAAAGCGACGGGCAAGGGTCTTCACCGCGCAACGGTGGAGCTCGTCTGCGCACCGCAGCAGGCGCGCTTTGCAGAAAAGCTTCTTTCCCTTTTGACGGAAGAAGAGGCCGCTGTGTTCCGCCGCGGGCGCAACGCGAATGTCCATTCCATCCCCCACCACGCCGACCGCGCGGACTATCAGAAGGCCACGGGCCTTGAAGCGCTCTTCGGCTGGCTGTATCTGCGCGACGATCACGCGCGCATCAACGAGCTTTTCAACCGGATGATGGAGGACGACAATGCCACTTGACGCTATCTGCCTGCGGGCAGTTTTGAATGAACTTCGCCCCAAGCTCATCGGGGCGCGCATCGACAAGGTGCAGCAGCCCGCGCGCGACCAGATCGTCCTGCTGCTGCGCGGTAATCTGCGGCTGCTGCTCAACGCGGGCGCGAACCAGCCGCGCATCCAGCTCACGAATATTCTGCGCGACAACCCCGCCCAGCCGCCGATGTTCTGTATGCTGCTGCGCAAGCACCTGATTGGCGCGCGCGTACTGTCCATCGAGCAGCCGGACCTTGAGCGCATGGTGATCCTGACGCTCCAGTGCACGGACGAATTCGGAGAGATGAGCCAAAAGCAGCTCGTGCTCGAGTGCATGGGCCGGCGCTCGAACCTTGTCCTGCTCGACGCGCAGGGGCGTATCGTCGAATGTCTGCGCCGCGTGGACGCGGACCTTTCCGCCACGCGCCAGCTGCTGCCCGGCCTTTTTTACCATCTGCCGACACCGCTCGACAAGCTGTCGCTTTTATCGCAGGAGGAGGACTCCCTCGCCCTCGCGCAGCGCGGCGGCGACGCGGAGCAGCCTGTCGACAAGTGGGTGCTCGACCATTACACCGGCATTTCGCCGCTGATCGCGCGTGAATTCGCTTTCCGCGCGGGACACGGGACCGACGTGCGCTTCGGCGCGCTGAACGATGCGCAGCGCGAGGCGCTGGTGCAGGAATTTTCCGATACAGCCAACGCTGTAAAGGAAGATAACTATATGCCCGTCATCCTCTACCGCGACGGCAAGCCCGTGGACTTCACCTACCGTCTCATCGCGCAGTACGGCATGGAGACGCAAGTCGAGACGCGCGAGGATTTTTCGTCAATGCTCGACGAATTTTACGACGCGCGTGAGCGGCAGGAGCTCTCCGCCCGCCGCGGACGCGAACTGACGCACGCGGTCACGGTCGCGCGCGACCGCATGGCGCGCAAGGCCGAGAACCTGAAGCGCGACTATGCCGCCACGCAAAAGCGCGACGAATTCCGCCTGCGCGGCGATCTCATCACCGCGAACCTCTACCGTATGAAGGGCGGCGAAAAGGTCCTGCACGCGGAGAACTATTATGAGGACGGCTGCCCGACCATCGACATCCCGCTCGACCCGCTGCTCTCCCCCCAGCAGAACGCCGCGAAAAACTACAAGCAGTACAACAAGCTCAAGACCGCCGAATTCCACCTGCGCGAGCAGATCGAAAAGGCGGAAAACGAACGCGCGTACTTGGAGAGCGTTTTGCAGGAGCTTTCGCAGGCGGAGACTGAGCAGGAATTCAATGAGATTCGCCGCGAATTGCAGGAGACGAACTACCTCAAAAAATCCAGCGGCGGCAAAAAGGAGCTCAAGCGCGCCTTCGCGCCGCGCACGTTCCAAACCTCGAGCGGGCTCGAGGTCCTCGTCGGCCGCAGCAACGTGCAGAACGATCAGCTCACCAAAAAGGCCGACAAGCGCGACTACTGGTTCCACACCCAGCACATCCACGGCTCGCACGTCATCCTGCGCTGCGCGGGCCTCACGCCGAGCGACGACGATCTGCGCGAGGCCGCGATGCTCGCATCCTACTTCTCGCAGGCCAAGGAGAGCAGCAGCGTCCCCGTCGACTACTGCCCCGTGAAGTTCGTCAAAAAGCCCGCGGGCGCACGCCCCGGCATGGTGACCTACGACAATTACCGCACACTCTATGTCACGCCCGAGGAAGGGCTTGTCAAAAAGCTCTCTGTCATGTAAACTATTAAAAAGCGATCTCCCCTCCCCTGTTAGACGAGAAAAAGATGTTTGATATCGGAAAGGAGTATCCCATGGACAAAAAGAGAAGGACGCTTCTCATCGCCGTCGCCGCAGTGCTGCTTGTCGTTGCCGCGTTTTTGCTGCTGCGCCGCCCGCAGCCGCTCGGTGAGCTCATCCACGCCGCGGAGGCGGACGCTTCCATTCAGGCAATCTTCGACCTCAAGGTCACCGTACCGACCGAAAACGGCGAAACGAGCGGCATTTGCGACTATATCGCCGCGCCCGACAGCGAAGCAGGACAGGCCCTGCTCGATGCGCTGAGCGGCATTTCCGCGCACCGCCGTTTCCGTCTGCCGACCTCGCCGGTCAGCGTGATTCGCGCGCAAGACAACTATGTTTCCATCTGGTTCCGCGCAAATGGCCGCGACCATGATTTCTATCTCTTTGCAGACGGTTCCGTTCTCTATGATGACGCATCGCGCAGTGTTGCCTACGTTCTTGACAGTGACGCGGAGGACGCTTTCCGCGCGCTCGTGAATATCATCTTGCGCTACGGAACCAAGCGATGAACCCTTTTGCAACGCAAAAAATATCCCGTATGCTTTGGCATACGGGATATTTTTTGTCGTTTTACAGCGCCTTGGGCGGCATTTCCCAGGCAAAGTGGTCGGTGTGCAGCAGGTGGTGCGACTTTTCGCCGAGCGGCGCGCCGAGGTAGTCCTTGTAGAGCGCCTTGACATCCGGATTCTCGTGCGAGAAGCGCAGCAGCTCATCCTGATCGAGCCGCCAGAGGACGCTGCCGCGTTCCTCGGCAAGCTCCTCGCCGTCGTGGATGGGCTGACCGCCGCCGCCCGCGCAGCCGCCGGGACAGGCCATGACCTCGACAAAGTCGTACGCTGCCTCGCCGCGTTTGAGCGCTTCAATGAGCCTGCGCGTACTGCCGAGCGAACTGACGACCGCAACGTGCACGTCGCCCGCGCCGGGGATATTGAATGTTGCTTCCTTCCAGCTGTCCATGCCGCGCACGGCGGTGAAGGCGTCAGGGTCGGGGTTCTTGCCCGTGATAAGAAAGTGTGCCGAGCGCAGCGCCGCGTCCATCACGCCGCCGGTCGCGCCGAAGACGACCGCCGCGCCGGTGGACGAGCCGAGGGGACTGTCGAACTCCTCCTCGGGCAGATACTTCGGCTCGATGTGGTTCGCGCGCAGCATGATGTTCAGCTCGCGCGTCGTGATGCTCACGTCCACCTCGGGATCGCCGAGCGCGTCCTTCATAGTCGGCAGCTCACATTCGCTCTTTTTCGCCACACACGGCATGATGGAGACGACGAAAAGCCGCTTGGGGTCGATGCCGATCTTCTCTGCAAAGTAGCTCTTGGCGATCGCGCCGAACATCTGCTGGGGCGACTTGGCCGTGGAGAGATTGCCCGTGAGCTCAGGGTACTGGGACTTGACAAAGCGCACCCAGCCGGGGCAGCAGGAGGTAAACATCGGCCAGGGATACTGCTCTTTGTGCGTGAAGCGCTCGATAAATTCGCTGCCCTCTTCCATGATGGTAAGATCCGCGGCAAAGTTCGTGTCGAAAACATAGTGGAAGCCGAGCTCGCGCAGCGCTGCGACCATGCGCTTCGGCGTTGCAAACTCGCTCGAAAGGCCGAACTGCTCGGCCCACGCCGCGCGCACCGCGGGCGCGACCTGCACAACGGTCACGATGTTCGGGTCGTCCAGCGCGTCAAAGACGCGACCCGTGTCGTCGCGCTCGCGCAGCGCCGCCGTCGGGCAGTGGGTGATGCACTGGCCGCAGTAGGTACACTCGGTGTCCTGAATGCGACGGTTATAGGATGCGTCCACGACCGTGCGCGAGCCCGTGCCGAGGAGGTCCCATATCTTCACGCTCTGGACGTTTTCGCACACCTGGATGCACCGCAGGCACTGCACGCACTTGTCGTTTTCGCGGATGAGCGGCGTGGAGTAGTCCACCGGCTCACGCCGCAGCTTTTTGGGGAAGTGCGTACCGCGCATATTGAAGTCATTCGCGAGCTGCTGGAGCGTGCAGTTGCCGCTTCTCGTGCAGTTCGTGCAGGAGGTATCATGGTGCGAGAGGATGAGGCGCAGGTTCATGCGCCGCGCCTCGCGCGCCTTGGCGCTGTTGGTGAAGACGACCATGCCGTCCGCCACCACATTGTCGCACGCGGGGACGAGACGCGCCATGCCCTCGACCTCCACACAGCAGATACGGCAGGCACCGATCTCGTTGATGTCCTTTAAGTAGCAAAGCGTAGGGATATGAATGTTGAGCTTGCGCGCCGCCTCTAAAATGGTCGTATTTTCCGGAACGGTGACGCTCTTGTGGTCGATGGTCAGCGTGACATTCTTTACCATTTTCCCTTCCTCCCTCCGCGGAAGATGCCGTAGCCGAAGTGGTCGCAGCGCAGGCAGCGGGACGCCTCGGAGTACGCCTCTTCATCTGTAAGGCCGCATTCGATGCACTTGAAGTCGTGCTTGCGCTCGCCGGCCTCGCGCTCGGTGGTGTCGATGCGTCCGTGCGGCGGCTTGTTGTTCAGCCGCGCCGTGGGGATCTCGACGCCGGGGTCGATCTCGTGGTGGAAGCCGAGGTATTCATCGATATTCGCCGCGGCGACCTTGCCCGCCGCGATGGCGCGGATGACGGTCGCAGGGCCGGTGACGCAGTCGCCGCCGGCGAAGACGCCGTCCATATTGTCGATCTGGCCGCTGGCTTCGGCGACGAACGCGCCGCGCTTGATGGCGATCTTCGTCTGCTCAAAGCCATGGGTCTCCACGCCCTGGCCGATGGCGACGACGACAACATCCGCCGCGATGCGCTTTTCGCTGCGCTTGGCCTTTTCCGGCGCAGGACGGCCCTTTTTGTCCATCTCGCCGATGATCTGCGGCTGCGTCCACAGGGCGACCGCGTGGCCGCCCGCATCAGTCTCGATGCGCACGGGGGCCTGCAGCGTCACGAGCTCCACGCCCTCGGCCACGGCGCCCTCCACCTCCTCGGGCAGAGCCGTCATGTCCTCCTGGCGGCGGCGGTAAACGCAGCTCACCTTGCGCGCGCCCAATCTCACCGCACTACGGCAAACGTCCATCGCGACGTTGCCACCGCCGATAACGACGATATCCTTGTTGCGGAAATCGGGCATGTGATCGTCGCCGATCTCACGCAGCATCTCGACGGCGGAGATGACGCCGTCGGCGTCCTCGCCCTCGATACCGGTCTTCTTATCCGTGTGAGCGCCGATGGCGATGTAGAGCGCGTCATGCGTCTGGCGCAACTCGTCGAAAGTCACATCATCGCCGACATCGACGTTCAAATGCACCTCGATGCCGAGGGCGATCATGGACGCGATCTCCGCGTCGAGCACCTCGCGCGGCAGACGATAATTGGGGATACCGTAGCGCAGCATACCGCCGAGCTTCGCACGCTTTTCATATACCGTGACCTTGTGGCCCATCAGCGCAAGATAGTACGCCGCGGAAAGGCCGCCCGGCCCGCCGCCGATAACGGCGACCGTCTTGCCTGTGGGCTCGGCACAGTCGGGCTGCTGCACGTAGCCCGCATTATCCACCGCGTAGCGCTTTAGGCCGCGGATATTGACCGCGTCATCGATCATATTGCGGCGGCAGCGCGCCTCGCACGGATGCTCGCAGATGTACGCACAGGCCGAGGGGAACGGATTGTCCTTTCGGATGAGGCGCACGGCGTCCGCATAGCGGCCGTACTTGATGAGCACAAGATAGCCCGGGATATCCACACCCGCGGGACACAGCGCAACGCACGGCACAGGCTCGCGCATCCCGCCGAGACAGCGGTGGCGCAGGATATGCTCTTCATAGTCGTCGCGGAAGCCCTGCACGCCGTCGAGCACCAGACGCGCCGCATCGCGTCCGATGGCACAGTCGGCGCTGTTGACGATCACGTGCGCCATGCGCTCGATGATCGAAATGGTCTCCATCGTAGCCTCGCCCTCGAGCACCTGCTCCATCAGCTCCGAGAGCTGACCGAGACCGATGCGGCAGGGCACGCACTTGCCGCAAGTCTGCGCATGACAGAGGTCCAGAAAGCTCTTCGCGAGGTCCACCGGGCACAGTCCCGGGGGACTCGCAGCGATACGCCGCTCCACATCGCGGTACAGCCCGTCGATAACGGTCTGTGCATGGGAGGGCGTCATGATATCAAGTCTTGACACTGCTGTTTTCTCCTTTCACTGCTTGCCAAAAGGATGCCATCGGTCGCCCGATGAAATATCTATAAATAGATGCTATCTATAATAAATGATATGTTTCCGATTTTCAATAGTCAATGTGCAAATTTTGTCCGATTTTGCATTCCGTTTCGTTGTGACACCGTGAAAAGAAGGCGGGGGCTGAGCCCTCCGCCTTCCCTGTCCGTTTTCCGTTTTTACTTGCCGCGCACCTCGTCGAAAACATCGGTGACGGCCTTCTCCGGTGCCTTCGTCGCGAGCGAGACGATGACGATGGCCGCGCAGGCGGCGAGGAATGCGGGCAGCAGCTCATAGATGGCCCACGCGCCGCCCATCGGCGCAATGAGGTACTTCCACACAAAGACGACTACGCCGCCAGTGAGCATACCCGCGAGCGCGCCCTGCTTGTTCGCGCGCTTCCAGAAGAGCGCGAAGAGCATCACGGGGCCGAACGCCGCGCCAAAGCCCGCCCACGCGAACGACACCACGCGGAACACCGAGCTGTTGGGGTCCCACGCGAGCACGACGCCGATCAGCGCGATGCCGATGACCGTGGCGCGCGCGGCGAGCATCGTCGTGCGATGGCTCATCTTCACGCCGAAGGAGTGCTGCATGAGGTCCTGCGACACGCTGGACGCCGCGGCCAAGAGCTGCGAGTCCGCCGTCGACATCGTGGCGGCTAGGATACCCGAGAGGATGATGCCCGCCATGATGGCCAGCAGCGCGCCGTAGCGGCTCATCAGGTCCGCGAGCTTGATGATGATGGTCTCAGACTCCGCACTCGTCGCAAGGAAGGGCACCTTGCCAGCAGCAGTCACACTATTGCCGATGATGCCGATAAACACAGCAATGAACATGGAGATCACGACCCAGACCGTTGCAATGCGGCGGGACTGGTTGAGCTCCTTCTCCTCGCGGATGGCCATAAAGCGCAGCAGGATGTGCGGCATTCCGAAATAGCCGAGGCCCCAGGCGAGCGTGGAGATGATGCTCAGCGTGCTGTAGGACGAGGCTGTGCCGGTCGCGGCGTCGTAGCCCTGCGTCATGTTCAGGTAGCCCGGAAGAGAGCAGGCATTGTCGATGACGGCGTCAAGACCGCCCGCCTGCTGCACACCGAAGCACACGATGACGAGCAGCGCGACGGTCATGAAGATGGACTGGATGAGGTCTGTGAACGAAACGGCCATGAAGCCGCCCATCACCGTGTAGAGCACGACCACGATCGCGCCGACGATCATCGCCGCGTGGTACTCCACCCCAAATAAGCTGTTGAACAGCGTGCCGATGGCCTTGAAGCCGGACGCCGTGTAGGGAATGAAGAAAATGAGGATGACCAGCGCCGCGATGCAGGAGAGCAGGTGCTTCTTGTCGCCGAAGCGGCGGGCAAAAAAGTCCGGGATGGTGATGGCGCCGAGCTTCGCCGAATACCGGCGCAGACGGCGTGCCACGATGAGCCAGTTGAGATACGTGCCGATGGCGAGGCCGATGGTCGTCCATGTGACCTCCGGCAGGCCGTAGAGGTAGGCAAGGCCCGGCAGGCCCATCAGAAGGTAGCTGCTCATGTCGCTCGCCTCGGCGCTCATGGCTGTGACGATGGGGCCCATTTTGCGGCCGCCGAGATAGAAATCGTCAGAGCTCGCGCCGCTGCCCTTCTTGCCGAAGTACACGCCGACGAACACCATCGCGCCAAGGTAAAGCACGATGGTAGCGGTAATGATGATCTGTGCGCTTGTCATGTGATCGTTCTCCTTCAGGTTTCGTTAAGACCTGCACACTATAGCACAAAAGAAAATAGACGTAAATACAGAACGCCGTACAGAATAATTCCTGTACGGCGTTATAAAATTATAAAATTCTTATTGATTTTTCTATGATTTCTAACAGACGATTTTATAGACTGTTTTTGAAACGAGTCTTATTTTCTGCGAAACCCGTCTAAAAACATCGGCATCATACCGCGCGCGTACTGCACGAGCGAGTATTCCCCGCCCGAGAGACACCAGTCGTACATCAGTCCGCGCTCGAACATCGCGTAGGCCTTGACGATCTCGCCGACGGTATGGGCGTCCGAGAGCTCGCCGCGCTCCTGCCCCTGCGAGACGATCTGACGCAGGAGCCGGTAATAGGTACGCTTGCGGTCGAGCAGGTGCTTTTCACCCTTGGTGACGAGCTGGGAGGAAAAAAGCCGCGCCAAAAGCTCGATGGAGACCGTGTTCTCGATCGTTGTGAACAGTTCCTGATTGAGCCAGCACAAAAGCGCGATGCAGTCCATCTCATCGTGCGGCTGCTGCATCAGCTCCTCGTAGCGCTCATCAAAGAGCACCGAGAGCGACGAGAGCAGCGCGTCCTTGCCGTCGAAATAGTGGTAGAACGAGCCCTTCGAGGTCTCGGACTCGAAGATGATATCCTCGACCGTCGTTTCCTCGTAGCCCTGCTCGTAAAAGAGCTTCCACGCCGCCGCGACGATGCGCCCCTTGGTGTTGCGGCTCGATCTCTTTGCCATGGGTCTCCCCTCCTTCGTCTCGTTCGTGTGCTTCAGCGCAGATTCGCGCGCAGGAATGCGCGGGCGTTATCATAGAAGATGCCGTCGATCTCCTGCTGCGTCAAACCGCGTGAGAGCAGATAGCCGTAAGCCTCCGCGATCTTTTCTGGCGAGGAAAGGCACTCCGGCAGGTCCGCGCCGTCGAAATCCGAGCCAAGGGCGAGGTCCTTCTGCGCGCCGAGGTCGAAAAAGTGCGCGATGTGCCGGTAGAGGTCATCAAGGCTGCGTACATTCCCGTCATCGCGCAGGAAAACGCCATAATAGTTGAGGCCGATGAGGCATCCGCGCCGCACCATCTCTTTCACCTGCGCGTCCGTCAGGTTGCGCTTGTGCGCACAGATCGCGCGGGCGTTGGAGTGCGTAGCGACAAACGGCTTTTCCGCCGTCTCGAATACATCCTCAAGTCCCGCGTCATTGAGGTGCGAGACGTCGACCAATATCCCGCAGCGCTCCATCTCGCGCACGGCGGCGCGGCCAAAGTCCGTCAGACCACGGTCCGTCACATTGCCCGAACCGAGCTCATTTTCTCCGTTCCACGTCAGCGTTACGGCGCAGACGCCCTGGCGCTTCAGCTTTTCAATGCGCGACAGGTCACCTGCGAACGCGCTGCCGTTCTCCACGCTCAGAAAGGCCGCGGTCTTCCCCGCCGCCCAGACGCGTTCCATGTCGGCGACATTGCGGCAGGGCGATACCCGACTCGAGAATTTCTGCATCTGGCGCTCAAAATTCTCGTGCGACGCGTCGAAAAAGCGAACAGCCTCCTCCCCGCGCAGACGGTCCGGCAGAAAAACGGCAAAAAACTGCGCCCAGTGCACATCCTCCGGGATATTGGAGAGCGAGAGCGAGCGGGCGGGGTCGTCGAGCGTGTCGGGAATTTCAGAGGCGGCGTACATACAGTCGGTCAGCGTGTCGCAGTGAAGGTCGATGATAGCATAGGGTCGCATGGCATGGTTTCCTTTCTTGATCGGGTCTTTTGCTGCATTATACGCTTTCCGCGGCCATTTCTCAACCGGAAAAATCGCACGGCGGCGCGCTTGCCTTAACGTACTCTTTACAAGCCGCTGCAAACACTGGTATACTAAGCACACAGAAAGGGGCTGAATGCCATGGATATTTCAGAACTCATCTCCCGCTCGATCGGCGGCTACAGCATCGGCAGCATCCTCTCGGCGCTGCTGACGTTCCTCATCTGCCTGATCGTCGTGCGGCTCGTGATGAAGCTGTGCGCGCGGCTGCTCTCGCGCGCGAACCGCTTGAACGAGCGGCTGCAAAAGGTCATCCTCATGAGCCTGAAATCATTTTTATACCTGCTCACCATCATCATCACAGCCGAGGCGCTCGGCATCAACACCTCGTCGCTGACAGCCGTCATGTCGGTGCTGACACTCGGCATCACGCTGGCGGCGGAGGATATCCTCGGCAATGTTGCCGGCGGGCTCGTTATCCTCTTTTCACATCCTTTCTCTCTCGGCGATGAGATCGAGGTCGGCGGCACGACCGGCACGGTGCGCGAAATCAATCTGACACACACGAAGCTCGAAACACCGGATGGACAGATCGTGCTCCAGCCCAACCGCGAGATGTCCAGCTCGAAGATCATCAATTTCACCGTTCTGGGCCGCCGCCGCATCGTCTATAAGGTCACGGCGTCCTACGATGCGCCGACCGAAGATGTGAAGGCCGCCTGCCGCGACGCTGTCGCCGCCTTCCCTGCCGTGCTGAAGGAGCCTGCACCGACAGTGTACTTGTCGAATTACGGCGCGAGCTCCATCGAATACACCATCCGCTGCTGGACGGCGGCGGAGAACTATTGGGACACCTACTTTAAAATGTATGAAGCGCTGCGCGATACCTTTATGAAGCACGGCGTGGAGATGACCTACGACCACCTGAACATACACGTGGTCCCGGAGAAGACGAATGAAAATTAAAGTAGTCGATATGACCTACGAGCAGGCGCTCTCACAGCCGTCCGCCAAGCACTGCCCGCCGCAAAAGCCGTCGCTGGCGTTCCGCGGCCTTCTGCGCGTGGCCTCCGTACCGGATCTGCGCGCAACGCATTTTCGCTGTGAAAAGCGCGGGATGGAGCAGCTTGCAGACGATGAACCCTGCCTCATCCTGATGAACCACTCGTGCTTTCTCGACCTTGAGATCGCCGAAACAGTGCTCTACCCTCGTCCGTTCAACATCGTCTGCACATCGGACGGCTTCGTCGGCAAGGAAGCGCTGATGCGCAGCATCGGCTGCATCCCCACGAGCAAATTCTGCTCAGACGCGGCGCTCGTACGCGATATGCTCTACTGCGTGCGCAAGCTTAAAACCTCTATCCTGCTCTATCCCGAAGCGAGCTACAGCTTCGACGGCACGGCGACGCCGCTGCCGGAGAGCATCGGTAAATGCGTCAAGGCACTGGGCGTGCCGGTCGTGATGCTGCGCACCTACGGTGCGTTCGCGCGTGACCCGCTCTACAATGGGCTGCAAAAGCGCAGGGTCGACGTGTCGGCAGAACTCAAGTACCTGCTCTCTCCGGCAGAGATCGCGCAGGAGACGGTCGGCACGATCAACGAGCGCATTTTTGCGGAGTTCACGTTCGACAATTTCCGCTGGCAGCAGGAAAACCACATCTCCGTCAGCGAACCGTTCCGCGCTGACGGACTCAACCGCGTGCTCTACAAGTGTCCCCATTGCCTCACTGAGGGCGAGATGGAGGGCAAGGGCACGACACTCGTATGTCACCACTGTGACAAGGCCTATCACTTAACAGAATTCGGGACACTGGAGGCGTTGGACGGCGAGGCCACGTTCACGCATGTGCCGGACTGGTACGCTTGGGAACGCCGCTGCGTGCGTGAGGAGCTGGAAAATGGCACGTATCAGCTCGATATCCCCGTGCGCATCTGCATGATGGTCAACACAAAGCATATCTGCCGCGTGGGCGAAGGACGGCTGCACCACGATGTAAACGGCTTCCATCTCACCGGCTGCGGCGGGAAATTGGACTATTTCCAAAAGCCCACCGCCTCCTACAGTCTGTACGCCGACTATTTCTGGTACGAGATCGGCGATATGCTCTGTATCGGCGACCACAAGATACTCTATTACTGCTTCCCGCAGGGCGGCGGGGATGTCGTCGCCAAAACGCGGCTGGCAGCCGAAGAGCTTTATAAATTAAAGCGCGCCGCTAAGGCGCGGGGGTAATACAGCGCGACAGCGCTGTCTCTGTCCCTGCACCGCGCAGGGGAACGCGAGTCAAAGGGGGCTGTTCTCTTTCGCAAAAGAGAACAGCCCCCTTTATATCCCCAAAGAGAAAGGCTCGCATTGGCAGTCTCGATCTCGAAGAAGTGCGGTGCCTGTGGAATGATAGTGCCTGCGTGGCGGCATTGCTGCGCTCGCCGCCATGGGTGCGTGCGAGACGACTTGCGGTTACTTCTACTACCCGCTGTTGCGCAGCCGTTGGCGGCTTTGCCTCCTTACGGATGCGGCACACCCCTTGCGGGTGCCGCTCTGCGTACTGGGTTTTGGTGCGGACTAATTTTCTTCTATCGATAATGCAATTGTTTCCGACAGTGCGTACTGCGGCGAGCGAAGCAATGCCGCCACGGCAGGCACCCGCAAGACCGATAATATCCAAAGTAGACAGTGATTGCGTAAGGCTGCTGAATCGCAGGCAGAGCGGCAGCGGGTAATAGAAGGAAGTCAAGTCGTATAGCAATAAAAAACAGCAGGCACTTCCACTCCGGAGGCGCCGCAGTTCTTCGACCTACAAGCTACCAATATGGGGGGCGAGGGGGACTCCCCCTCGCCTTTCTCTGG
>URXY01000049.1 GCA_900552015.1 uncultured Eubacteriales bacterium | reverse complement strand
AGCTATGGCTGAGCGGCCTCTATTTTTAATTTAGAAATTCCTTCGGGTCGCACGGCACCCCGTCTTTGGTGACCGCAAAGTGCAGATGCGCAGGGACGGCAAACTCGGCGATGGACGTACAGCCCACCGAGCCGATGACCTCGCCCGCGGAAACCTCCTGACCCTCACTCACGGTCGGGACGCTCTGAAGGTTCGAGTAGACGGTCTCATAGCCGCCGTCGTGCGCGATGGTCACGCTCGTGCCCATGAGGTCGTCATCGATGACCTGCGTCACCGTGCCGCTGCACGCGGCGAGCACCTGTGTGCCGACCTCGGCAGCGATATCGATACCGTCATGCGTGCGCCAGTCGCCAAGCGTCTCGTTGTATTTGAGCTCATCGACCGAGAAGGCCGCGACCTCCTCGCCCACGAGCGGCGAGACGACGAGCCGCGGCGCCTCGGGCGTCACATCCACCGTGCTCTCCATGGCAGGGATGGTATCCTCCACGCCTGTCGCCTCGTCCATCACGGTGAGGTCCTCCTTCGGCTCGGGCGGGATGAGATCGTCCTCGCTGAAGTCCGCCTCCGGCATCTGCACCGGCTCCTCCTGCACGGGAAGCTCCACCCGGGATGAAACGTTCTCCGCGTCCTTATCCGCCGTATTTTTCGGCAGCAGTGTCCAATAGCCCGCAACGGCCAGCGCCGTCACACCGAGGAACAGGGCTATGTATAAGCCCGTCCCGCCGAAGGAATGCCGCTTTCCGCGGCCGTTCGATCCTGTCATGTCGTTTCCTTTCCGCCGCGTGAACAAGGCGCGGCTCGTCCAAAATTCCACGGAGCCACAAAAAAGCTCTGACGGTAGTGTGTACCGTCAGAGCTTTTTCTAAACATATCAGGATCGGATTTTTCAGCGCACGATGAGCGTTTTGCCATCCATCTCTTCGGGCTGTTCAAGGCCCATCACGTCGAGGATGGTCGGCGCGATATCGGCGAGGCGGCCGCGGCGCAGCTCGGTGCCCGCACCGCAGAGGATAAAGGGCACAAGGTTCGTCGTGTGTGCGGTCATGGGGCTCTTGCCGTCCGCCTGGAGCATCTGCTCGGCGTTGCCGTGGTCGGCGGTGATCATCGCGATGCCGCCCATCTTGAGCGTGGCCGCCACGACCTTGCCGACACACTCGTCGACCGTTTCAACGGCCTTGACCGCCGCGTCGAAGACGCCGGTGTGGCCGACCATGTCGCAGTTGGCAAAGTTCAGGATGATGACGTCGTACTTGCCGGACTCGATGCGCTCGACGCACTTATCTGCGACCTCGTAGGCGCTCATTTCGGGCTGGAGGTCGTAGGTCGCGACCTTCGGGGACGCGACGAGCACGCGGTCCTCGCCGGGATACGGGTCCTCAACGCCGCCATTGAAGAAGAACGTGACATGCGCGTACTTTTCGGTCTCGGCGATGCGGAGCTGGGTCATGCCCATCTTGCTGAGGTACTCGCCAAGGCCATTTTTCACGCTGATGCGCGGGAAGGCGACGAGCACGTTCGGCATGGTCGCGTCGTACTCAGTGTTGCAGACGTAGGTGAGCGGGAAGAACTCACGCTTGAAGCCGTCGAACGCGGGGTCAACGAACGCGCGCGTGATCTCGCGGGCGCGGTCGGGGCGGTAGTTGAAGAAGATGACCGAATCGTTGTCGGAGATCATGCCGTCCTTGTCGCAGACGATGGGCTCGACAAATTCATCCGTCACGCCGTTTTTGTAGCTCTCCTCGATGGCGTGGATGGGGTCGCTGTCCTGCACGCCCTCGCCGTAGACGAGCGCGTCATAGGCGTTCTCGAGGCGGTCCCAGCGCTTGTCGCGGTCCATCGCGTAGTAGCGGCCCATGACCGTTGCGATCTTGCCGACGCCGATCTCCCTGCACTTTTCCATGGTCTGCGCCACAAAATCGCGGCCGGAGGTCGGGGGCGTGTCGCGCCCGTCGAGGAAGGCGTGGATATACACGCGCTTTAAGCCCTTGATGTGCGCCATCTTCAAAAGCGCATAGAGATGGTCGAGCGTGGAGTGCACGCCGCCGGTGGAGTGCAGACCGTAAAGGTGCAGCGCAGAGCCCTTTTCCAGGCAGTCATCCATCGCCTTGTTGTAGGCGGGATTTTCAAAGAACGTGCCGTCCTCGATCGAGCGGGTGATGCGCGGCAGGTCCTGGAACACGACGCGGCCGCCGCCGATGTTGGTATGGCCGACCTCGCTGTTGCCCATCTGGCCCGCGGGCAGGCCCACGTCAAGGCCGGAGGCCGCGAGCTCGGTGTGCGCGTACTCGGCGAACAGGCCGTCGAGCACGGGGGTGTTGGCCGCGCGGACCGCGTTGCCAACGGTATTATCGGACAGGCCGAAACCGTCCATGATGATGAGTGTGGTCGGAGTTTTGTTCATAACGGTCCTTCCTTCCTTAGTCCTGGTTCGCGGCGTGGACGATCTCCATCAGCGACTTTGCTTCAAGCGACGCGCCGCCGATGAGCCCGCCGTCGACATCCTCATGCGCGAGCAGCTCGCGGGCATTGTCCGGCTTCATCGAGCCGCCGTACTGGATGGTCACGCTGCGGGCAACACGCGCGCCGTACTGCGCGCGGATCAGCGCGCGGATGGCGGTGCAGACCTCGCTGGCCTGTTCGCTCGTCGCGGTCTTGCCCGTGCCGATGGCCCAGATGGGCTCATAGGCGATGACACAGCGGCGCATCTGCTCAGCGCCCACGCCCGCGAGCGCGGATTTGACCTGAAGCGCGATGAGCTCCAGCGTCACGCCCATCTCGCGCTGGGCCAGGCTCTCGCCCACACAGATGATGGGGTTCAAGCCCGCGTCGAGCGCGGCGTGGACCTTCTTGTTCACGACCTCGTCGGTCTCGCCGAAGAGGGCACGGCGCTCGCTGTGTCCGACGATGACATAGCGCACACCGAGGTCAGCGAGCATATCGGCGGACACTTCGCCGGTATAGGCGCCGCTTTTTTCAAAGTAGACGTTCTGCGCGCCCACGGCGATGCGGCTGTCCTTGAAGGCGCGCACGGCGGCGGAGAGGTCCGCCGCGGGCACACACACGACGATGTCGCACCATTTGGTCTTGGGGAGCAGGGCCTTGAACTCTTCGGCAAAGGCCTTGGTCTCGCTGGGGGTCTTGTTCATTTTCCAGTTGCCTGCAATAATGGTCTTACGGTATCTGCGATTCATGTTGGGTCTTTTCTCCTGTTACTACTATAAAGAATCAAATTGCGATGGAATTGCTTATTTGTCGAGCAGGCACGCTACGCCTGGGAGCTCCTTGCCTTCCAGGAACTCGAGCGACGCGCCGCCGCCGGTGGAGATGTGCGTGATCTTATCGGCAAAGCCGAGCTGCTCGGCAGCCGCCGCACTGTCGCCGCCGCCGATGATGGTGACCGCGCCGCTCTCGGCGAGCGCCTTTGCCATGGCCTTGGTGCCGTTTGCAAAGGACGGGAACTCAAAAACGCCCATGGGGCCGTTCCAGACGATCGTGCCCGCGCCCTTCGTCGCCGCGCAGAAAAGCTCGACCGTCTCAGGGCCGATGTCCATGCCCATCATGTCAGCGGGAATGTGCATCGCGTCGACGACGTGGGGCTCTGCGTCGGCGGAGAACTCCGTCGCGGCGACGGCGTCGACCGGCAGCAGGAGCTTCACGCCCTTTTCCTTCGCCTTTTCGATCATTTCAAGCGCGTAGGCACACTTGTCTTCCTCAAGCAGGGACTTGCCGATCTCGCCGCCCTGCGCCTTGGAGAAGGTGTAAGACATACCACCGCCGATGATGACGGTGTCGGCCTTGTCTAAAAGGTTGTTGATGACGGCGATCTTGTCGCTCACCTTTGCGCCGCCGAGCACGGCGACGAACGGGCGCTTGGGATCGTCGAGCGCCTTGCCCATGACCTCGAGCTCCTTGGCGACGAGCAGGCCCGACACGGCGGGGAGATAGGCGGCCACGCCCGCGGTGGACGCGTGCGCGCGGTGCACCGTGCCGAACGCGTCGGAGACGTACAACTCCGCCATGGAGGCAAGCGCCTTGGCAAGCTCGGGATCGTTCTTGGTCTCACCCGCTTCAAAACGGGTGTTTTCAAGCAGCATGATCTCACCGCCCTTGAGCGCCGCAGCCTTGGCCCTGGCGTCTTCGCCGACGACATCGTGCGCGAAGATGACGGGCTTGCCGAGAAGTTCGGAAAGGCGCTTGGCAACAGGCGCGAGTGTCAGCTTTTCGAGGGACTTTTTCCACTTCTCCTCCGTGAGCGTCGCGGGGTCCTTGCCCTTTTCGGTCTGCTTTTTCACCCACTTGTCAAACTTTGCTTCGGGCTTGCCGAGGTGCGAGCAGGCGATCACGGCCGCGCCGTGGTCGAGAAGATAGCGAATGGTCGGCAGCGCCGCCACGATGCGCTTATCGGACGTGATCGCGCCGGTCTCCTTATCCTGGGGGACATTGAAGTCGCAGCGCAGCAGGACCTTCTTGCCGCTCACGTCCACATCGCAGACGGTCTTCTTGTTATAGTTCATGTCGTTCCTCCTCATAATATACACATATACGATTTGGTTCTCTGAAATACGTCTTTACAGTCGGTCACGCACCGTTCACACGCAGCGCTCCTCTTCCAGCATCTCACCCTCGTGCTTGAGGCCGGGAAAGCCGGTCTGCCGCAGCGCTTCATACGTTAAGATCGCCACGGAATTCGACAGGTTCAGGCTGCGCGCCTCTTTCCGCATCGGAAGCCGGATGCAGCGCTCATAGTGCGCTGCGCGGAGATCCTCCGGGAGGCCCGCCGTCTCCTTTCCGAAAAAGAGCCAGCAGCCGTCACGGAACTCCGCTTGGCAGTAGTCCTGCGGGGCTTTGGTCGTGGCGAGCCAGCAGTCCTTCTCCGCTTCGGGATGCTTTGCAAAAAGGTCCGCTAAATTTTCGTACACGCTGATATCCACAAGGTACCAGTAGTCCAGTCCCGCGCGCTTGACGGCGCGGTCGGAAATGTCGAACCCGAGGGGCTTGATGAGGTGCAGATGCGCCCCCGTCGCCGCGCAGGTGCGCGCGATATTGCCGCAGTTTTGCGGGATCTCCGGCTCCACGAGCACGATATTGAGCATGACAGCGTCTCCTCCACGCGAAAGTTTTATCATTGTACCGCAAAAATATTGCGAATTCAACCTAAAATACAGTCTTTTGAAACGAAATTTCCAAATCGGAGCGCTGCGCCGCCCAAATCAAAAAAAGTTTTGTCTTTTTTGCGAGAAAAGGTGGATTTTTTGATTCTCTTTGATATAATACCCGTAAAGAATGAATTTTGTTGAAAGGGGATGTCTCCAATGGACCAGAAGCTGGCCGTCCTGTTCATGCCGGACGATATGACGCTGACAAAAGAGAAAACGCCGCTGATGCTTCAGCCCATTTTGTTCTGTCCCATCCTCACGTGGATGATCGACGAGCTGATGGGACAGGGCATCGAGCGGTTTTTTATTGTATCCGATGTGCGCGCGCACGATGTGATGCGCCCCTACATCTCCGATAAAGCCGACGTCACCTATGTCGACGGTGCGAAGCACGGCGAAGTGCTCTTGAAGCTCCTCAAAAGCGAAAAGGGCAGCGTGCTCATCGTCAATGGCGCGGTGCTGCCCGTGGGCGTCTTCTCCGGCGGCGCGGTCTACTCGGCCGACGCCAAGGAGTGCTGCAAGGTGCTCAAGGAGCACGGCGCATTCGCCGCCTTTCCCAAGGGGGCGCAAATCAGCAAGGGCTTTCTGCCCGTCGGCGACGAAGAAGAGCTCAGAAATTCACAGGATATGTGCCGCCGTAAGATCGCCGACAAGCACTTTGCCGCAGGCGTTTCCATCATGGATCCCAACAATACCTACATCGACCCCCGCGTCAAGATCGGCAGCGGCACGGTCATCCTGCCGGGCACCATCCTGCGCGGCAACACGGTCATCGGCAAAAACTGCACCATCGGCCCGAACGCCATGATCCGCGACTGCACCGTCGGCGACGAGACCGAGGTGAATGCCTCGCAGCTCAATGAAAGCACGGTCGGCGCGCATACGACCGTCGGCCCCTTCGCCTATGTGCGCCCGAACTCGAAGATCGGCGACCACGTCAAGGTCGGCGACTTTGTCGAGATCAAGAATTCCGTCATCGGCAACGGCACGAAAATTTCGCACCTCACCTACGTCGGCGACAGCGATTGCGGCGAGCGCATCAACTTCGGCTGCGGCACGGTGACGACGAACTATGACGGCTTCAAAAAATTCCGCTGCACGATCGGCGACGACGCCTTCATCGGCTGCAACACGAACCTCATCGCCCCCGTGACCGTCGGCAAGGGCAGCTACATCGCCGCCGGCTCCACCATCACCGACGAGGTCCCCGAGGACGCGCTGGCCCTCGCCCGTGCCCGTCAGGTCAACAAGCCCGGCTGGGCCGAAAAATGGCGCGACGCGCACAAGAAATAAGTAACTACAGAAAATTTTTATAAAACAGAGGAGTACATCATCATGATCTCTCACGGCAAGGACATCAAAATTTTCACCGGTAACGCGAATCCCAAGCTCGCAGAAAGCATCTGCAAAATCATCGGCACCAAGCTCGGCGAGAGCGAGGTCAAGAGCTTTGCCGACGGCGAGGCTTCCGTCTCTCTGTACGAGACCGTGCGCGGCAGCGACGTGTTCCTCGTTCAGTCCACCTGCAAACCCGTCAACGACAGCCTGATGGAGCTTTTGATCATGGTCGACGCCTGCCGCCGCGCTTCCGCCGGCCGCATCACCGCCGTCATGCCCTACTTCGGCTATGCCCGTCAGGACCGCAAGGCCAAGAGCCGTGACCCCATCTCCGCCAAGCTCGTCGCCAATATGCTCGTCGCCGCCGGCGTTGACCGTGTGCTGACGATGGACCTGCACGCCAACCAGATCCAGGGTTTCTTCGATATCCCCGTGGATAACCTCTTCGGCAACCCCATCTTCGTCGACTACTACGCCAAGAAGTTCGGTTCCGTGTGCGAGGACATGGTCGTCGTCTCCCCCGACGTCGGCTCCGTCGCCCGCGCCCGCACCTTCGCCCAGAAGCTGCACATGAACCTTGCCATCGTCGATAAGCGCCGCCAGAAGGCCAACCAGTGCGAGGTCATGAACGTCATCGGCGACGTTGAGGGCAAGGAGTGCATCCTCTTCGACGATATGGTCGACACCGCCGGTTCCCTCTGCAACGCGGCCAAGGCCATCGTTGAGGTCGGCGGCGCGAAGAAGGTCTACGCCTGCGCGTCCCACGGCGTTCTCTCCGGTCCCGCGCTCGAGCGTCTTGCCAACAGCAGCATCGAGGAGCTGGCCCTGCTCGACACCATCCCCGCCCCCGCCGGCGAGGACGAGCTCAAGAAGTCCCGCATCAAGTACCTGACCGTCGCGCCCATGTTCGCCGAGGCGATTGAGCGCACCTATCAGGAGATCTCCATCGCGAAGCTCTTCAACTAACATGACGCCGTTCCCCGCCGCGCACGGGGGGAGACGGCACTGGGAGGGATATCTCGGGCACGAGATATCCCTCCTTTCCGCCCGCGCGAAAAAAGGCGGCGCACCGCGCCGCCAAGACCCTCCCCCAACGGGGAAATGATCGAGGATAATTCTTATGATTTTCAAAAGATCCGGCCCGCCGGAATGGCTCTTAGTCTGTTTGGGCAATTACGGCAAGGAATATGAAAACACACGCCACAACGTCGGCTTCATGGCCGCGGAACGGCTCATCGACAAGCGCGATCTGCGCTGCAACCGGCTGCGCTTCCGCTCGCTCACCGAGGTCATCGACCTTGGCGGCGCGAACGTGCTCTTGATGATGCCGCAGACGTACATGAACCTCTCCGGCGAGGCCGTCGGCGAGGCGGCGCGATTCTATAAAATTCCCGCCGACCACGTCATCGTCATCTCTGACGATATCTCCCTGCCGCTGGGCAAGGTCCGCGTGCGCGGCAGCGGCAGCGCGGGCGGCCACAACGGTCTCAAGAACATCATCGCCCACCTCGGCACCGACAAGTTCCCGCGCGTGAAGGTCGGCGTCGGCGCGCCGGAGCACGACATTGTCGACTGGGTCATCGGCCCCTTCACGGCGAGCGAGCGCAAGGTCGTCGACGGCGTGCTCGACCGCGTGCTCGAGGCCGTTGAGTGCATCATCACCGACGGTGTGCTCGCCGCGCAGAACCGCTGCAACGGCTGATACCTCCCGGCGCGAAAATTTATAAAATCGCCATAGACTTTTTGCGAAAAGCTCATATAATATCATCATAATACTTTCGGGTGCGACCCGCCGCGTGCGCGGCGGATCGGCCCTTTTGCGCGTTGCGGAAGGAGGGGAACGGCATGGCACAGGGCATGAAACAGCTCGGCGCAGCGCTCGCGGCGCTGCCCGAGGTGCGCGAGCTGCTGCTCTCGCTCGACGCGGGCACGTCGCCCATCGCCGTGTCCGGCCTCTCGAGCGTGCACCGCGCACAGCTCTCTGCCGCCGTGCGGCAGAAGATGCAGCGTCCCCTTCTCGTCGTCTGCGCGGATGAAAACGAAGCGAACCGCATGGCGGGCGATCTGCACGAGCTTCTCGGCGAGGAGGTAAGTCTCCTGTTCGCGCGCGAATGGCAGCTGCGCGACCGCGTTTCCGCCTCGCACGGCTGGGAGCAGCAGCGCATCGGTACGCTCTGCCGCCTTGCCGCCGGGGAAGCGAGCGTGCTCGTCGCCACGGTCGATGCGCTGATGCAGCGCACGCTGCCGCCCGGGCTCCTGCGCGGCGCAGTGACGGAGATCGAGGTCGGCGCGCGCTTCGACCTTGCCGCGCTTTCCAGAAAGCTTGTCGAGATCGGCTACATCCGCGCCGAAACGGTCGAGGGCGTAGGCCAGTTTGCCCTGCGCGGCGGCATTCTCGATATCTGGTCGCCGCTGAGCGCGCCCGTGCGCGTCGAATTCTTCGACGATGAGGTCGACGCGATGGGCGAGTTCGACGTGACGACCCAGCGCCGCACACAGAATATCAAGGCCCTGACCGTCCTGCCCGCAGCCGAAGTGCTGCCCGCGCTTACAGACGGCGGGCGCGAAAAAATGCTCGAGCGCCTTGGGCGCGCGGCGCAGAAGATCGAGAAAAAGGCCGCGGACAGCCCCATCGTAAAGACACTGCGCGGCGACATGGAGCGTCTTTCCAATGACCTGCCGCTTGGCGGCATGGATCGCTATCTCGCCGCCTGCTACCCTGAGGAGATCTGCGCGCTCGACTATCTCGCGCCCGATACGCTCGCCGTCGTGAGCGACGGGATGCGCGTTTTGGAACGCGGAAAAAATTACCACTGGGAGCTTTCCGAGGATGTAAAGCCCCTCATCGAAGAGGGCGTTCTCTGCGGAGAGTTTGCTTCTCTGGCGCTCACGCAGGAGTCGCTCAGCCGCCGCCTCGCGGACTTTCCCGTGCTGCTGCTCGACGCGCTGCCGACCTCGCGCGATCTGCTCGCGCCGCGCGTGCTGCTCAGCATGAATGCGCGCTCGCTGCCGAGCTACGGCGGCAGCCTCGAGACCGCCGCGGGCGACATGGAGCGCTATCTTGGCGCGGGCTGCGGCGTTCTGATCCTCTGCGGCAATGAAACGCGCGCAAAAAATCTCCAGCGGCTCTTGGAAGAGCGCGGCATCCGCGCCCGGCTCGACCTCAAGGGCGAGCGTCTGCCCGTCCCGCACGAGACCGTCATCGGCCTCGGTGCGCTCAGCGCAGGCAGCGAATACCCCCAATTGAAGCTCGTCATCCTGACTGAGGGCCAGCTCACCTCCCCCCTCTCCGGCAAGCGCACAAAGGCAAGGCCCAAGAAGGAGACTTCCGCGCGCGAGGCGCTGCGCTCCTACGAAGACCTCTCCCCCGGCGATCTCGTCGTGCATGTGCATCACGGCATCGGCCGCTTCGCGGGCATCGAGCGGATGCGCGTGGACGGCGTGGACAAGGACTACATTAAAATCTGCTACGCGGGCAACGACAGCCTCTATGTCCCCGCGACGCAGCTCGACATGGTGTCAAAATACATCGGCGGCCACGGCGAGGACGAGGATGGCCATCCGCGCGCAAAGCTCAGTAAGCTCGGCGGCACGGACTGGTCGCGCGCCAAGACAAAGGCGCGCGCCGCGGCGAAGGATCTTGCCAAGGGGCTCATCGCGCTCTACGCCGAGCGCCAGCGCCGCCCGGGCTTCGCCTTCTCGCCCGACTCCCCGTGGCAGAAGGAATTTGAAGATGCCTTCGACTACGAAGAGACCGACGATCAGCTGCGCGCCATCGCCGAGATCAAGGGCGATATGGAGCGCTCAACGCCGATGGACCGCCTGCTCTGCGGCGACGTGGGCTACGGCAAGACCGAGGTCGCGCTGCGCGCCGTGATGAAGTGCATTTTGGACGGCAAGCAGGCGGCGATCCTGGTGCCGACCACGGTGCTCGCCCAGCAGCACTATGCGACCGCCATCAACCGCTTCCGCTCGTTCCCCGTGCGCATTGAGGTGCTATCGCGCTTCAAAACGCCGGCGCAGAAAAAGCAGATCATGCAGGATGCCGCCGCTGGCAAGATCGATCTTCTCATCGGCACGCACTCGCTGCTGCAAAAGAGCCTGCACTTCAAGGATCTGGGGCTTCTCGTCATCGACGAGGAGCAGCGCTTCGGCGTGACGCACAAGGAAAAGCTCAAGGAGCTTTCCCGTCAGGTCGACACGTTGACGCTCTCGGCAACGCCCATCCCCCGCACGCTCAACATGGCGCTCTCGGGCATCCGCGATATGTCCACCATCGAGGTCCCGCCCGTTGACCGCCAGCCGGTGCAGACCTATGTCCTCGAGCACAACTGGGGCGTCATCGCCGACGCCATCCGGCGCGAACTTGCCCGCGGCGGGCAGGTCTACTATATGCACAACCGCGTCGAGACCATCGACCGCTGCGCAGCGCAGCTCAAAAAGCTCCTCGGCGACGACGTCACCATCGGCGTCGCACACGGCAAGATGGATGAAAAGGGGTTATCGTCCGTGATGCAACAGCTCTCGGACGGGGAAATTCAGGTACTTGTCTGCACGACTATCATCGAGACCGGTATCGACATTCCGAATGTCAACACCCTCATCATCGAGGACGCCGACCGTCTCGGCCTCGCCCAGCTCCACCAGATCAGAGGGCGCATCGGCCGCAGCGCAAGAAGGGCCTACGCCTACATGACCTACCGCGCGGGCAAAATTCTCACGGAGGTCGCCGCCAAGCGCCTCACCGCCATCCGCGAGTATGCGGAGTTCGGCTCGGGCTTCCGCATCGCGATGCGCGACCTTGAAATTCGCGGCGCGGGCAATTTGCTCGGCCCCGAGCAGTCGGGCTATATGATGAGCGTCGGCTACGATATGTATTTGCAGCTTCTGGAAGAAGCCGTGCTTGAGCAGCGCGGCGAAAAAGCCCCCCAGCGCACCGAATGCTCGGCCGACCTCACGGTTTCGGCGAATCTCCCGGAGAGCTACATCCCCTCCGGTGAGCAGCGCATGGATATCTACCGCCGCATCGCGGCGCTGCGCACCGCCGAGCAGTCGCAGGAGCTGCTCGACGAGCTCATCGACCGCTACGGCGAGCCGCCGCAGCCAGTCTTAAAGCTGATGGACGTGGCGCTTTTACGCGCCGAGGCCGTTCAGTCCGGCATTTGCGATATCACGCAGCGCGGAGGCGAGATCGTCTTCACCTTCGCCGCGGGCGAGAGTATGCCCGTGGAGGCCGTGATGGCCCTGTGCACCCAGACGAAAAACAAGCGCCGGCTCACGCTCTCCGCCACGGGGACGGAGCCGAAGCTCACACTGCGCCTCGCGCCAAACGAGGACGCGCTCGAAACCGCCTTGACGCTGGTCGAAGACCTGCGCGTAAATAAGGAAGAAAACGAAAAAGAGGTAACATCATGCTGAAAAAGAGAATTCTCTCATTCCTCGGCGCGGCGGCCCTCACCGCAGCGCTCACCTTCGCCGTCGTTTCGCTCTCGCCCTCGAACGGCTTCACCTCCGGCTCGATGCAGGAGGGGATGAGCTATGAGGTCTGCGGCGTTTCGCCCGACGCGATCGTTGCAAGCCTTGACGGCAACGGCGCGAGCGCCGATCTCATCACCTACTGGATCGGCTACAACGCCTCGTATCTCAACTCCTATATGCAGTATTACGGCGGCGGTGCGCTCGACTGGGACTATGTCATGTCCGACGGCACGGCCATGCCCGACTACATCAAGCAGGACGTGCTCGCCACCGTCAAGCAGGAGCTGCTCATTGAAAATCTCGCCAAGAAGTATGGCGTGACGCTCACCGACGAGCAGCGCGCGGCGATCGAGTCCGACGAGCAGGGCTTCATTGAGCAGTACGGCGGCGAGGAGGGCTTCGACGCCGAGCTCGCTAAGCTCGGCCTTCGCCGCGAGACCTACGAGCGCATCACCTCCGCCAATTACCTCTATCAGGATCTCTACAAGCTCTACCTGACCGAGGGCAGCGCGCTCTATGCCTCCAATGAGGACCTTGCCGCCTATGCCGTCGCGCAGGGCTACATCACCGCCGACCACATCCTGCTCACCACCGTGGATACCGCCACGGGCGAAGCGCTGAGCGATGAGGCGATCGCTGAGAAGAAGGCCCTCGCCGAGGAGCTTGCCGAAAAGCTCAAGAACTACACGGGCGACGATCTTGCCTCCTACTTCGCGGAGCTTGCCGACGAGTACAGCGAGGACCCGGGCCGCGCGTCCAATCCCTCGGGCTACACCTTCACCACCGGCTCGATGGTGCAGGAGTTTGAAGACGCCGCCTACGCGCTCGACGAGGGCGCGGTGAGCGACATCGTCGAGTCGCGCTTCGGCTATCACATCCTGCTGCGCCTGCCGCTCGACAAGACCGCCGCGGCCGAGACCGTCCGTGAGGACTACTTCTCGAACTTTATCGACGAGCAGATGGACAAGGCCAAGACCGCCACGAGCGCAGAGTATGACAAGCTCGACGCCAAGGCGCTGTACGAGGCGATCGTCGCCGCACAGGCGGAGGGTTAGAGCATTGCAGCGTGATGCGCTGCATCCTTGCTTCTGCACGGTGCGGGCGTAGCGTGTTCTCCGCGCTTCGCGCGGGCTTACAGTGCAGCGCAGGACGCTGCTGCCAGCCAAAAGGGGTATTCTCTTTCCGAAGAGAATACCCTTTTTGAAATCCCCAGAGAAAGACGAGGGGCGTCCCCCTCGACCCCCGACATTGGCCAGTTGGGGGCTTGAAGAAGTGCGGCGCCTCTGGAGTGGAAGTGCCTGCCAAGTTTTGTATCTAAACGACTTGACTTCCTTCTATTACCCGCTGCCGCTCTCGAATCTTGTCGGAAGTCTCAGCAATCACCGCCTACTACGGATATCTACCAATTTGTTTTTGCCTGCCGAGGCGGCATTGACGCTGCATTCCCCCGCGCTCCTTGGGCGCGAAACTCTCCCTTTGGTGCAATTTATTCACCATTTTTGTTAAATCATTAACGAAATGAAAGAAAAGAATCATAGTTTATACAATTTTGCGCAACTTTGCAGTTGATTTTTCATTTTTGCCTGTGTATAATCGGAATCGAAGCAAACCGGTATTCCCCAACCGGATCTGAATTTATTTTAAGGAGAACAAACATGAAAGAATTGTACGTCGTCAATTGCTGCCGTACCGCTGTTGGTTCCTTCGGCGGTTCCCTGAAGAACACTCCCGCCGCTGAGCTCGGCTCCATCGTTGTCAAGGAAGCCCTCAAGCGCGCGAACGTCGCTCCCGAGAACGTTGATGAAGTGATGTTCGGCTGCATCCTGACCGCCGGTCTCGGCCAGAATGTCGCCCGCCAGGTCTGCGTGGGCGCAGGTCTTCCCTACTCCGTTCCCGCCTACACCGTCGGTATGGTCTGCGGCTCCGGTATGAAGTCCGTTATTGAGGCTGGCCGCGCCATCCTCGCCGGCGACGCCGATATCGTCGTCTGCGGCGGCACCGAGAACATGAGCGCCGCTCCTTATGCCGCTCCCGACGCCCGCTGGGGCGCCCGCATGGGCGACAAGAAGCTCGTCGATACCATGATCAAGGACGGCCTGTGGGATGCGTTCAACAACTACCACATGGGCACCACTGCCGAGAACATCTGCGACGTTTGGGGCATCACCCGCGAAGAGCTCGACGCCTTCGGCGCCGCCTCCCAGCAGAAGACCGAGGCCGCGCAGGCCGCCGGCCGTTTTGACGACGAGATCGTCCCCGTGCCCGTCAAGGTCAAGAAGGAGATCGTCGAATTCAAGAAGGACGAGTTCCCCCGCGCCGGTTCCACCGTCGAGGGTCTTGCCAAGCTGCGCGGCGCGTTCCCCGTCGGTCCTGAGGGCGTTGAGGACGAGATCGTCCACACCTTCGAGCCCACCGGCATCCACGAAGCCGATACCAAGAAGCACGTCCAGCGCGTCACCGCCGGTAACGCCTCCGGCATCAACGACGGCGCTGCCGCCATCGTCCTCGCTTCCGGCGAGGCCGTGAAGAAGTACAACCTCAAGCCCATGGCCAAGCTCGTCAGCTGGGGCCAGGGCGGCGTCGACCCAAAGATCATGGGCGTCGGCCCCGTGCCCGCTTCCCGTCAGGCCATGAAGAAGGCCGGCCTGACCATCGACGATATCGACCTCGTCGAGGCCAACGAAGCCTTCGCAGCGCAGTCCATCGCTGTTGCCCGTGAGCTCGGCTTCGACATGAGCAAGGTCAACGTCAACGGCGGCGCGATCTCCATCGGCCACCCCGTCGGCGCTTCCGGCGCTCGTATCATCGTCACCCTGCTGCACGAAATGCTCAAGCGCGACGACGCCAAGAAGGGTCTTGCCACCCTCTGCATCGGCGGCGGCCAGGGCGTTGCCACCATCTTCGAGAAGTGCTAAAGCACCGCTAACCCCTGAAAATAAAAGGAGACCTCTTTCGAGGTCTCCTTTTTGTTTTGTCCCCTGCAGGGGGCAAGGGAATAGCAGCGCCTATGGCGCTGCACGGGTAAAGGGGGCATTCTCTCGCGTGAGAGAATGCCCCCTTTGAATCCCCTAAGAGAACG
>URXY01000048.1 GCA_900552015.1 uncultured Eubacteriales bacterium | reverse complement strand
CAGCTCGTTCAGAGCGGCAAGAAGCTCGTCATCATCGCCGAGGACGTCGAGGGTGCGTGCCGAACGCGCCGCATAAGTAGTACATCAAATTGGTATCCAAAATTATTTTTGAAGTTTTCTGCTCATCTTTCATTTTAACGTCCATCCTCCCTCATATAGCATTTAGTTTAATTATAACTATTTTGGAAATGAAAAGCAATGCAGCCAACAGGCCTTTCCCGATTTATGCCGTCCTCACCGTTTGCTCATTTAATATTGTCTTTTGCATTCATACTCTCCAGTCAATTGGAAATTCGGAAGGAACACGACGATACACAGGCGGTATTAGCGAAAAAACTCAACGTCTCAGTGACTACCGTTCGCAGCTGGGAGCAGGAGAAAAGCTCCCCTTCCCACGACGCACTGGTGGCCATTTGCCGCTTGTATCGCATCTCAGCAGACTATCTGCTGGGGCTTTCGGAGGTAGACCCGGCCTATGATCCGCGTGGGAATCAACAGCGTTTCACCGATGACGAATGGGCCGCACTTCGGGAGTATGGAGTATTACACCGTGCTCTGGAACAAGCTCAGAAAATGGGTTACATCCGCAATAATCCCCTCACAGCTGTCACGCTGCCGCGCATTGAGAAAAAACAGATAAAGCCTCTGGAAGATAATGAATTATGCGCGTTTCTTAAGGAGATTCGCGGAGATACCTACGAGCTGGTGTACTTCGTCACCGTTTTCACGGGGCTGCGGCAAGGAGAAGTGCTTGGTTTGACTTGGGACTGTGTGAATTTTGAAAAACACACACTGCTGATAAACAAACAGCACGGCAAGAAAAAAGGCACTTGCGAGTATTGCTTCAGCAGTCTAAAAAACGACCGTCCCCGCCTCATCGAAGCGGCAGACGGTGTGATGGATGCACTTAAAAAACAGCAGATCCGGCAGCAGCGATGGGCAGCACGGTTGAAAGATGGCTGGGAGAACTCAGACAATCTTGTATTCACCACAGAAACAGGCCGTTACCTCTGCAATCAAACGGTCTATCTTGCATTCAAAAAAGTTATGCGCCGCCTTCACCTTGATGCGACAAGGTTCCATGATCTTCGCCACACCTACGCCGTTAACAGTCTAAAGTCCGGCGACGACATCAAAACTGTACAGGAAAACCTTGGACACCAAACGGCGGCATTCACACTTGATGTATATGCCCATGCCACAAGCAGCATGAAGCATGAAAGCGCAAACAGAATGGACCAATACATCCACAATGTGACCAAGCCGTAAAGGGTATAAATAAGGGTCAAAGAATCGCAGAAACGAAAAAATCCTTGAAAGCACAATGCTTTCAAGGATCAATCATGGTGCGCGAGGCGGGACTTGAACCCGCACGCCCGTAATGAGCACTAGAACCTGAATCTAGCGAGTCTGCCAATTCCACCACTCGCGCATATTTGATTTTTAAAAAGATGGTGCGGATGGCGGGACTTGAACCCGCACGTCCATACGAACACTAGCACCTCAAGCTAGCCTGTCTGCCAATTCCAGCACACCCGCATGTTCATCTTTCAAACGGCTGTCTCTCAACGACCGCTTGGTTATTATAAGCCCAAAACAGACCAAATGTCAACCTTTTTTTGAAAGAAAAAACAAAAATTTTCCCTGTGAGAGAAATGCCGGAAAAGCTCAGATTTTCCAAACTTTTCCGGCATCTTTTTCGTGTTAAAGCTGCGCGAGCGTCTCCCCCACCGCGCCCGTGATGACAAGGTCGGCACCAAGTCCGCGGTCGAGCGGCGTCTTGTTGATGACAACGAGCTTGTGTCCGCGATAGTAGCGCACGAGGCCCGCCGCCGGATAGACCGCGAGCGATGTGCCCGCGATGATGAGCACGTCGGCCTCCTGAATGTACTCCACCGCGCGATAGAGTGTCTTTTCGTCCAGGCCCTCTTCGTAGAGCACCACGTCGGGCTTGATGCGCCCGCCGCAGGTGCAGCGCGGCACGCCGGTCGAGTTTTTGATATCGCTCGCGGCGTAAAACTTCCCGCATTTCTCGCAGTAGTTGCGCAGCGTGCTGCCGTGCAGCTCGAGAACATTTTTGCTGCCGGCCGCCTGATGCAGCCCGTCGATGTTCTGCGTGATGACGGCCCTGAGCTTGCCCTCCTTCTCCCACTCGGCGAGCTTTAAGTGCGCGGCGTTGGGCTTTGCGCCCTCGCAGAGGAGCTTCGCGCGGTAGAAGGCAAAAAACTTCTCTGGATAGCGCTCGTAATAGCTGTGGCTCAGGATCGTCTCGGGCGGGTCATCCCACTGCTGGTGGTACAGCCCGTCCACGCTGCGAAAATCGGGGATACCGCTCTCGGTCGAGACGCCCGCTCCGCCAAAAAACACGATATTGTCCGTCCCGTCAATGAGTTCCTTCAGCTTTTTGACTTCTTCTGTCATCAGTTCTCCTTTTGCGCGTGTGCGCTCACATCACATAGCTTTTGTCGATCTGCACCACGGCAAAATAGCGCGGATCGAGCCCGTGCACCGCCTGCTTGATCTTCTCCTCCGCTTCCCTGTCGCTCATCTTACAGCTATACGGCACCACGGCGTCGAAGATGACGTTCGTGTGTGTCGGTCCTGTGACCATGCGGAAATCGTGGATGGAGATATTCTCGTCGATGCCGCGTACGAGCGCGGCGATCTTCTCATGCTCAGCGTTCACCGTCTCATCGTTCGTCACGATGGGGTCCATGTGGATGACGGCCTCGCAGCCGAGCTTGTCGTGCAGTTCCTTTTCCACGTTGTCGATCTCATCGTGCAGGGCGAGAATATCGCCGTGCGCGGGGACCTCTGCGTGCAGCGAGATCATCACGCGGCCGGGGCCGTAGTCGTGCACGACAAGATCGTGGATGCCGCAGATGCTCTTGTTCGCCATGACGATATCATGGATCTGCTGCACGAACTCCTCCGTCGGCGGCTGGCCGAGCAGGGGCGAGAGCGTGTCCTTCGCCGCCTGAAAGCCCGCCCACAGGATGAGCAGCGACACGACGAGGCCGCACCAGCCGTCGATCTGCCAGTGCAGGAAATGTCCCGCGAGCGTTGCAAGCAGCACCGCCGTCGTCGCCGCACAGTCGGAAAGGCTGTCCGCCGCGGTCGCCTGCATGGCGGCAGCGCTAATCTTCTTTCCAACGCCGTGGTTATAGCAGTACATGTAGCACTTGGCGCAGATGGAGACGAGCAGGATCGCCACCGTCAGCACACTGCACTCCACGGCCTCCGGATGTAAGATCGCGCCCACGGCGTCGCGCAAAAGCTCAAAGCCCATCAGCAAAATGACGAGCGAGACGATGAGGCCCGAGATGTACTCGAGCCGCCCGTGGCCGAAGGGATGCTCAGGGTCGGGCTTCTGCCCCGCAAGGCGAAAGCCTAACAGCGTCACGATAGACGCGCCTGCGTCGGACAAATTGTTGAAGGCGTCCGCTGTAATGGCGACCGAGCCCGCAAGCGTGCCGGCGAACAGCTTGAGCGCAAAGAGCAGCAAATTGATGACGATGCCCACCGCGCCGCAGAGCACACCGTAAGCGCGGCGCACCTCCGGCGCGCCGACGTTCTGATAGTCGTGAATGAAGTGCTTCGCGAGAAGTCCGATCATGTTCCTTCCCTCACTTGCTCTTGATCTGCAGCTTCATGCGGCAGCAGAGGCGGTCGAGGTCCTCGTCCGTCGCCGCAGGGATGCGGAGCTTTGCACCGCACTTTTTGCACACAAGGTCAACATATGTGCTGCGGATCTCCATGCCGTAGTCGCGGCTGCCGCAGGAGCAGGTGATGCCGTCCTTACGCGCGGCGATCTCCTTGAGCTCGGAGAGCACCTCGTACATGATGACGCTGTCGGCAAAGGCGGCGGGGTCGTCGCCCTGCTCGCGCTCCTTGGCTGCCGCGAGGGAGAGCTGCTCCATCTCATGTTCCACGGCGTAGTCCTCGCCAATGAAGCAGCAGAGCATCTTCGTATCAGGGCAGGCAAGGCCGATGCCGCGCCCGTGCAGGAGCCTCTCCGCGCTGCACTCCGCCGTGTGCTCCTCACCGCACACGCCGCACGGCACGCGCAGGCGGAACTTGTTCTCCTCCGCCTCGATCTCAAGGCTCGACTGCCCGCATTCGCAGCTCACGACTGCGCCCGAGGCGCTCAGCGCGAAGACGCTCCGCTGCTGGATGACGCGCTTATGACACGCGGGGCAAAGATAGCCGATGGTACGCATTTCTTCTTTCATCCCGTTTTCCTCCGGAAAGCAAAATATTGCGTGATAATCAAAATATTATACTGCATCCGCGCAAAAAAAGAAAGGGAGAAACCGCGCGTTTCTCCCTTTTCTTTTCTGTTTTTGCGTTTACGGCTTGACCGCGATGGCCTCGATCTCGACCAGTGCGCCCTTGGGCAGCGCGCTGACCTGCATCGCGCAGCGTGCGGGGCAGTCGCCGCTGAAATACTTGGCGTAGACCTCGTTGACAACGGAGAAATCGCCGATATCGATCATAAACACGGTCGTCTTGATGACATCCTCAGCCTTGCAGCCTGCCGCTTCGAGCACGGCCAGCAGATTCTTGATGCTCTGCTCCGCCTGCTCGGCGGTATTGTCGGAAACAAAAGCGCCGGTGGCGGGGTCGAGCGGGAGCTGACCGGAGACGAAGACAAAGCCGTTCGCCTCGATGGCCTGAGAGTAAGGGCCGACAGCGCCGGGCGCGGAAGTAGTAGCAATCACGTGTTTCACAGGAACATCCTCCTCCTTTGATGTATATTTATCATAGCATTTTGTGCATATCGCGTCAAGTGCTCATATTTTTGGAAAAGCTGCGGAAACTAAGGCCGATTTTAGTGATTCAGTTGAAGATAGAAAGGATGGCTGCCATGTCTTGCATGACCGGCGCGCAGACGCGCTGCCTGCGCAATGCCCCCTCCGTGCTCTCTTTTGCCGCCGTCGGCGGGCGGTTCGAGGGCGAAGGGCCGCTGCGCGACTATTTTGACGAGCTGAGCGAGGACCACTTCTTCGGCGAGAAGACCTGGGAAAAGGGTGAAAGTGCCATGCAGCGCCGCGCGCTTTCCCACGCGCTTGAAAAGGCCGCGCTGCGCGAGCGCGACCTCGACCTCATCTTTGCGGGGGATCTTCTCAACCAATGCACCGGCTCGTCGTTCGCCCTGCGCGGCAGCCGCATCCCCTTCTACGGCGTCTACGGCGCGTGCTCCACGATGGGCGAGAGCCTGTCGCTCGCCGCGATCATGGTCGACGGCGGCTACGCCGAGCGCGCCGCCGCGCTCACATCCTCGCACTTCTGTACTGCCGAGCGGCAGTATCGTATGCCCGTGCCCTACGGCTCGCAGCGCACGCCCACCGCGCAGTGGACGGCGACGGGCAGCGGCTGCTGCATCCTCTCCCGCGAGGGCGAGGGACCGTATCTCACGCACGTCACGGCCGGCAGGATCGTCGACAAGGGCGTGACCGACGCGAACAACATGGGCGCTGCGATGGCACCCGCGGCCTACGATACGCTCTGCGCACTCTTTCGCGACACGCAGACGGCGCCCGAGGACTACGACCTCATCGTGACGGGTGATCTTGGCAAACTCGGACACCGCATCGTCGCCGATTTTTTCACGCGCGACGGCATTTCCCTCGGCGAGCGCTTCACCGACTGCGGGCTGCTGCTCTACGATATCGATGCACAGGATATGCACTGCGGCGGCAGCGGCTGCGGCTGCTCGGCAAGCGTCTTGTGCGGGTATCTGCTGCGCGGGATACGCGAGGGAAAGTGGCAGCGCATCATCTTCGCGCCGACAGGTGCACTGCTCTCCCCCACCACGACCTTTCAGGGCGAGAGCATTCCCGGCATCTGCCACGCGGTCGTGCTTTCAAACAAGAAGGAGGGATAACGGTGGACTATCTGAACGCCTTTCTCTGCGGCGGCCTTCTCTGCGCCGTCGGACAGATCCTCATCGACAAAACGCCCCTCACGCCTGCGCGCATTTTGACGGGCTATGTCGTCTGCGGCGTTTTGCTGACGGCTATCGGCGTCTACGAGCCTATCGTCCAATGGGGCGGCGCGGGCGCGACCGTGCCGCTGCTCGGCTTTGGGTACTCACTCGCCAAGGGCGTTGAAAAAGCCGTCAGCGAACAGGGCTGGCTCGGCGTGATGACCGGCGGCCTCAGTGCCACCGCGGGCGGTATCGCCGCGGCGGTCGTCTTCGCGGTGCTGATGGCACTTCTTTTCAAACCCGGCGACAAGCGATAAAAAATCAGGGAGAGGGCGAAATGCTCTCTCCCTGTATCATATCATTACGATGCCCGCAGGCCGCTGCTCTCAATCTGCTCGAGCGTCATCACCTTGTCGTGCAGGATGGGCTTCCACTCCACCCGTGCAAAAAGCGAAACGATGCAGATGGGCACATACGTCAGCATGAAGACCGGGAAGGTGAAGGTGTAGAGCACCTTCTTCCATGCCGCGCAGCGGATCTTCCTCCACTCTGTCACAGTCGTGATCATGCCGAGGACAAAAAGCGTCATGTAAAGGCTCGCCACCGTCTGCAATACGGAGATGCCCAGCGCCGCCATCGAGCCGCCGTTTGTCACGTTCGTGATCGCCGCGCCGACATTCACCGCGAGGCTCACTCCCGTCAGCACCGCTGCGGGCATGATGTTCATCGTCATGTCGTAGCAGGAAAAGCTGCCGTGTGCAATGCCAGAGAAGAGCTGCACGGCATACTTGCAAAAGACCTGCAAATAGCCCTTCGACCAGCGCATCCGCTGCCGCCAGGACTGGGCAAAGCTCGTGGGCTGCTCGTCGTAGAGCACCGCGCCCGCCGCGTAGCCTACCTTGTGCCCGCGCACAACGTTGTCGATGGTAAACTCGATATCCTCGGTCAGCAGGAAGAAGTTCCAGCCGCCGCACTCGCGCAACACCGCGTCCGAAAAGAGGAAACCTGTGCCAGAGACGGCGCAGCTGCTGCCAAGGCGCATCCGCGCGTTGTTGAGATACTGCGCCTCGCGCAGAAACCACAGCGCGTAACCCGCGGAGATCCAGTTGTCGCCGTAGTTTTTGGAGTTTCTGTAGCAGGTCACGATCTCGTAGCCGCTCGAATAGACCTTCTCGATTTCAGAGATGAAGTTCGGGTCGAGGATGTTGTCGGCATCCAGCACAAGGTAGGCGTCATAGTGCTTGTGGCCGGGGCGCTTGATGCGCTTTAAAAGCTCGTTGAGCACATAGCCCTTGCCCACCTGCTCGGTGTTGAAGCGCTCGTAGACGGTCGCGCCGTGCGCGCGGGCCACGCCCGCCGTATCGTCCGTGCAGTTATCCGCGCCGACAAAGATGTCCACGCGGTCCATCGGATAGCTCTGCGCGCGGATGCTGTCGAGCAGCTGACCGATGACGTTTTCCTCGTTTCGCGCCGCGATGAGCACGGCGATGCGGTGATACTCATTGCGGCCCGCGAATTTCTTTCGCCGCAGCAGTGCCACGGCCACATAATAGAACTGATAGGAATAGCAGATGAAAAAGAGCGCCATGATGACGGCGTTGATCGTTTCTACAGTACGCATAGCATGATCTCCTCAGCAGCCGCGGCGCTTTGTCCGCGGCGTCGTTTTTGTCTCTCCGGAAGCTGAGTATGTTATATCATGCCTTCCTTGCGATTCCTCTGTGAAAATTCTTAACAAATTTCGAACATCCGCAGTAGAAATTATTAAGTCCCGAAGACAGCAAACAGGCAGCGCCAAGCGGCGCTGCCTATTCTTTATATGCGTTTTCCCATCTACAGTGATGCCAGAAGCCCCTGACAGCCTACCGGCTCATCCTGCCATGTCGCCCAAAATCGCCCGTGTACCACGTGGCGGTCGGTGTAGTCGAGCAGGCGGTACATCTTCCCCTCCGGGTCGCTACCGAGATACGCAGCGTATTGTTGATATCTGCGTCCTCCATGCTGATGAGCAGGTCATATTGGTCATATTCCGCGTAGTCCCGCGCCGTGAGCTGGTGCGCGACGTGTCCATCGCAGGAAATGCCGTGCTCGGTGAGCTCGCGCCGCACAGGTAGATAGACGATATCTCCCACCGCATCTCAAGAAAAAAGCCGCCCCGTCGGGCGGCTTATCAGGTTTACGAGATCAGCGGCAGTCTACTGTTCCTCCGCCGCGAAAAAGTCACGCAGCTTTTCGCGCTTTTCCGTCGTCGCGCCGCCGCTCCACTGTATCTTCCCCCGCTCGAAAAGCAGGAAGAAATTGCAGCAAGCGGTAATGAGCTCCGGATCGTGCGTGATAAGAAAGATCGTCTTCCCCAGCGAACTCAAATAACGGATCTTTTCTGCCGCCTCCATCATGTGAAAATAGTCAAGGCCGCTCGTCGGTTCGTCGAAGACAAGCAGTTCCTTTTGCGACGCGACCGCCGCGGCGATGGCCGCTCGCTGCTTCTGCCCACCGGAGAGCGAGAGCGGATGCAGGTCCTTGAAGGGCAGCAGGTCAAGGTCGGATAATATCTTCTCCGCCCGCGCCGCGTTTTCCGTCTCCTCCCCCGGCATGCCGATCAGCACTTCCTCCACGCTCTCGGTGAAGAGCTGGTGGTTGACATCCTGCATCACAAGGTAGCTGTTTTTCAGCCGCTTCCTTTGATCCCACGCCGCACCGTCCACAATAACTGTGCCGCGTGCTTTGCGCGGAAGGCCGCACAGGCAGCGGGCAAACGTCGTCTTTCCCGCGCCATTGTTGCCAATGACGCCGACGACCGCGCCCGTGGGCACCGACACGGATGGAATGTCCAGCGTCGGAGTATTCCGATAGGCAAAGCGAAAATCTCTGAGCTCAAGCATACTGTCCCCCACTGGGGGCGGTGTCATCCGGTCAAAATTAACCGGTGCGAGGGCGCGCAGGCCCATCTGCTCGATCTCTCGCGCAGCTTCCGGAAGAATTCGCGCGCTGGCATGTCCTCAGCGATCTGTCCGTCCTCCATATAGATGACCCGATCGGCGATGGACGCCAGGTAGTGCAGGCGGTGCTCCGCGACGAGCACCGTCTTTCCGCTCTTCTTCCATCCGCGGATGATGTCCGCGAGCATTCGGATCGAGCGGACATCCAGATTCGACATCGGCTCATCCAGTACCATGACCTCGGGATCGTACATCGTCACGGAAGCGCAGGCGATCTTCTGCTTTTCGCCGCCGGAGAGGTGGAAAAGGTTCCGCCCCAGCAGCGGCGCGAGCGACCACTCCCGCGTGATCTGCGCGAGCCGAACGTCGATCTTCTCCGACGGCCAGCCCATATTCTCGCAGCCGAAGACCACTTCGCCGGTGGGATCCACGTTGTAAAACTGCGACCTCGGGTTCTGGAAAACGGAGCCGACCGAGCGCGCCGTCTCATAGATTGGCTGCTCTGCGATATTCTTCCCGCTGAGCAGCACCTCGCCGCTCAGCTCGCCCGCAAAGTAGTGCGGGATGAGGCCGTTGACGAGCCGCGTGAGGCTCGTCTTGCCGCAGCCAGAGCGTCCGCACAGAAGAACGACCTGCCCGTCTGGAATTTGCAGGTCAATATGGCATAGGCTGTTCGCCTGCTCACTTCCCTGATAGCGAAAAGATACGTCTTTGAATTCGATCACAGCGCCGCTCCTAAAAAACAAAATAGAGAACCAACACCGCCGCCAAAAAGGCGATGCACGCGAAGTCCCACGCGGAAAAACCGATCTTGCAGTAATTGGTCCGACGGATCGGCCCGCCGAGGCCCCTTGTCACCGCGGCGACGGACAGCTCATCTCCAATGCGCACCACCGAGACGATCAGCGGCACAAAGCGATACTCGAGCATCGCGACCGGCCCTCGCTTCCAGCCGATGCTGCGCAGGCGCATCGCATCCTGAATGGAGCGGATCTCATCGCCGATCGTCGGGAAAAAGCGGAACATGACGGCAAAGGGGATGATGATCTTCTGGCTCACGTGCATGCGCTCCATCGCCGCAATGAACTCGCTGACACTTGTAGTGGCGACCACATAGCACGCCGCCGTCACCCCCGGCGTCATCCGCGTGAGTATCTGCGCGAAAAAGCGCACCAGAAAGCCGACTACGCTCGTTCCCGCGAAGACTCGCAGCGCGAGCCCCGCTTGACTGGCAAGCGCGTAGAGGATGATGTAAATGAACACTATCTTCCCCTTCCCTGCCTTCAGAAACAGCAGTGCCGCCAGCACAGCCATGACCGGCTCGAGGATCGCGCCGCTCCCCTCCGCCGCGGGCGAGAGCATGACAACATTGATCGTCAGCAAAAGCAGCAGCTTGGTGCGCGGGTCGAGTATGACCCGCGCCTTTTGCTTTTCCTGCCGTGAAGAGAAGTCCATCAGGCGATCCCCGCGCGCGCTTGAAGTGCTTTTTGAGCGTCGCCTTGCCAAGGTATGCGCCAAGGACCGCGCCGACCGCGACCACAAGCATCACGATTGGGATCATGTAATTCTGCAGCAGCGCAGAAACGGCATCGGCGTAGTCCTGCCCCTGCGTCTCAATATAGCCCGCAAGGTAGGGATCCTTAAAGATGAACATGATAAGCTGAGAGCCGACGGCCCACTCACTGAAAATGCAGTAGGCGCCCAGCATGTGCTTCCAGCTCTGATACTTGCCCGCCTTGAGCACAAGGTCGGCGATCAGGCCGCAGCCCACGCCGGTCGCGATGGCATAAGGGCCATAGCCCATCAAAAATGTGATTAGTCCCAATAGCGCGCCCATGATGGTCACAAGGCCGAATTCCTGTGTTTTGGTGAAAAACAGGATGCAGGGAATGCCGCCGAGGATAGGCAGCAGCGCGGGATAGAACACGGCCATCACGGGGATAAGCCCGCTCATGCCACTGATGAAAAACATCACAAAATAGAGTGCAGTAAAAATACCGACGTTGACAAGGTCCTTATTTAAGTCTCTAATTTCCAGCCGATGGCCTTTTCGCGCATGCCGACAAATTCAGAATAGATGCCCTTTTGCGCGAGCAGCTCGTCGTGCGTACCGCGCTGGATGATCCTGCCGCCGTCGAGCACGATATTCTGGTCGGCGTGCTTCACAGTCTTGAGACGGTGGGCGATCATAATGATGGTCTTGTCCCGCGTCAGTGCCTCAATGGCCGCCTGCAGGCGGTCCTCGTTCTCCGGGTCGACGTTGGCCGTCGCCTCGTCGAAGATGACGATGGGCGCATCCTTGAGCATGGCACGTGCGATGGACAGCCGCTGCTTTTCGCCGCCGGACAGCGTCGCACCTCCCTCGCCCACCATGGTGTTGTAGCCGTCGGGGAGCGCATCGATAAAGTCGTCGCAGCAAGCCTTTTTCGCCGCGGCCACGACCTCATCATGCGTGGCGTTTGGCTTACCGAATTTGATGTTGTTTTCAATGGTGTCGTTGAATAGGTACACGTTCTGGAACACCATGCTGATGTTCGTCATCAGGCTGTCGAGCGTGTAATCTTTGACGTTGTGTCCGCCGATGGACACGCGCCCGCCGTTCACATCCCAGCGAGAGCGTGCCGTTCAAATAAAACAAGACTGACGCGAACAGGATGGCCACGCTGCATAGATTCAGAATGATCTGCTGCGCTGCAAAGTAGGGGTTGACCGCCCGCTCAAGCACGCTGTTTTTCTCGTAGCTCTCGTCAATGGCCTGATCGACCTTTTTCTCCTTGGCGTCATCCAAATCAAACGCCTTGACGACGCTCATACCCTGAATGGTCTCCAGCACCTCTTCCACCAGCGTCGCCTGTGCGGCCTGCCGCTTCGGAATGTCCGCGCGCGAGCGCTTTTCCATCAGCGACACAACATAGAGGAACAGGATGACGCCCGCCGCCACGATGAGGCCGATGCGCCAGTCAAAAAGGAAAATGGCGAGTGAGAACACAAGGGAGTTCAGAAACCCGCCCAGCGACGTCACGAGCACCACCGACGCGGCGTTTTCCACGTCACTCAGTGTCGTTGTGGCGACGGCGATGAGCTGGCCGAGGCTGTTCTGGTTGACAAAGCCCAGCAGGATGGAATTGCGGATGTTTTTCTGCTCCGTTCCCGCAAGATCCCAGATTTTCTTAAAGACACCGATCATCTTCACTCACCGTCCTTTGCACCGATATGGGCGTTCCACATCTGCTGATAGAGTTTCAAGTGCGACAGCAGCCCTTCATGCGTGCCGCTCGCCTCAATGCGTCCGTCTTTGACCACGACGATCTGGTCGGAATTCGTCACAGTGGACAGGCGGTGTGCGATAACGATCAGAGTTTTGCCCGCCACGAGCCGACCGATGGCGCTCTGCACGCCCGCCTCGTTCTCCGGATCGAGGTACGCGGTCGCCTCGTCTAAAATGACGATGGGCGCGTCCTTGAGCATGGCACGTGCAATGGCGATGCGCTGCCGCTCGCCGCCGGAAAGGTGGCCGCCCGCACCGCCGACAACGGTGTCGTAGCCGTGCTCCAGACCCATGATAAAGTCGTGGCAGCCCGCCGAGCAGGATGCTGCCGCCGCTCACATCCCAGAATCCGGCGATCAGCTTGGCGATCGTGCTCTTGCCGCTGCCCGATGGGCCGACCAGCGCCGTTACACTCCCCGGCTTGATCGTCAGGTCGATGTCGTGTAAAATCTCCTTGCCGTCTGCGGCATAGGAGAACGTCACATCGCGCAGTTCGATGGTCGAATCCTTTAGCTCGACCTTCTCCGTGGGGCGGATAAGCTCTGGCTTGTCGAGCAGCGAGCCAATATCGTTCATGACCGTTCCGAGAATGGCAAGGCTGTCGATATAATTGCTCACCGCGAGGATCGGCCCGATGATGCCGAGGGACAGGACAATGACTGTGATGAAGTCCGGCGTCGACAGGCTGCCGTTCGCGTAAAAGAGGAACCCGATGGGCAGCACCGTCAGCAGCGTTGCGGGACAGATGGCCGTGTAGGCCGACATCGGCCACTGGCATATCTTCATCCAGTTATAGAAATAGGCAGCGTCCGCGTTCACAGCGTCCGTATAACGCTGGTAGGACTTGGCGTTCTGGTTGAAGGCCTTGATAACTTCGATGCCGCCGATGTACTCGACGACCTCGCTCATCATCTGGCGGCTCACTTGCACCGACCCCTCGTATTTGGCGGGATACGTGCGCGCCATGATTAAAACAAAGGCCATGCCCACCGGCAGTGTAATGAGCGAGACAAGCGCCATGCGCCAGTCGAGCACAAAGAGGTAGACGAGCAGACAAATCGGGATGAGCAGATTCTCCGTCATCTCCGGCACCATGTGTGCGAGCGTCGTCTCAAGGCCCTCCACGCGGTCGACAATCATGTCCTTGAGCTGTCGCGAGAGCTTGGAGATGAGCGTTTTGTAGGTCACCGAGTGCGATACAGAGGTCGACCAGATGGAGAAAAGCACCTTCAACCCTGCCGCCGCGAGCAGGCACCATCGCCCGTAGTAGGCGCTGTCCGCCACGCTGCCCAGCAGCGCGATCACCATGCGCGCGACCGCGAAGTATGGGAGCATCCCGCCGCCACACCGATCACCGCCAAAATGATCGACCGCACATACTGCTTTTTCTGCTCGCCCGCAAGCGCCATCAGCCTTGCCATGGGCGAGCCTTTTTCGAATCGTTTCATGTGTTGACTTCCCTTCTTTCTAAATACGCAAATCTAAGTTAGATTAGTCTAACCAGCAGTCAAAAAGAGAGCCGATGATCTGAGGGAGAAACTCCTTCAAATTATCGGCTCTGCGTCGCTGCGTCTGGCTCGGATGATAATTGAATACACTTATTTTGAATGTTGACAATGGTCTCTCTGCCGCATTTTCTGCAATACAGCGGCCATCGGCGCGCCTCGGTGTCCGGCAGGACCTTGTCGCGCGTCTTTGCTCCGCAGACAGGGCAGTACCCCCAGCCGCCCGCATCGATATAGGCTTTGCTGTCCGTTGTTCTCGCCTCCTTTGGGATGATCGTTCAGCAGTCGACCGTTTCCCCTTCAAAAATGGTCCGCCAGCCGGCGTTGTAAAATCTACGTAGGCGGCTCACATGCTCGTTCGCCTTCTCCTGCGGCATATCATGGATAACGACCTCGAAAACCCCCGAGTAAAAGGCGCAGGACAAAATATGCGCCAGTTCCGGCGTCAGCCTGCCAGAAGTAAACGCGTCGTTGTGCGTTTGCTCGATGAACCGCGTCGTGCAGGCCGTGTCGATCTCGACAAGCTTGTGCAGAAACTCCTGATAGATCTGTGTCTCGCCGCTCGTCAGCAATATCTTAAAGATATCGAAGTGCTCGTAAATATAGGCGATGAAGCGCGGAAAGCCACCATCGGCGTAATCCTTCTCATTCGCCTTCTGCTCCTCACCCGAAAGGGATTGGAACCCGTTCAGCGCGGACTGCAAAAAATCGCAAAGTCCGTCCGCCACCGGCTCCACAAGCGCGCGGTACAGACTCTCCTTGTCCGGATAGCGGATGTAAATCACGCCCTTGGTGTACCCCGCCTTCTCCGCAATGACGCGCAGCGAGGCATTCTCATATCCGTTCGTCAGGAACTCTTCTTTCGCACACGCAAGTAACTTCTCGGTCACACCCTCGATCCGCTTCGCCATCATTTTCACCTCTTCTCCAAAATCAATTCCATCGGCATTGATTCCGGCGGAATCAATATAGCATGGATCTTTGCGTCTGTCAATATCAAAAATACAGCGCAGTCAAATCAGCCTAAGAGGTGCAGCTTACAAGATGTTGGAGTTCCAACATCCTGCCCCGAAATGGAAACATAAAGGAACTCTTTTGCATTGCTTCTTCCTGCGTAAGTCATGGATATCTGCTGCGCTTTGTACACTGTAATGTCACCTAGATAATGTACAATAAGGGACCTGTTGACAAAGGTAGCAAATACGTCCGTTCTATGGTAGAATAACCATAAGGAGGGATGCAGCATGATGGGACGACAAATGGCAATGCTTTTCGTAGATATAGAGTCACTGATTCCAGAAACCCACCTGCTGCGGAAGATCGAGCGGATGGTATCCTTTGATTTCATCTATGATCTTCTGGCGCCATATTATCCGACAACAGGCCGTCCGTCTGTCGACCCTGTCAGTATGTTCAAAATGCTCTTG
>URXY01000047.1 GCA_900552015.1 uncultured Eubacteriales bacterium | reverse complement strand
GCATTTGCAAGACCGAAGAAGCCGGAGGGCGTAGACCAAAAATCGGCGTATATCGTCGGCAGCGGTCTGGCAGCCCTTACAGCAGCGTGCTACCTGGTGCGCGACGGCCAGATGAAAGGCGAGCATGTGCACATCCTCGAAAAAGAGCAGCTCGCGGGCGGCGCATGCGACGGCTGGAAATTTGAAAACGTCGGCTATGTGATGCGCGGCGGCCGTGAAATGGACAACCACTTTGAAGTCATGTGGGACCTGTTCCGTTCCATTCCGTCCATTGAGACCGAGGGCGTTTCCGTTTTGGACGAATATTACTGGCTTAACAAAGAAGACCCGAACTACTCCCTGTGCCGCGCGACCGTGAACCGCGGCGAGGACGCCTACACGGACGGTAAGTTTGATATTTCCGATAAGGGCGCTATGGAGATCATGAAGCTGTTCTTCACGCCGAACGAAGATTTACAGAACAAGCGCATTACGGACGTATTCGACGACGAGGTGCTGAACTCCAACTTCTGGCTCTACTGGCGCACGATGTTCGCCTTTGAAAACTGGCACTCCGCACTCGAGATGAAGCTGTACATCCAGCGCTTTATCCACCACATCGGCGGTCTGCCGGATTTCAAGGCACTGCGCTTTACAAAGTACAACCAGTATGAATCCATGATTCTGCCGATGGTGAAGTACCTTGAAAGCTACGGCGTGCAGTTTCACTTCGGCGTGAAGGTCACAAACGTCGAGTTTGACTGTAACGAACAGCGCAAGCTTGCAACGCGCATCGACACGCTGCGCGACGGCAAGGAAGAGCACATCGACCTCACCGAAAACGACCTTGTGTTCATCACGAACGGCGGCTGCGTCGAAAATTCTTCGATGGGCAGCCAGAACGAGCCGGCGGCCTACAACACCGAGCTGAAGCCGGGCGGCGGCTGGGACATGTGGCGGAAGATCGCCGCGCAGGACCCGGCATTCGGTCATCCGGACAAGTTCTGCTCTGACCCCGAAAAGACCAACTGGATGAGCGCGACCGTGGAGACGCTCGACCAGAAGATCATCCCCTATATCAAGAACATCTGCAAGCGCGACCCGTTCACCGGCCATGTCGTCACCGGCGGCATCGTCACCGTGAAGGATTCCTCGTGGCTCATGAGCTGGACGATCAACCGCCAACCGCAGTTCCGCGACCAGCCCAAGGACCACTGCCTCGTCTGGGTCTACTCCCTCTTCACCGACAAGCCGGGCGATTATATCAAAAAGCCCATGCGCGAGTGCACCGGCAAGGAGATCTGCATGGAGTGGCTGTACCACATCGGCGTGCCCGAGGATCAGATCGAAGACCTCGCGACCAACAGCGCCAACACCGTGCCCGTCATGATGCCGTATATCGATGCGTTCTTCATGCCGCGCGCCTACGGTGACCGCCCCAAGGTCGTGCCTGACGGCAGCGTGAACTTCGCCTTCCTCGGCCAGTTTGCTGAGACCCCGCGCGACACCATCTTCACCACCGAGTATTCCATGCGCACGGGTATGGAGTCCGTCTACACCCTGCTGAACGTCGACCGCGGCGTGCCCGAGGTCTGGGGCAGCGTGTATGATGTGCGCGACCTGCTCAATGCCACCGTCAAGCTGCGCGACGGCAAGAAGGCCACCGACATGGACATGGGCTTTATGGAAAAGATGGCCGTCAAGAAGGCCCTCGGCAAGATCGAAGGCACCGACATCGAAAAGCTCCTCAAGGAGTATGGCGTCATCTAAAAGAAAACCGGCAAGCAGGATAGCAAGGATAATAAAGGAAGGGCGGGAGCTATGCTCCCGCCCTTACCCTATTCAGTTCTTTGTCAGCACGCATTTGTCGCAGGGAGTGAGGCCTCTGCCCATCGCCTCAGCGAGCGTTGCTTCGTAGTAAGTACCGCCGTTGCAGGTACCGGAATAGTGATACCGCTTGCCCGTCTTCGTCACGTAAATGTGCTCCCCCTTCGTCTTGTTGGCAACCGCCGCCGTCTGCGTCTCATTATACCATGTGACGACGCAGCCAAGCGATTCTGAAACGAAGCGTGCCGGAACCATTGTCCGGTTTCCGATGATCTGCGCAGGCACATCCAGCGTGTACGGCACATCGTTGACGTAAGCTGTTGTATTATCGATCTGGATGATCACGACTGTGTCATCCAGCGTACCAGTCGCCGTTCTGGTGTCATTGTCCCACGTGACCTCCGCGCCCAGATACTCAAAAATCGCCCGCATGGGCACAAGCGTGCGGCCGCCCACCAGCTGCGGCGGCACATCGGTCTGCACCAACTCTGTGTCGACATACAGCTCGACTGCGTTGACAGACAGGCAGAGCAGTAGTGTGCAGGACAGCAGGCCAAGCATCAATGCAAATAGCTTTTTCATTGTTTCTCTCCTCTCTCGTTATACAAGTAATTTAATCGGGGGATTCTTGTTATTTTCATTATATCCGTCGCTGCACATAAGTCAATAAAGAAAGGGCGGGAGCTGTGCTCCCGCCCTTTCTTGCGCTCTCGCGCCTATTTCACCGGTGCATTAAGTCGCTCAGCGCGCCGTCCACGGCGCTACCCATCTGCTGCATGGTACGGCCCACACAGGTCTTCATGGCTTTGCGCTTTTCCGCGACCATCATGCCGACGAGCGCGCCGGCGACCATGCCGGCTCCCATACCGCGCCAGAATGCGGTCTCACACATATCGATCACTCCTTTGTTCACGCGCTTAGTCTGTCCGCGCAAGATGGCGCGATACGCGGGAATTTTTGCCGCAAATCGCCACTTGCTGAAAATTTCTTTTCGTCCTATAATGAAATTGAGAAAAAATAAGGTGAAGGAGAAGCATATGACCACGATCTATCTCATCCGCCACGCCGAGGCCGAGGGCAACCTCTATCGCCGCGCGCATGGCTGGTACAACAGCACCATCACCGACCGCGGCTACCGCCAGATCGCTGCGCTCGCAAAGCGCTTTACCGACACGAAATTTGACGCCGTTTATTCAAGCGACCGTTTCCGCACGATGATCACGGCGCTTTCCATCTACAAAACGCACGGCCTGCCGCTGCGCACCGTCCGCACGCTGCGCGAGATCGACGTGGGCTACTGGGAAGATACCCCCTGGGCAGAGCTTGAGCGCATCGCCCCTGAGCAGCTCGCCAATTTCAGCAACGATTCGCAGAACTGGCACGTCCCCGGCTGTGAAAGCTTTGCCGAGGTGCGCGAGCGGATGCGCAAGGCGCTCACAGACATCGCCGAGGCGCACCCGAACGGCACGGTCGCCGTCTTTTCCCACGGCATGGCCATGCGCATCATCGTCGGCACGCTTCAGGGCATGACGCTGCACGAAATCGACAGGACCGGCCACGCGGAAAATACTGCCGTCGCCAAGCTCGAATACGAAAACGGGAGTTTTAATGTCGTCTTCCGCGACGACGCGTCCCACCTCGGCGACGAGATCGCGACCGTGCGCAAGCAGCCCTGGGTCAACGATCCGAAGGGCTTTGAGGGCGGCATCTACTACCGCGCCTCGGGCGAAGCGGGGCATTTCGACGTCATGCACGGCGAGGAGATCATCGGCGCGGTCAGCGTGGAAAGCTGCCGCGGCGGTGTGGGCACGATCGGCGAATTCTGGCTCGAGGAGGACGCGCAGAAGCGCGACCTCGGCGAAAAGCTCGTCGGTCAGGCACTCTCTTACGCGCGCTCGCATGGCTGCTCCATCCTCTCGACCGGCCGCATCCCGAAGAGCAATGCAGTCGGCCTCCACTGCGCGGAAAAGTGGGGCTTCCACCCCGTTCAGGAGGACGCGGAAAGCGTCACATTTGAGAAGAATTTTGAATACGATGAGGGATCCTGCTACAGAAGATTGCAGGAAGTGATCGGAAATTGAGGGAAATTCGCGAAAGGAGCCACCAATGATCGAGATCAGACACATCGACGAAGCCCACCGGCAGGATATCAATATCCCCAATGAGCCGTTTTCCCTCTTTGGCCGGATGCTGCCCGCATACCAGAATGGCTGGTGGAGCTATACGGTCGAGCGCTTCCCCGAGGAAAGCGTAAAGAAAACGTGCTTTCCCGATGAGAACTATGACTACGCCGCGATGACCGCTGAAGGCAGCATTTTCCTCGGTGCATACGACGGCGATAAATGCGTCGGACTCGCTATTTTGCAGCAGGCTTTTTCCAATACATGTACCTCTACGATTTGAAGGTCAGCGGCGCGTACCGCGGTCAGCATATCGGGCAAAAGCTCATTGAGCGTTCAAAGGAGGCCGCGATCTCGCAGAACTACCGCGGCCTCTACACGCAGGGGCAGGACGACGATCCCGGCGCGTGCCTGTTCTACCTGAATAATGGCTTTTACATCGGCGGGCTGGACACCAATGTCTACAAGCACACCCCGCAGGAGCACAAGGCCGACATTTTCTTTTATACCGACTGCTGAAAGCCGCTCAGCGGCGGCGCGCCATCCGGTGCGCCGCCGCCTTTTCATCCGCACAGCCTAAAACGAGCCTAAAGGAAATTCCCCGTTCCTCTTTAACCGTCCTTTAGGCTGCGGGATTATGGTATCGTCATCCTAAGGGAAACAAAATACGCTGCACCGCCCACCGGCGTATGGCAAATATGTTTGAGAAAGGATGATCTACCATGAAACAAACGATACCGAAAAAGCTCGCATCCGGAGTGGTCGCAGCGGCGATGACCCTGTCCCTCCTGCCCGCGGCTGCCTTGGCGGCGGACAGCGAATACTCCGCCTCCGGCGCGACAGGATTCGCCTTCACCGACAGCGGCATCGCCGCGGAAGACGGCAGCTACACCGGCTACAAGATCAGCGGCACGTCCCTGACCATTCAGGACAGCGGCACCTATATCGTCTCCGGCAACTGCTCCGACGGCTCCATCACCATCCAAAAGGGCACCACCGGCGTCACGCTCGTGCTGGACGGCTTGACGCTCACAAGTGAGGACACCGCCCCCATCGCCTGCAACAAGTCGAGCGAGGTGAAGATCGTCGCCGCGAGCGGCACGACCAATGCCCTGACCGGCAGCGCCAAGAACAACGACGACAACTACCCCGACAATGAAAATGCCGAAAATGCGGTCATCAAGTGCAAGGATGGTTCGACTGTCACTCTCTGCGGCACCGGCACGCTGAACATCACCGCAAACGGCAAAACGGCATCAAGTCCGGCGCGACGAGCGCGGATGAGGGCGAAGCATCCCTGACCATACGCGGCCTGACGCTGAACATCACCGCTCCGGTGAACGATGCCATCAACGCCGAGCAGACGCTGAACATCGAAAGCGGCACGCTCAACATCTCATCAGGCGACGACGCCATCCACTGTGACTACGTGATGAACGTCGGCGCATCCGGTACAATGGGGCCGAGCATCACCATCAAGGCGTGCTACGAGGGTCTCGAAGCGGCCACGCTGAACATTCTCTCCGGCAATATCAGCATCCTCTCCGAGGACGAGTGTCTGAACGCCGCAAACTCCGACCTCACGGGCTACAGCTTCTCCATGACGATCTCGGGCGGCGCGATCACCGCCTACTCGTCCACGGGCGACGGCTTCGACTCCAACGGTGATCTGACCATCACGGGCGGCACGGTCGTCGTCCGGACGGCCAACACCGCCGACGACCAGCCCCTTGACGCCGACGGCACGCTGACCGTTTCGGGCGGCACGGTGCTCGCCGCGGGCGGAAGCGCGGGCATGGGCGTGCCGATCAGCGCGGCGCAGCCCTATGTCACCTTCGGCTCCACCGGCGCAATGGGCGGAGGACAGATGGGCGGCAGCGGCGCTCCCTCCACGCTCCCCGGCGGCACAAATGGCCAGCAGCCGCCTGCCCAGCCTGACGGCTCCGACAGCAGCAACGGCAGCTCTGCCCCTCAGCCGGTGCAGAGCAGCGGCTTCACCGATGTTGCCGCGAGCGACTGGTTTTATTCCGCCGTCCGCTACGCCTATGAAAACGGCCTGATGACCGGCACGGGCAGCGGCGCCTTCTCCCCCAACGCGACCATCACGCGCGGAATGCTCGTGACCATCCTCTACCGGCTCGAAGACGAGCCCGCGGTCACGGCCGCGAATCCCTTCACGGACGTCTCCTCCGGCAGCTACTGTGAAAAGGCCGCCGCGTGGGCGGCGGCCAACGGCATCGTCGGCGGCTACGGCGACGGCTGCTTCGGCCCGAACGACGCGCTGACGCGCGAACAGCTCGCGGCCATCCTGTACCGCTACGCGCAGTACAAGGGCTATGACCTCTCCGCGTCCGCCGACCTGAGCGGCTACTCCGATCAGGCAGGCATCTCCGCCTTCGCCCGTACTGCGATGGCGTGGGCCAACGCCGAGGGCCTCATCACCGGCACCTCCAGCAGCCTGCTCTCCCCCAAGGGAACGGCCACCCGCGCGCAGACGGCGATGATCCTGATGCGCTTCTGCCAAAAGGTCTAAATACAGCAAACTGCCCGCTGATGGCGGGCAGTTTGTTCATTCCTCTTTTTTCTCGCGCTGTTCGTCGAACATGGCTTTGACGGACGGCGCGTTTTTCGTCAGCTTTTTGATGCTCAGATCCTCGGCCTTGTTGTTTGCGAGGCGCAGGTTGTTCTCCGATGAGAGCAGCGCGTCCTTGATCTTCTGCAAATGCGTGATGGTCTTGTCGATCTCGTCGATGGCTGTCCGGAACTTCTCGCTCGCGATGCGGTAATTCCGCCCGAAGCCCTCCTTGAAGGCGTTCATGTTCTCCTCAAAGTGCAGGATGTCGAGCTGCTGGTCCCGCACGATCTCCAGCTCGCGGCGGTATTTGAGCGAGTTGAGCGCCGCGTTGCGCAGCAGCGTGATGATGGGGATGAAGAACTGCGGCCGCACGACGTACATTTTATCATATTTATACGAAACGTCCACGATGCCGTTGTTGTAAAACTCGTTGTCGATCTCCAACAGCGACACCAGCACCGCGTACTCGCAGTGCTTTTCGCGGCGGTCCTTGTCGAGTTCCTTGAAAAAGTCCTCGTTCTTGTGCTTGGTGGCGGTCGTGTCGGCCTCGTTTTTCATCTCGAACATGATGGAGATGAACTCCGTGCCGCTCTCGTCCGATTCGCGGAAAATAAAGTCGCCCTTGCTGCCCGTGCGCGCGTCGTTGTCCTTTTCAAAGTACGCCGTCGGGAAGGCCGTCATGCGCAGGGTGTTGAACTGCGTCATGCAGTGCTGCTCCAGGCTCTCGCCGATCATCTTCGTCGACTGGCGAGCCTTGAAATCCTTGTAATACTCGATCTGCTCGTCCTTGCTTTTGAGCTTTTCCTCGTACTGCTCCTGCAGCGACTTCTCCTTCGATCGGCTCGCCGCCTGCTGGGCGGTCAGCTCGTTTTCGAGCGTCAAAATGCGCTTCTCGCCCTCCGCCAGCTCCTGCGACTTGCGCTGCACGGCCTCGGCCACGGCGAGCTTTTTCGCCGTTTCACTATTATTGAGCTGCGCGCGGAGCTGCTCGACCTCCTGAGCCTTCTGCGCGAGGGCCGCGTCCTTTTCCGCGAGCGTTTTGTCGTAGGCACGCCCCTGCTGCAATTTGACAAGGTCCAGCTCGCTCGCCTGACGGGCCAGCAGCTCCTGCTCGCGGCGCCTGAGCTCCTTGTCGAACTCGCTGTCGCGCACCTGCCGCGCGATCTGCGCGTAGCCCGTCTCGTCCACCTGAAAGACCTCCCCACAGTGGGGGCAGCGGATCTCCTGCATGGTCTCACCCTCTCTTTCGTTTGTCTTTTTGAGTAAATTGTACCAGACCACGGCGGAATGCGCAACCGCGTTTCCGCTTGACATTTTTCGCCCCGCGCGTATGATGGTTCTATCCATTCTCAAGCTTTGTTCAAAGTTTTCAGCAAAATTGTCATTCCCACTTGATTTTGTCGATTCTTCGTGCTATGGTAAAGACACGCGGAGGGCGCGTTTGCCCGCCGTGCCAAATAAGTTCATACACTTGGCAAACCTATCGAAAGGCAGGGACGCAAAACCAGATGGGTCTAACGCCCGCTCCCCTTTGGGAGCGTGTTATGACAGCCGGTTGCACCTTTTTTCTGTCATCCGACTGTTTTGCGGAGGGCAGTTTTTTATTTGTAGACCAACCGTGGGGAGCCGCGGAAGCTATCATACAAAAGAAATTAGAGGAGGAATTCAAATGAAAAGAAAATTGTGTTCTGTATTGTTGGCGCTGTGTATGGTGCTGACGCTTCTGCCGGTGTCGGCAATGGCGGAAGGCGGAGCGCCTGCGGAAGCGGAGCAAGTTGCAGCGGAACTGCCTTCAGCTACGGATGGCGTTGTCACTTTAGCAAGTGATACCTCCATTCCCGCTGCCAAATTGCAGTCTGCGATTGCTAACGGATTAGAAATCAATCTGAACGGCAAAACATTGACTATAACTTCCGCTGGCACCGTAACTGTTCCGGAAGGAAAAACCGTAAAATTTTATAATGGTACTATTTTGAATTCCACCTTTACTTGTGGTGACCTCGCTGCATTTGCCGCAGACAAAGATGCTACTCTCATTGTGGACAACGTCACTATGAACACCACTGCCTCTGCGTTTTTCCCTGCTGGTAACGCTTCCGCTGTTACTGTCACAAACTCTAGAATTACTGCTGGTGTTTATGTCATCGGAACAAATGCCAGTGGTAATCTGAGCGATAATGTTAGGATCACCCTTAAGAATTCCACCCTTACCTCTACTTGCTATCAGAACAATGATAGAGACACCTGCACTGTAATGATCAACGTTCCCGGCACTATGAATATTGATAACTGCAAAATCTATGGTGGCCGTCAAGTGCTGTTTGTTCGTTGCGGCACAGCCACTGTCAATAACAGTACAATCACTCTGTCCAGCGCGTATAATGACGCTGGTACGTATGACAACAAAGTTTGGGGCAGCGGCAATGAAGTTCCTATGGGTGCTGTAGTTGTCGGCAATCGCGCTGACGGCACTGCCTATGACACCCCTGCAACTTGCACATTAAACAACACCACCGTAACTGGCGGCCGCGTTTATACGTATCAGAAGGATGCCATCTCCGTCAAGCTGAATATTACCGGTAATAGTACTATCAACGGTGCGTTTGTGAACGGTGATGGTGAGAAAGGCAAAGCCACTATCGTAACCGAAAGCGGCACTTACTCCGACCTCGCCAACGCAGTTGCTTATGCCGCTGATGGTGCAACTATCAAGCTGGCTGCTGACCTTGACTTAGCTAATACCTTAATTGTCACCAAAAAGCTCACTCTTGATTTGGAGGGCCATACCATCTACAACACCAAGGATATTTGGAACAATGCTGATGGGGTGAAGCACTGGTCTCTCATCTCTGTTCGCGATAACGGCGATTTGACCATTACTGGTAACGGCAAGCTTAAAACTAAGGAAAACGACTGTTATGCTGTCGATCTTTATGATACAACCGCAAAGTGCACCATTGAAAACGGCGAGTATGTCGGCAACATCAGCGTTGTGTATGTCTTAGAAGGTCAGTTGACCATCAAAGATGGCTCTTTCTCCATTCAGCAGTTGAATACAAATGGAGTTCAGGATGGTTATAACCTTCTTCTGAACTGCCTTGATGAGAATTATAAGAACGGCACCGCAAGCATCACTGTTACTGGCGGCACTTACATCAAGTTCAATCCTAAGGATTGCACCGCTGAAGGTAAGGATACCAGCTTTGTTCCTGATGGTTATTGCGCTAAACACGACAAAACTGCTGATACCTACACTATTGCTGCTCATACATGGAACGCTGGTGTTGTCACCGCCTATCCCACCTACACTGAGGTCGGCACGATGACCTACACCTGCACCAACTGCAATGCGACCAAGACGGAGGACATCGCCAAGCTGGTCTATGTTCCCGTGACCCCGAATAACAACAGTTCCTCCACCACGACCAAGAACCCCGACGGCTCCACCACGACCACCACGACCGATAAGGCCACCGGCGCCGTGACTGAGACCACCACGACCGCGAACGGCTCTGTCGGCACGGTCAAGACGGACGCAAACGGCAGCACCGAGATCTCCGCGAGCATCTCCGCCGCCGACGTGAAGGCCGCCGAGCAGAAGAACGCGCCCGTCATCGCGCCCATCACCGTCACGCCCGCCGCGTCCTCCGCGGCTGCGCCCGTCATCAAGCTCAGTGTTCCCGCGAACGCCGGTGAAGTCGCCGTCGCCATCCCCGTTGTGAACGCCAAGCAGGGCACTGTTGCCGTCCGCGTGAATCCCGACGGCACCGAGGAGATCATCAAGACCGCCGTCATCACCGAGAACGGTCTGGTCCTCGGCGTCAAGGGCAGCATGCAGATCAAGGTCATCAACAACAGCAAGAACTTTGCCGATACCGTCGGCCACTGGGCTGCGTCCGATGTGGACTTCGTCTCCGCCCGTGAGCTGTTCAACGGCACCGCCCCCGCACTCTTCTCCCCCGAGGCAAGCATGACCCGCGGCATGGTCGTCACGGTCATCGCGCGCCTTGCCGGCGAGAACACCGATGGCGGCGCGAACTGGTACGATAAGGGCTGCGCGTGGGCCGTTGCCAACGGCGTGTCCGACGGCACCGATCCCAACGGCTCCATCACCCGCGAGCAGCTCGCCGCGATGCTCTACCGCTACTGCGGCTCCCCGGCCGCGAGCGGCAGCCTGAGCGCCTATGCGGACGCTGCATCCGTGAGTGCCTTCGCCTCTGACGCGATGCTGTGGTGCGTGAACAACGGCATCATCAACGGCATGGACGGCCTGCTGAACCCGCAGGGTCAGGCCACCCGCGCGCAGGTGTCCGCGATGTTCGCCCGCTATATCCGTCTGGCGGCTGCAAAGTAAAAATCAAACAGCGCAATGCGCCCCCTGCCGAAGGCAGGGGGCGCGTTTTTTATCCCGCGCTTGACATTTTTCGCCCCGCGCGTATGATGGTGCTATCTATCCCAAGCAAGGAGAATCCCATGAAAAGCGAAGTAAGCAAAAAACTTGCGGCCGCAGCGCTGCTGCTGGCCCTTGCGCTCGTCTCATTCTTCCCCATCGCGCAGAAGATGAGCCAGCCCCAGACCTTTCCGCACGCCATCGAATCGCTCGACAAGAAGCAGGAGACGGTGCTCGAGCTGACGGCGGCCTCCACCGCCGCCTCCGCCGCCATCACGCTTTTGCCGGGCGACGCCGCCACCCCCATCGCCGAAAAGCTCGCGGACCTGAGCGGGTACTTTCTCATCGTGCTGTGCGCGATCTTCCTCGAAAAGTACCTGCTGACCATCATGGCAGGCGCAGCCTTCCGCGTGCTGCTGCCGCTTGCGTGTGTGCTGCTCGCGGCAAGTCTATTTTTCTACCGCGACACGCTGCGCGCGCTTTCCAAAAAGCTCGCGCTCTTCGGTCTCGCCGTCGTGCTCATCATCCCGACGAGCGTCTGGGTCTCCGACACCATCGAGGACACCTACCGCGCGTCCATCGGCGCGACCATCGAATCCGCCAAGCAGACGACCGACGCCATCGGTGAAGCGACCGACGACAATGCGGACAGCGACACCAAGACCGGCCTTTCCGGCCTTTTCTCCAAGGTGACGGAGGGCATCTCCTCCGCCGCGACCGACGCCGTCGACAAGCTCAAGAGCGTGCTCAACGATTTTCTCGAGGCGCTGGCTGTGATGCTCGTCACGTCCTGCCTCATCCCCGTGCTGGTGCTCGTGTTCTTCGTCTGGCTCGTCAAGCTTTTCCTCGGCGTGGACCTTCCCGCCCCGCGCCTGCCCGCGCGGGCAAAGTCTCCCGCCGCCAATGGCAGTGAGAGCGGCGAGCACGGAGCTGAGCCATAACAAGCATATCCGCCAAAGATATCCTCCCCAAACTGTGTGAACGGCAGCGCCTTTCACACAGTTTTCTTTTTTGCACGTTGTGCCGCTTAACAAATGTGCGTCGCGCCACTATAATTATCATTGATAATTAACTAAGATAACTAAAAAGGAGATCATTATGACCATCTCGATGATCAAGGCGCTGCTCGACGCCTGCTATCAGGCCAAGCGCGCCCGCGAGCTGCTCCCGGCACTGCCGAAGGGCGTCACATCGTCCTACATCCAGTATCTCGACACGATCGAGACGCTGGAGCGTCAGGGCGTGCGCGTCAAGGTGTCCGACATCAGCGATGCGCTGCACCTCCCCCGCCCCGGCGTGACGCGCACCGTCAAGGAGATGAAGGACAAAGGATACCTGCAAAAGAGCTCATCCGAAGAGGATGGGCGCGTGACGTATCTCACCATCACGGAGCAGGGCAGAAAGCTCTCGCAGACGTTCAACGAGCAGTTTTTCGCACAGCTTGCACCGATGCTCGGCGATATTTCCGACGAGGACGCGGCATGCACCATTCGCACCATTCAGGCGCTTTACGACGTCATGGCCGAAAGGAGGGTCACCCTTGTCTACTGAGCGCAGCGATTTTACGCAGGGCAGCATTTTGAAAAAGCTATCGTTTTTCATGCTCCCCGTGCTCGGCGCGCTCATTTTGCAGGCGGCCTACGGCGCGGTCGACCTGCTGGTCGTCGGCCAGTTCGGCTCGACGGCAGGACTCTCCGCAGTTTCGACCGGCAGCCATATCCTGAACCTTGTGATCTTCGTGGTCGCGCAGCTCGCGATGGGCGTCACGGTCCTCATCGCGCGGTATCTTGGCGAAAAGCGGCCAGAGCAGATCGGCGCGATCCTCGGCGGCACGGCGGTCGTGTTCACGATCCTGTCCGTCGGGATATCCATTCTGCTCGTGGGCTTTGCGCGGCCCATTTCCGTGCTGATGCAGGCGCCCGAGGAGGCCATTGACCTCACAGCGAGCTATGTGGGCATCTGCGGCGGCGGCATTTTCTTCATCGTTGCCTACAACCTGCTCTCCGCCATCTTCCGCGGGCTTGGCGACAGCCGCTCGCCGCTCATCTTCGTGCTGGTGGCCTGCATCGTCAACATCGCGGGCGACCTCCTTCTGGTCGCGGTCTTCGGCATGGACGCCGCGGGCGCTGCTATCGCGACGGTCGCGGCGCAGGCCGTCAGCGTGGTGCTCGCGGTCGCGCTACTCATCAAAAAGAAGCTGCCGTTCGCCATCACGCGCGCGAACTTCCGCCTGAATCCCCAGTGCAGGAAGTTTTTGAGCATCGGCCTGCCGCTCGCCCTGCAGGAATTTCTGACGCAACTCTCGTTCCTCGCGCTCTGCGCGTTCGTCAACCGGCTGGGCCTTGCGGCCTCGTCCGGCTACGGCGTCGCGAGCAAGATCGTCAACTTCGCCATGCTCATTCCGATCGCGCTGATGCAGTCGATGGCATCGTTCGTCGCGCAGAATATCGGCGCGGGCAACAAAAAGCGCGCCAAACAGTCGATGCTGACGGGCATCGGCGTGGGATTGGTCTTCGGCTGCGCCGTGTTCGCGCTCGTCATGCTCAAGGGCGATGTGCTCGCCGGCATCTTTTCGCCCGACGCCGAAGTTGTCCAGAAAGGCTTTGCGTATCTGAAGAGCTTCGCGCCTGAGACCATCGTGACAGCGGTGCTGTTCAGCATGGTCGGCTACTTCAACGGCAACGACCAGACGCTCTGGGTCATGGTGCAGGGCCTCATTCAGACGCTGCTCGTCCGCCTACCGTTCGCGTACTTCATGAGCATCCAGCCGAACGCCAGCCTGACGAAGATCGGTCTCGCGGCCCCGGTATCCACTACGGTCGGCATCCTCTTGAACATCGGCTTCTATCTCTATCTGGACCGCAGGGAAAAAGGGACGGCACTCCCTCAAAGCATCAACTGAACACCCCATCAAGAAGCAAAAGTCTCCCTTCCACATTGCAGAAGGGAGACTTTTTTATAGCTGTACGGTGTGGCCGCCCGAGATATCCAAGTCCTCGTGCGCGGCGAGCAGGACGATCTTTTCCTCCGCCGCGCGCAGGATGCACGCGAGCGCGGCCTCGCGGTTCCCTGCGTCAAGTCCTGTGAACGGCTCGTCGAGCGCGAGCGCGTCGCAGGGCGCGAGCAGCGCCCGCGCGAGCGCCAGACGGCGCTTCATGCCGCCGGAATAGTCGCGCACCCTTTTGCCGCCGACATCGACGAGCCCGAGTGTTTCGAGCAACTCCGCGGCTTTTCGACTGTCGTAGGCCGTGCCGAGCGCAAAGCGAAGGTTGCCCTCAGCGTCCAACTGCGAAAGCAGGCGGTCCTCCTGAAAGACCGCCGCCCAACGGAGACCCTGCGGCACGACCGTGCTGCCGTCCGCCCGCTCCAGTCCCAGCAGAATGCGCAGCAGAGTCGTCTTGCCGATGCCCGAATCGCCAACGATGCGCGTCAGCCCAACGGGCGCAGTAAAGGACAGGCCATCCAGCACCGCTCTGCCGTCATAGTACTTTTTGAGGTTCGTTACGGCAAGCTCCATCACACGCCCACCCTTTCCGCTATCTTGTCCACCGCGAAGAGAAACAGCTTTTCAAAGCAGGCCGACAGCAGCACGATGACCGCCGTCCAGGCGAAGAGGTCTGGCGTCTGGAAGTACACCTTCGCGGTGTAGAGCCGCTCGCCGATGGTGCCGCCGCTCAGGCCGATGACTTCCGCCGCCGTGCCCGCCTTCCAGCAAAGGCCCAGCGCCACACTGACTGCCGAGCGGAAATACGGCAATACCTGCGGAAGATATATCCCCCGCACCTGCCGCCAAAACGGCACGCGAAAGACCCGCGCCATCTCCAAAAGCGACACGTCCGTGCACCGAACGCCCTCCAAGACGTTCAGATACACCGGCGGAAAGGCCATCAGCGCGGAGATAAAAAACGCCAGGCTCCGGCTGTCGAGCCACACGAGCGCGAGGATGATGAACGACGCGACCGGCACGGCCTTGATGACCGCGACGGTCGGCGCAAGCAGCTCCTCCACGCAGGAAAAGCGTGTTGAAAGCGCCGCGAGCACGACCGCGAGCGCACACGAGAGCAGAAAGCCGCCCAGAATGTGCGACGCCGACGCAAGCACCGCCTGCCAAAAAGCCGCCGTCCCCGCGAGCGTGAAGAGTCGTTCAAGCGCGGAGAGCGGGGACGCGAGCAGCAGCGCGCCGTGCGGATAGAGCGTGCGCAGCGCCATCGCCGCGCCCTGCCAGACGAGCAGCCAGAAAGCGGCCGCCCACACGCGGATCTTCTGCGGTCTTCGCTTCATGTCTATCCCCTCCCCTCTAAACGGTCAGCGGCGGGACAGCGCCCGCCGCTGAAAGATCATGCGAAATAGAAGCTGTTGTCCGGCATCTCACCGCCGACGGCGGCAGGGTCCGCATTGTAGAGCACCTCTAAATAACCGGGCAGCGCTTCAAGAAGGTCCGCCCCCGTCAGGCAGACGATGTTGCAGTAGGGCAGCGCTTTTTCCGCGACAGCGGCGTCCACGATGCCGTACTCGCCGATGAGCGCGGCAGCGTCCGCCGTGTTGGCGTTCACCCACTCGACGCTCGCGGCGTATTCCTTCAGAAATTCGTTCACGGCCGCGGGATCTTCCTCCACGACCTCGCGGCGGGCGACGATCACGCCGGTGATGAGGCTCGAGCCGTTATCGAGCGCATCCCACTCCTTCGTCAGGTCGAGCGCCATGCGCAGCCCCTCGATCTTGCTCTGTGCCACGGTGACGAAGGGCTGCGGCAGCAGCGCGATGGTCGCCTGACCGGAGGCCAGCGCCGCGACGCACTCGCTGTGCTCGCTCTTCCAGTCGATCGTCACGTCGTTGTCGGGGTCGATGCCGTTCTGCGTAAGAAGATAGCGCAGGACGTACTCGGGCGTGGAGCCCTTGCCCGCGGCCACGATAGTCTGGCCCTTCAAGTCCGCGATGGACTGCACGCTCTCGCCGTTTTCCACGATGTAGAGCACGCCGAGCGTGTTGACGGCCAGCACCTCGATCTCGCCCTCCGTCTTATTGTAGAGCACAGCGGCGAGGTTCGCGGGCACGCAGGCCATGTCGAGCTCGCCCTTGATGAGCGCGG
>URXY01000046.1 GCA_900552015.1 uncultured Eubacteriales bacterium | reverse complement strand
GGGAGCTGATGCGCCTCGCAGAACTCACGGAGCGTCATGTTGCCTTCATCGAGAAAACCGAGTTCATCCCGCACATCCAGCCGCCCGGACTTAGGCATCGCCAGCTTTTTCGGCATCAGCACCGAGCCTGCGTGGTTGACCACAACATTTTCTTCCATGTAGCACAGCGCACCGGGATCATCGTCAGAGCCGCGAATGTCATAGCAGTACCAGCCCTTCGGCACGGTATCACGGGCAATACGCCCGTTGGTGAACAGCGCGGGCTTATCAAATACTTCAATGTGTTGGAATTCCTCTGTTCTTGCGTTTACAGCCATTTGGTGTTCCTTCCTTTCTTGGTAACGGCAAACATACTACACATCTGCCGCAAAGTCTACCGAAACATTTGCTGCCCCTGTGTCTGCTCCGGGAAGGGCGGGTCCAAGCGACGCAGCAGGCCGAACTCTGTTTTTGTCACACAGTCGTTTTCCATGCAGTCCTGACCGTATTTCTCAAAATCCATGTAGCCGTCCAACTCATAGATGGCTTCATCGTCCAGCCCCAGCGTTTCCTGCAATCGCTGCTGACCGTAACCGTAGGCGCCCTCCGTGATGCGCTGGTAGTTGTCCAGATCTTGCAGGAGATCACAGGCACGGTGCAGGGTCTCCGGCTTCTCAGCCTCCAGCACGGCGGCGTAGGTCAGGAGCATCCCGTCCTTCTGCCAGATGTCCTCCAAGGCTTCGGCAAAATCGTTGTAATCCTCCACGGCGGGGCAATCCGTATCACGGATCAGCTCACCGATGTATGGCACCTTGAAGCGAATATCACAGAGCATGGCATCCGCGAAAACATCAATATCGAGGTAAGCCTTCACAGCGTCGAGGTATTCCTCGTCAGCGGGGAGGACGAGGGTGTAGTCCGGCTTTCCATCGACACGCAGCGTCATGCGGAGCATTTCATCCCGATTTTCATTGCGCCAAGGCTCTGCCGATGAAAGGTAACTGCGGTCGATTGCCATATCCGGCGTCAGCAAACTGCGGGCATTGGGGACAAAGGCACTGTACCGGGCATAGTTATACCCCTGCGGGTCAATAAGGAAACCATCCGTTCCCTCCGCGTCGAGGATGAGCAGACAGTGCCTGGCATTCTCATCACGCTGGATGGCATTTTTGTTCTCTGCGATGAAATCGTAGTCAGCCAGCAGCGCGCGGCTGAACTGCCGGAACCGCGGGCTTGGCAGCTCAATGACCTTATCCACGGCACAGGGGTCTGCCTCGCACCCGGTCTGCTTACACTTCAGTTCTGCCTGAATGATCATTGTGAAAGCCCTCCCATCACCATGTGGTTGCTTTGACCACCGTTCATCACTTCTTCCATGCTGATATAGCCCTTATAGGCGATGTAGCCACGGTCGGTGAACATTCCGTCTTCCGCGTTCATGCGCTCCGTGCCGTACTTTTCATAGTCATAAAAAGCATCGAGGTTTTCGTCATACTCAAAGCGGCCGGACTGCTGGATCATGTACTTGCCGTAGTCCTGCGGCGTATGCACGCCGGGGGCGAAGTCAAAGAGGTCAAGGCTTTCCGCAAGGTTTTTGATCTGTGCCGCAGACTTTGGCTTTGCCAACATGACCACGGCGCCCAGCTTTTCCATATCCGCTTTTGATAATCCATCCGTCACCTCTGCCAGTTCATTGAGGTCGGAGAGGGTTTCGTACTCCATATCCAACAGGACATCCACCTCATTGGGAAGCTGGCTGTCCTCCAGCCGCAGGCGGACATCTTCGGAGTCTGTGATGCCCCCGCGAAGGAGGGCGCGGTCGATCTCCTCCTGGACCATGGGGAGGAGCAGCCATGTGATGTGATTGGTGTCCTCCGGCTCACTTTTGGAGATCACCGCAACGGTGATGGCGTTCGGCTCATAGTAATAGCAGGGGAAGAGACGGCCATCATAGATCTGCTCTAACTTCATGCCGTTGTCGTAGACTACGCCGTAGGGTGTGATCGTGCCGCCGCCGTTTTCGATGAGCCGCCGCGCGGTTCCCTTGCCGTCCAGCGCGTTCAGCTCATCCACACTTGCGCTGCCGCCGTGCAGGTTCATGTAGTGGTCGCGGCCAACAGCGGCGAGGTCGGAAAAGTCGGTGATGACCGTGGCTTGCTGGCAGCAGAAGGTCAGGTTGATGAGATCCTTCAGCTCGAACAGCTCCAGCTTGTGGGCCATTGCCTGAAACTGTGCGGCCTCGCCGGTGTCGAAGCTGTCCAGCCGTTTGGCGAGGTAATTCAGCTCCTCCACATTGACCGTGAGCATCTCCGTGCGCTTGAGGACAGAGAAAAAGCTATCAACCGCCTCCACCTTGCAGTCGGCCTTGACCGCATCGCCGATCTCCAATGCCTCCAACAAGTCCATGCAGTATGTGTATTGGTCGCGAGGAATGGGGAATGGAATGGTCGCCACACCGTATTTCGGGTGGTTGGGATTACTCAAAACTGCGCTCATCATGTTGTCTCCTCCGTTTTTCTTTCCAGATTTAAGACCACCTCGCCGTACCTGCACAGCAGGAGTGCTCCGAGGATGAGCCGAAAGGCCCTGTCACTGACCAGCTCGGAAAAAGCAAGGTCTTCTATCACGATGTTGTCACCGCCAACGGAAATGGTCTTCGCCGCCTGATAAATGCTGTACAGCTCCGGGTGAATACCGGAGAGGCGAATGGCGGGGAAGTCGAAGCCGCTGCTGTCGAAATGCCATAGGACTCTTTGCCAAAGCTCCTCATCGGCGGTAAGCAGAAACAGCGCAGCCGCGTTGCGCCCGGACATACCGTAGCAGCGGTTTTTCCAATGCGTCCATCGTTCTCTGTGGGCAGCACTGAGGAAGAAGCGAAAGGGCTGCCGGTTCAGCTCATCTCGCAGCCGTCTTTGCAGCGGGCGGAACATCCTCCCGCCGAAGCACTCCCGCGCCAGAGTGTTCAGCTCCACCACGCCGGCCTCGATGCGCTCCTCCAGACAGACGCACTCATTCAGGTGACAGGGTTGCCCGCTGTCATATCTCGTGCAGTCTTTGCAGCGCACATCGTCGGCACTGTAGCGAAAGCTGCTGCGGATGCGTCCGCTTCTGCGAGGATGATGACGAGGTGGCGTCATCATCTGCACCTCTGCGGCGAACAGGGGTGTGAACTTCATAAAGTATCGCGTCAAGCAAATCAAACTCCTTTTTTGAAAATAAAAAAGGGCCGGAGTCTTATTGCTAAAACTCCGGCCCATGCCATGTCGTATTACATTGTCTGCTCCTGCGAGGCTCGTTCCAATGCTTCCTCCTGCTGACGGACGCGCTCGTCCAGATCCGGTACGCACACCCTGATCTGCTGCTGGATTCCGCGGATCATTTCTTCCTGTGTATCCGTAAGCTCAAAGAAGTCCTCATCCACGGAATCGGCGCAGCAGCGGAATATCTCGGTCAGTTGCTCCGTGCTGAAAAAATGCTCCTTGTGGATGAGACCGCTTCGTATAGCAAAGTCCTGCTTGGCTTCGTCATAGTTCTCCATGAAGTAGTGTCCGTGGGACACGCCCGTGCGGTCATAGTCCCAATCCCATGTAACGAATTGAACGCCGTGTTTGCTCGGAGTACCTGCCAGCACCGTGCCGCCAAAGTCAGCGAGGATGCGGTAGTCGCCATCCAGTCCGCTGGCTTTGAGCTGCGGGGCGGCTTCCATAGCGGTCATATACTCCAGCGTCTTCGCGGCGATGTCCTCGACGCGATATAGGGCATCCTCTGCCTGGGACGTGTCCGCATCCTCCCGCCGATAGAACACGCTGCCCTTGCCGGTGATTCGGCAGAGGGGCACGCCGTTCCAAAGGACAGGCAACTGCTCTCCCTCCACCGGCAGAGTTTCAAAGCCTGCACGGTGCAGGGGAATACGGACTTCTTCGAGGTAGCGAAGCTGACGGCTTGTGTTTTGGGTGTCCATGTGAGCGATCCTCCTGTTGTAAAAAAATGAGGCCGAAGTATAAAACTCCGGTCTGTAGCTTGGAATACTATTTTTTTGTATGACAGCTTGCAATGAGGGTGTGCTTCTAATTGCATTTTTGAGAGCAATCGCAGAAATGCTGTTCTACCAGTTTCCTATGTGTTATTGATAGGTGAGAGGGATTTTTGATGGTATATCTTACGGTAAAGTCAATCAGCCATTCCTTCGCAGTTACTTGTATGCCACAGGGAAGCCTTGTGCTACGAAGCTCTTTTCGCAGTATCCATTGCCTAATCGTTCCAGCGCTATACCCCAGCAATACCTGCACATCTGAGATTCGTAGGATGTCCGCTTCATCTGTCCATATATTGTAGAGGAACCGTTGAAACTCCTTTTGGCATATCTGAGCGACCGGATTGAGTTGCTTGCGCTTGACATTGAATGCTCCCACGGGTGTCGCAACCAAATCCGGTGCAGCTTCAAGTGTGAGGAGATAGTCTATTACATCATTCAGTCGGATTTTATACCGTCGGGTCTTTTTTCCACTGTCCTCGCAGGGGATGTATCCATGCTCCAGAAGCCATTTCGCTTTGCGCTTGCTGATATGACAAATTCGGTAAAGCTGGTCAGCGCTGATGACCTCCGGGTATTCTTCGTATAGGTAGGTGTAGTCTGTTGCCATATGCTTCTCCTTATCATTTGGGAGCTGAGATACTTGTCAATGACGGGCAACCGACCACATTTGCTCCCGTATGGGAGCCTGAAACTATCGTTACTCAAAGGGTTATTCGTCCTTCTTACTTCTACACTTTTTCTACACTTTGCGGGAAATTCATGCTTTTACTGGCTCAAGCCCTGCATGCTGTGTGCCCTGGAATCGTTGTGATATCAGGGATTTGACCTTCCTATAAGCACCTATATTATCCCGAAAGCACCTTGTCCATACGATTCGAAATCGTGTGGAGCGTTTGGCTTTCCGTCCTCGGAAATCCTTGACATTTGGTGCTTTTTAGACTATGCTGTGTCCAGCAGACTTGACTCCATCTACGCATTTTCTACGCTTTGTGCAGAGTAGTGAGTGCGAGTGGATTGCGGTTTTAAGGGTCACGAGAGGAACGCATCAATTTTCATTGGATTTCCTCTCCAAATGGCTCGAAATCAGTTTGAGGGAAACCTCACGAGGGTTCGAATCCCTCCCGCTGCGCCAGAAAACCTCTTTTGTCTGTTCAGGCAAAAGAGGTTTCTTTATCATGGAGGAGCATGGAAATGCTCATCGACAGCACGATCGCGCAGGCCTACTGTGCGGGTGAGGATCTGGACAACTTCCGTCGATCGTGGCTCTTTGAGCGCGCCTCTATCGCGTCTGATCTCGGCAGGAACGTATTTACCGCGCCGCCGGAGGAAGAGACAGTTAGAGAGACCGTGCGCACACTTGAAGCGCGTATCCGCACAGCGGTGAAGCGTTTTGTTCCGGTCAACTGCCCGATTTGGGATGCGCTTTTTCCCGACTGGCAGACACTTCAGCCGACGCTCGATTTGATCGTCGGCTTTCCGGCACCGTGTTCAATGGCGCGATCATGCGGCGCTCGAAAACCTCGACGCAGTCATTCGCAACCTGCTGACGCATGAGATCACGCATCTGCTGATCTGGCGCCGATATCCGGAGGTCGACGCTGCACTGGAGAGCAAAGGCTATCGCACGAGGCTGGACGCCTATACGTTCCACGAGGGCTTCGCCCATATTCTCTCCTATCAGGCGACGGAGATCGACCGTGTGGATCGGTATACGCCGCAGCTCACCGGGGCTGCGGCGGCAAGCCGCGCCAAGCTGCACCGTGCGCTTGCGGAGACGGACCCTGACAGGCAAAAGCAGTTCCTTGAAGAAGCGGTCTGCGGCCCGTACTATGAGAAATTTGCCTGTATGTGCGGTATGCTGTATTTGGCCGGTCAATGGGAAACACACGGCATCGACGGCTTGCAGGCCACGTTTGCAGACTATCACGGCTTCACCCAGAGGACTTTGGATACAGGGGCCGGACAATAGACAGGAAGAGACGCGAACGCGTCTCTTCCTGTTTGTTTTACACCTTCTCCCGCTTCTGCCGCCAGAGGTTGATCGCCAGCAGGACCGCGGCGTAGAGCAACGCAGCGGCGAGGACGATGAGCGAGAAATCGCGCTGCATCTGGTAGCTCGTCGTCGTGAAACCCTTGACGAGTAGATGACCGGCAAGATAGCTCGCGGGAATCAGCGCGAGATAGCCAAGCGCTTTGCCCGTTTTCTTCCTGCGACAGACGAAAAATGAAATACCCAGCGTAATAAAGAGTGCTAACGATAGCAAAACGTAATAACCCAACGCCAGCCGCGGCAGAGAAATGATGCCGCCGTTCATGCTGCCGCAGAGCAGCACATCGTCCTGCCCATTGTTTGGCGAATAGTAGATCGCCGTGCAGTTCGTGGCGTCGAGCGTGAAGAGCGTGCGTGCGGACTCCGTCTCGCCGAGCGCGTCCAGCAGCGCGTTTGCCTCGCGCTGCGCGTGGTCGCCTGTGTCCGACACGTCAAAGGTGCCGCACCACGTGTCGAGCGGCGTGCGCCATGCGGTGATGAAGTAGACCGTCTTGCCGCTGTCCGGGTCCTGCGTACTCGTGACCTTTGTGCCGGACACAGGCGTGAGCAGATTGACGGAAATGCTCTCAATGCCGCTGAGATCGGTCAGCCCATCCGACATGATCGAGCCGTCCGCGAGCGCTCGGGGAGAGCGCGTGATCATCCACTCTGTCTCGTCATACGGCAGATACTGCGGCGCGGTGAGGTACGCGAACCCCGCCGTCGCCAGCGTCAGCGCGAGCGTGACGGCCAGCAGTACGGCGGTCAGCTTCTTGCGCCGAAGCTGCCGCTTCAAGTCGCGCAGCGGCTGCGCGCTGACGGGCGCGGGCTTCACGTCCGCCTTCAGCGCGTCAAGTTCGGCGCGGCAAGCTGCGCACTGCGCTAAATGCCCGTCCATAAATTCCTTCGTCTCCTCGCGCAGCATATCCTCCGCGTAAAGCGGCAGAAGGTCCTGCACGATGCTGCAAGTTTTGTCCATTTCACTCGTCCTCCAATCCCTCGCGGATCATGCGCTTGGCGCGGTGATACGTCACGCATGCCCAGTTTTCCGTCTTGCCGAAGAGCGCGCCGATGTCGCGAAAGCTCTTCTCGCCGTACACGCGCCACATGAAGACCTCCTTGTACGGCTCTCTGAGCGCGTGCAGCAATTCCTGGATGCGCGCGGCCTCGCTGTGATCTTCTAACTCCTCCTCGTGGCTCTCCTCGACGATCTGGCAGTCTTCGAGCGGAGCGAGGCGCTTTTCGCGCCGCAGCTGCGAATAATAGAGATTCTTCGCGATCTGGCAGAGCCACACGCGCACGCTGCACTCGCCCCGAAAGCGGTCGAGGGCGTCCATCGCACGGAAAAACGTCTCACTCGTCAGCTCTTCGGCGACGCTCTCGCTCCCGGACAGCGAGAGAAGATAGCGGTACACATCGTCAAAGTACACGGCGTACACCTCTTCAAAATTCGTCAGCGCCCTCACCCCCTTCTGTCTATAGGACGGCGGAAAACCGGTTTTCTTACAAAAAAATCCGTCCCGCGGGACGGATTTTTTCTTTCACGTTTTGACGACCTTTTTCTTGCCGCACTTCGGGCACGTCAGCTCGACCTTGCCGACGCCCTTCGGCACGCGGCAGTACGCGCCGCAGGAACAGCGGACATATTTGTGCGCCTTGTCGGCGCGGCGGGCCTGCGCCCCGCGCATGGCGTTCATCTTCGGTGCCCACCACGACAAAAACTTCGCGTTTTCGGCGCGGCGCTGCGTCAGGTCGCGCGAAAAAATGCGGATGAGCACGATGAACATCAGCACCAGCGACAGGAAATACAGCACGGCGGCCACGGCCTGCACGCGCACGAACGAGCTGACAACGCTCAGCACCAGCTCGAGGACGAACAGCGCCCAGTTCAGCGCATCCACGCCGTTGCGGCCATACATGAAGCGGCAGAGGGTATCGCGGAATTTACTCACAAAAAACACTTCCAATTCAACTTGATGGACCCATTCTACACGCTTTTCCCCCACCCGTAAAGGCGTATCACAGAAAGTTTACACTTCCAAAGGGTAAAACGAAAGCCCCGCAATGCGGGGCTTTCGTTTTAAGGCTGTTACTTCGTGCTCTCGTAGCGGTACAGGAAGGTCACCGCTTCGGCGCGGGTGCAGGTGCCATCGGGATTGAAGGTCTTGGGGGTGTTGCCGGTGGCAATGCCCTTGCCGGCGGCCCAGAGGATGGCGTCATAGTAAGCAGCGTACTCGGTCTTGTTCACATCGTTGAAGGGGTTGGTGTAGTAACCGAGGGGCTTCTTGGCGTAACGCCACAGGAAGGTCACGATCTGGGCGCGGGTGCAGTTGTCGTTGGGCGCGAAGGTCGTGGTGGACGTACCGGCCGCAATGCCGTTCTGGCTGGCCCAGAGGATGGCGTTGTAGAAGTCGGAGCCCACGGAGTACTTGACGTCCGTGAACGGGTTGCGGGTGATGGTCGGGGTCGGGGAACCCGCCGCGCGCCACAGGAAGGTCACGATCTCCGCACGGGTGCAGGTGTTGTTCGGGGAGAAGGTCGTGGCGGAGGTGCCCTTGGTGATGTTGTCGTTCACGGCCCACTTCACAGAATCGTAGAAGTAGTCGCTCGTCTTCACGTCGACAAAGTTCATCGTCTGCGCGATCTTGATGGCGACGGTGCCGGTCACCTGACGGGTGGCGCTGCTCGTGCCGTACTTCGCGGTGATGGTGAAGGGGATGTAGACGGTCGTGCCGGTCTTGGCGTAGGTGCTGGCGCGGAAGGTCACATCGCTCAGGGCGTTCTGGTTGTAGCTCGTGGTGGTGTAGTAGAACCTGTCGGTGGTCTTGACGGCGTTGAAGCCGGTGGAGTAGGCGTAGAGCACGCCCTCGTTCAGGGCGTTGACGGCGCTCTGGTCAAAGGTCACGTAGTCGATGTTGTAGTTATAGTTGATGCCGCTCGCGGAGCGCAGGTAGGTGAGGAAGGCGCTGTCGGTGAAGCGGACGGAATCGCCCGGGGCGACGGTGAAGGTCACATCCTCGCGCACGAGGCTGATGACCACGACGCCGGAATAGGTCACGGACGTGCCTGCGCTGGTGCCGTAGGAATTATAGCGGGTGGCGTACAGGGTGAAGGGGATGCGGATCTCCTTGGTCGTGCTGGGGACCCTGGAGCTGACGGAGAAGCTGACGTTGTCGAGGTTGGTGACGGCGGTGCTGGTGTTGAAATAGTTGCTGCCGTAGCCGGTCGTCATGGCGACGCCGTTGTAGTAGAGGGTGCCCTGCGTGGTGGCGTTGGGGACGCTGGTGAACTTCACGGAGTTGAACGTGAGGTAGCTGGTGGTGTTGGTGCCGTACATCTCGTTCATGAAGGTGGTGAAGTCGTTGTGCTTGAACTGGACCGTATTGCCGACCACACCGTTGTACTTGATGTCGTGGTTGGTCTGGGTCACGGTGATGGCGCCGGAGTAGTACGTTCCGTAGCTGCTGCCGTAGGTGTAGTTGTTGGTGGCGATGACATACAGCGTGCACTGGCCATTGGTGAAATCAGTGCTGGTCAGGGTGTACGGGGTGGAAGAAGAATACGCATTGCCGACGAGGCTTGCGGTCGCATAATCGGGAGCGGTCGTGCCGTTCTTCTGGACCACGTAGTAGGTGCTGTAGGTCGAGGGAAAGGTAATGCGATAGTTGTTGATCGAGGTGGTGTAGTTGGTCGTGATCGGCTCGGCCGTCAGAGAATCGAAGGTCGTCGGGATGGGGACCACAGGAATGTTCAGGGTGACGGTAACAGGCTGGCCCGTAGAGGTCTTGACCGTTGCGGTGATAGGAGCCTTGCCGCGGCCACTGTAAGAAGCTGTTGCATAAATATAACCGGAGTTATTGCTGATGCTGCCGGTGAACGTGCCGAGGTTGCTGAGGCTAACGGGCGCGGATGCGCTGACGATCGTGGTGACCGTGCCGTAGTAGGAGCCGTAGCCATAGCTGCCGCTCAGCGCCTTGTTAGCTGCTTCGATGAGGTCGCTGTAGCTGTAGGTGACAGGATTGCCATAGTACACCTGACGGGTCAGGTCGGCAGAAAGCACATAGTTGTTGACCGTGTAGGTCACAGCAGGATAAGTCTTGCCGTTGTAGGTAATGACTGCGCTGATTGTCGCTGTGCCGGTAGTTGAGCCGGCGCTCACAACGCCGCCGGAAACCGTCGCAACATTCTGATTGCTGGAACTCCAAGTGACGTTAAAGCCGCTCGTTATTTTATCAGAAGTGGTGTCTTTATTCTGAAGATACGGCGAGTAGAGCGTCTTCGTCTGGATACTACCAACGGCGCTGCTGCGGGTCAAAGTGAACGAATAGGGATAGTCTCTTGCGTCACGGGTAGGAACATAGGGGTCAGCAGAAACCGCGACAGCCGATGCCGATGCAGCAGACGTTTCAGCAGTGCCGAACTTAATCTTGCAGGAAACAATATAACTGCCCGCAGTGGTAAATGCATTAGTTGTAAGAGTGTTTTGGGTCGTCGTGGACAAAGTCGTTTCAGTGCCATTGTCCTTCTTGTACGTCCAAATATACTGAGCACCAGAAGGTGCATTGGTGCTGGTTGCGGTGAAGGTGATGTTCCGCCCGGCATAGTACGGGGCAGCGGACGGAGAAGTGACCGTAACCGTCGGCGCATCGACCTTTTTCTCGGTGATGGAGATAGAAGTTGTGCCAGTTAAGGAATCATTATATTTAACAGGAACGCTTAAAGTGCCACTGTTGTTATTCGATGTATAGGAAATTTCGCCGGTATTTCCTGTATAGTTTGTTCTATACTGGATATTCGTGAAGCTGTCTTTGGTAAGTGCGGCATCACCAACCTTATAAACATCTATAGAACCACTACTGACAGAATACTGCTTTCCGTTGACCGTGAAGGACGCAACACCATCGGTGCAGTCAACCACGGTGACAGGGACTGATTTAGAAAGGGTGCCCTGCACAGTCTTACTCTCACTTTCAACGGTTGTACTACCACTCAGAGTTGCCGTACAAGTAATTGTTGCGTCTCCGCCTTTTGTAAGCGTCAAAGCACCGGTGTTTTCGTTTACTGAAACAATGTTGGGATCGCTACTGCTCCACTTATACGTGGTGGTCGGGGAAGTAACGTCCTGATCATTGTATTTCAGAGCAGGAGTAGTAATATCAGCCGAAAGAGTAACACTGGAGGACTTTGCAACAGTAAGAGAGGTAATTACTTCTGTATCGTTCTTAATGTTCAACGTACCACTGGCGGTACCTTGCAATTCCCCCTCCGCCCTTGCGGGCAGGACGATGAGGCTCATGACCATGGTCATAGCCAATAGCAAGGAGAGAAATTTTTTCATGTGATCTTCATCCTTTCGTTTTTTGATCGGCCCCGCGCGCACAGAGCCTTTCTCATACATGGCATTTTACCATGCCGCGGGAAATAAGGGAACAGGAAAATGGAAAATTCATAAATTCTTTATCTTCCCTCTTCGCCCAGTTTCCCTTTGCTTCATTGATTAGACGCAAGAAACGTCTGTTTTGTTTCACAAAACCCGAAAATTTCCCAAAAATTTTTTACGCCGCGAAAAACCGCACGTACACGAACACCCCCGCCGCGATCTGCGCGAGTAAGATCGCCGGGATGCCGAACCGGAAGTACCAGTGCCGCGTCTTGTGGTGAAAGACCCTCATTGCGAAAAGAGCACCCGCGCTGCCGAGCAGCAGCGCGAGTGCAAATAGAGTCTTTTCGGGCACGCGCCACGCGCCCTGAATTTTGGCGCGGCGCTTGTCTGCGCCGTAGACGCAGAACGTCAGAATATTGATCGCGGCGAGATAGATGACAAAATATCTCACTTTTCGAGCTTGCTGAGCTCCACAGCCGCCGCCGCGCCGAGGCGCGCGTTGTTGAACACGAGCTGGATGTTGGAATCCAGGCTGTCGCCGCCGGTCAGATCCTTGATCTTGGCGAGCAGATAAGGCGTCGTGGCCTTGCCGTGGATGCCGTCCTTCTTCGCGTCCTCCACGGCCTCGGCAATCGCCTTGTCGATGACTTCCTTGTCCATGGAGTACTCCTCGGGGATGGGGTTCGTGACGAGAAGACCGCCGCGCAGGCCCAGCTCGCGCTTGACGTGGAAGGCCTTGGCCAGCTGCTCCGGCGTGTCGAGCTCGTAGTCGACGCCGAAGCCGGACTTGCGCGTGTAGAACGCAGGCAGCTCGCTCGTGCCGTAGCCGATGACGGTCACGCCGTGGGTCTCGAGATATTCGAGCGTCAGACCGAGGTCGAGGATGGACTTCGCGCCCGCGCACACGACCATGACGGAGGTGTTGGCCAGCTCTTCGAGGTCAGCGGAGATGTCGAACGTCTCCTGCGCGCCGCGGTGCACGCCGCCGATGCCGCCGGTGGCGAACACGCGGATGCCCGCCATGTCGGCGATCATCATCGTGGTGGTGACGGTGCACGCGCCGTCCTTGCCCTGCGCGACGAGCACGGGCAGGTCGCGGCGGGAAGCCTTCGGGATGCCCGCGCCGGTGCGGCCGAGGTAGTCGATCTCTTCCTTGGAAAGGCCCGCCTTGAGCCGTCCGCCGATGATGGCGATGGTCGCGGGGACGGCGCCGGCGTCGCGGATGATCTGCTCGACCTTGAGCGCGGTCTCAACGTTCTGCGGGTAGGGCATGCCGTGGGAAATGATGGTGGATTCGAGCGCCACGACGGGCTTACCGGCGGCAAGGGCCTCAGCAACCTCGGGGGCGATATCCAGATACTTGTTCATCGTTAAAATCCTCCTGTAAAGTAATAGGTGAAAGTTTCACGTTTACCTTTTGAGGTAAGATTGCATCATAACATACAACTTGTCAAAAGTCAATACAAAGCGGGGCTTGAATTTGCACGGGAAGTGGCATATAATACCTCTATTATCCCGTGAAAACCCACAAAAGGAAGGAAAATTATTATGGAACGAGTGAGAATTGCCGCGCTCTTCGCCGACAAAGAGCAGTACGGCGGCGCAAGCGTCACCGTATGCGGCTGGGCGAAGACCATCCGCGATATGAAGACCTTCGGATTCATCGAGCTGAACGACGGCTCGTGCTTCCGCAATTTGCAGGTCGTGATGGATGCGAATTCTCTTTCTAATTATAAGGAGATCGCCGCGCAGAACGTGGGCGCCGCCCTCATCGTGCGCGGCACCGTCGTGCTGACGCCCGAGGCCAAGCAGCCGCTCGAGGTCAAGGCAACAGAGATCGAGGTCGAGGGTTCGTCCTCCCCCGACTATCCCCTGCAGAAAAAGCGCCACAGCGTCGAATATCTGCGCACCATTCAGCATCTGCGCCCGCGCACGAACCTCTTCTCCGCGGCTTTCCGTGTGAGAAGCGCGGCGGCCTACGCCGTGCACGAGTTCTTCCAGAGCCGCGGCTTCGTCTACGTCAACACCCCCATCATCACCGGCAGCGACTGCGAGGGCGCGGGCGAGATGTTCCAGGTGACGACGCTGGATCTGGAGAACCCGCCGAGAACGCCCGACGGCAAGGTCGATTACAGCAAGGACTTCTTCGGCAAGAAGACGAGCCTGACCGTCTCCGGCCAGCTCAACGCCGAGAACTTCGCCATGGCCTTTGGCGACGTTTACACCTTCGGCCCGACCTTCCGCGCGGAGAACTCCAACACCGCGCGCCACGCCGCCGAGTTCTGGATGATTGAGCCGGAGATGGCCTTCTGCGACCTCAACGGCGACATGGAAGTGGCGGAAGCGATGATCAAGCATATCATCCGCCGCGTCATGGAGCGCTGCCCGGACGATCTCGCGTTCTTCAACAGCTTCGTCGACAAGGGCCTTATCGAGAGACTCCAGCACGTTGCCGAGTCTGACTTCGGCCGCGTGACGTATACCGAGGCCGTGAAGCTCTTAAAGGAGAGCGGCCAGAAGTTCGACTATCCCGTCGAGTGGGGCATCGACCTGCAGACCGAGCACGAGCGGTATCTGACCGAACAGATCTTTAAGCGCCCCGTGTTCGTCACGGACTATCCGCAGGAGATCAAGGCATTCTATATGCGCCTGAACGACGACGGCAAGACCGTCGCCGCGGCGGACTGCCTCGTTCCGGGCATCGGCGAGATCATCGGCGGCAGCCAGCGCGAGGAGCGCATCGAACTGCTGGAAAAGCGCATCCGCGAGCTCGGCATGAATCCCGAGGACTACTGGTGGTACTGTGACCTGCGCCGCTACGGCTCCTGCCGTCACGCGGGCTTCGGCCTCGGCTTCGAGCGCATGGTGATGTATTTAACGGGCATCGGCAACATCCGCGACGTGGAGCTGCATCCCCGCACTGTCGGCAACGCAGACTTTTAATTCTTCAAAAAACAAGGGACACGGAAACCGTGTCCCTTGTTTTTTGAGAATTACACTCCGCTTCGTGCCTTGCCGCCCAAAGGGCGGCTTCGACACGCGCGGAGCGAGAAGAGTTTTTTGGCACGCGCATGTCGCGCCAAAAAAACGATTCGAAATTTTTTGCGCCGTCTGCGGATGCTGCATATTCCTTGCGGGTAAAAGTCTGCGGCGCTTTGGCTGCAGGAACCTTCTTCCCGCATTTTGCGTCTATATGGATATCCGAAAGAAACGAGGAGAACTTGGATGAAAAAGCTATCTTCCCTTCTGCTGACGCTCGTGCTGGTGCTTTTGCTTGCGGGCTGCGGCGAAAAAAGCACGGACACAAGTTCGCGGGAGACGCCGCCGGTGCTGACTGTGACGAACGCGAGCGGCGGCAGCGTCGAACTCAAAAGCGGCAGCTATGACTGGCGCTACACGAAGGGCCTGCAGGGCATGACGGCCATCGCCTGCGGCGCGCATCCGCTGGACGAAAACTGCCGCGAGATCACGCCCGTGCTCGAAATGCCCGTCACGGTGTCGGCGGTCTATTTCTATACCGTGACGCTCGATTTTGGCGATGACGCGCCCGATTTCGTCAGCCTCCGTTGCTGGCCGTCAGACGCTTGGGGCAGCACCAGCGTGCCGTCCGAGACCGTGACCGCCCAGTGGCAGGATGACGGGACCTACACCGCGGCGCTGCTCCCGTCCATCAGCATTTTTGAAGTCGACGCGCTGTGGGACGGCGACCCGTACGGCAGCAACGCAAGCTACGTCTTCTGCACGCAGGCGGAGGGAACGAAGGAGCTGTTCAGCGAGGAGCAGACTGTTAGCAGCAACACGCCGATCACGAAGCTCGATATCTCATGGCTCGGCGGCGGCGCGGACATCCAGCCCGACGACACGGTCGACGTCATCACCCTGGTCGAGAAGTCGGAACGTCCGCTCGCCGAAAACGAGAAAATGACGCTCCGCGTCGACGGTGGTACGCTGCGCATCGGCTTTATGGAGAAAAAGCACTTCGACGGCGAAAAATATCTGACCGTCCGCGTGCCCACGTCGATGGTCGAGTCGGGACAGCTCAGGGAGATCGATGTGGAGGCGATGAGTGCGCTCGTCAACGTCGCGTGCGGCGCGGCGCAGGAGATCGACGTTTCGACCATGAGCGGCGGCGTGTGCATCGGCGCGGACTGCGAGAAGCTTTCCGTCGAGACGGCGAGCGGTTACGTCAACATTTCCGGCGGATATTGGAACGAGGCCAATATCACGACCGTGTCCGGCGCGGTGGACTTCACCGGCACGGCGCGGGCTCTTTCGCTCGAAACGACGAGCGGCACGGTGACGGCGGACGCGGACTTTATGAAGCTCGATTTCTCCGCCGTCAGCGGCAGCCTTGGGCTGACGATGCAGCGCGCGGCGGAGGTCGAAGCCGAGACCACGAGCGGCGGCGTGACGATCCACCTGCCGCCCTCTGCTTACGGCTTCACGCTCGACTTTGACTCGGTCAGCGGCAAGCCGGAGATCGCCTTCAACGCCGAAGGCGGCGAGGGGCGCTGGCGCTACGGCGACGGAGCAAGCACGCTGAAGGTGGACACCGTCAGCGGCGATCTGAGCATCGACTGAGCGCGAAACAAGAAGGAAAAGGGCGGCTGTGCCGCCCTTTTTTCATCTGTATAACGCGTTTTTGCGGCTCTGTTGTACGTCTTGCGGCAACAAGGGGTGCAAGTCTTTATTTTATTAGGGCTTTGGTGCTCGATGTACGTTTTAGAGCACTCCCCCCTTCATGATACGGTGTATCATGAAAGGCCCTATAAAGAAATGAAGGTTTCCGTGTAAGAAGACCTTCATTTCGGCTTTTATGGGGCTTTTGAATAATATGTCGAATGAGGGGATAGACATGAAACGTACAACAAACTACGCATTTCCGGATTGGGAGAAGACGGACCCGATCAAGATGGATGACTTCAACGACCTCACCGCGAAGCTCGACGCGGCGC
>URXY01000045.1 GCA_900552015.1 uncultured Eubacteriales bacterium | reverse complement strand
CCCGCCATGTCTATGTTTGTACCCGCTGTCTGCGTTCCGGTAAGGTTACCCGCGCAATCTAAGCGACCAAACAGATTAGAAGCACTGCGAAAGCAGTGCTTCTTTTTTTGTATATCAAAAAGCCGCCCATCGGGCGGCTTTTCTGCTATCTTCAGGTTAAATCCATTGCCATGCACTTTTTCCTTTCTTTGAAGGAGAGCTTTTCATAAAGGCGCAGGGCATTTTCGTTGTTTGAGAGCACCTTGAGCTCGATGCGGCAGGCGCTGCTCTCTGCTGCAAAAGCCTTGAATGTAGAAATAAGCTGTGCGGCGTAGCCCTTCCGGCGGTATGCTTTCTCAACATACAGCGCATCGAGGATCGCAATCGGTTTTGCAAACATGCTGGGAATTTCGTAGAGAAAACCGTATAAGAAGGCGACGATCTCTCCCTCGTCTTCGATCAGCAGGAGCTTGTGGCCCTCCAAGCCGATGCGGTCGAGGTAATTATCGGTGATGGCACACGAACCGTTCAAATTGGAATCGTACTGTACCTCATCATGAATGAGCTTTGTCAGCAGCTCGTCCAAACGCACCGCGTCTGCAGGCGTGGCGTCTCTGAGCTTCATACGTTTCTGCTCCTCTCTTTAATAATTTTTCGCGCGTAACGGCTTCATCTTCTCGTTGAGCTTCGTATAGATATGCTCGCGGAACCACGGCTCGCTGCTGGCGTCCACCGCGCCGTCCGGCGTGAACCACTTCACGCCGCTGTTCTCGTTGGGCTTGACCGTGAGCGCGTCCGTATCGTCCGCGATAAGAAGGTACGTGACGTTCAAATGCAGGTGCGAGGAGACGTATTTTCCGCGCTTCACGTGGCCGTCGACGGTCAGCACTTCGAGTGAAAAAATGTCCTCGCTTGCCGGTCGGACGTTTTTGACGCCGCTCTCCTCGCGGACTTCCCTGAGCGCGACGGCGAGCAGGTCCTCTTCCCCGTCGGCGTGCCCGCCGAGCCACGACCACGAATCGTAGAGGTTGTGATACGCCATCAGCACGCGGTCGAAGCTTTCATTCACGACCCATGCCGACGCCGTCATGTGGCAGAGCGCGTTGTCGCGCGTAAAGACGTCCGCAAATGCGTTCAGACAGTCGAGCATCACGCTCTTGTCCCGCGCCTCCTGCTCGTTATACGGCGCATAGCGCTCGATTTGTGTCAAAATATCCATAAATGCCTCACAGAGTTTGCGCCGCGCACGGCGCAAAAAAATTAAAACTGTAATTTGTCGCGACATGCGCGTGACAAATTACTCTTCTCGCTCCGCGCGTGTCGCAGCCGCCCTGCGGGCGGCAAGGCACGAAGCGGAGTGCATCTTACTCAAAAAAGCGGCCCTTGGGCCGATTTTTTGAAATAATCAGATCCAGCTGCAATCGCTTTCCTTCTTCGGCGTGCGGCTCATCAGAACGCCGATGAGTGGCGCGGCGCTCTTGCCCTCGTAGAGGACCTCATACACCGCCGTCGAGATCGGCATCTCCACGCCGTAGCGCTGCGCGAGCTCGTGCGCGCTGCGCGCGGCGTAATAGCCCTCGACGACTGCGCCGACCTCGTCCATAGCCTCCTGTGCGCTCTTTCCCTGACCGATCAGGATGCCCGCACGATGGTTGCGCGAGTGCATCGACGTACACGTGACGATGAGATCGCCCATGCCGGCAAGGCCGGCGAGCGTCTCCTTGCGCCCGCCCATGCACTCAGCAAGGCGCGAGATCTCGCTCAGCGCGCGGGTGATGAGCAGCGCACGGGTGTTGTCGCCCATGCCGCAGCCGTCGCTGATGCCGCAGCACAGCGCCGCGACGTTCTTGAGCGCGCCCGCAAGCTCCACGCCGACGACGTCGTCGTGCGTGTAGACGCGGAAGACCTCGTTCATAAACGCGCGCTGCACGGCCTCGGCGCTCGCCTGATCGGCGGACGCCGATACGCAGCCCGTCGGCAGACGGCGCGCGACCTCCTCGGCGTGCGAGGGGCCGGAGAGTACCGCGATGCGATAGCCCTCCCCACATTCCTGCGCGATGATCTCGCTCATGCGCAGGTGCGTTCCGCGCTCAATGCCCTTCGTGAGCGAGACGAGCAGCGTGCCTTTTTTCAGGTGCGGCGCAGCCTCATGCGCAACGGAGCGCAGTGCAAACGACGGCGACGCGAAGACGGCCATCTCCGCATTTTGGAGCACCGCTAAGTCGCTCGTGACGGCGATGCGCTCGGGAATGCGCACGCCTTTGAGTAAAGGATTTTCCCTTGTCTTATCCAGCAATTCCGCCTTTTTCGGGTCGTGCGACCAGAGCGCGACGGTATGGCCGTTGTCCGATAACAGCATCGCGGCGGCTGTGCCCCAGCCGCCCGAGCCAAGCACTACAATGTTCATTCGTCCTCCCCCGGTTTGGGCGCGTTCACATGGAAATGGAACTTGCTCTCCGTACCGCTTAAGAGTCTTTTGATGTTGCTGCGGTGCGCCCACAGCACAAGAAGCGAAATGCACGTGCCGAGCACTGTGCAGGCCGTGTTATGGAACACGAAATACGTGGTAAACGGCAGGCTGACCGCCGCGGCGACCGAGCCGAGCGACACATAGCGCGTCGTGAACCACAGCACGACGAACGCGCCCCAGCCCACAAGCGCGATACGCCAGTCGAGAAGCAGCAGCAACGTGCCGCTGCACAGAATGCCCTTACCGCCCTTGAATTTTGCCGTGCACGGGAACATATGTCCGATGACGCAGAACAGTCCGGCCCAGTATTTGAAGTGCAGTACATATTCAGCCTGCTGTGCCGTGGTCAGAGCCGCATCCGGCATGATACGCGGATCGAATCGCGCGCCCAGCCATGCCGCGAAGCAGACAGCGATCACAGCTTTGAGCATATCACACACGATCACCATAAGCGCGTAGCGCGCGCCATAGGTGCGATAGAAGTTCGTCAAGCCTGCATTGCCGCTGCCATGCGTGCGTACATCATCGTGGAAAAAAAACTTTGAGGCAAAAATCGCACCGTTGAAGCAACCGCAGAAATAAGCAACAATTGCCGCAAACAGGTACTCAATATGGCTGAGAAGGAAGAAATAGACGGCTACAAACATGATAGTATCACTCCTCCTTGTCACCCTTCTCACGGATGGACATGATGACCGGCGTACCCTCCAGTCCGAAGACGTTGCGGATGCAGTTTTCAAGGTAGCGCTGGTAGGAGAAATGGAAGAGCTTGCGCTCGTTGCAGAACACGACAAAGTGCGGCGGGCAGACGCCGACCTGCGTCATGTAATAGATTTTCAGTCTGCGGCCACGGTCCGTCGGCGGCTGCACGCGCGTCTGCGCGTCGGCCAGAATGTTGTTGAGCATGCCGGTCGAAATGCGCATGCAGGACTGGTTGTGCACGTAGTTGATCATCTCAAAAAGGCGCGGCACGCGCTGGCCCGTCGCCGCCGAGATGAAGAGAATCGGCGCATAGGTCATGTAGGCAAGGTCGCGGCGGATGTCGTCGCGCATTTTGTCCATGGTCTTGCCGTCCTTTTCGACAAGATCCCACTTGTTCACGACGATGATGCAGGCCTTGCCTGCCTCGTGCGCGAGGCCCGCGACCTTCGTATCCTGCTCGGTCACGCCCTCCTGCGCGTCGATCATGATGAGGCACACGTCCGCACGGTCGATGGCCATCGTGGCGCGTAGCACGCTGTAGCGCTCGATCACATCGTCGACCTTCGACTTTTTGCGCATGCCGGCGGTGTCGATGAAGACATACTTGCCCTGCTCGTTTTCAAAGTACGAGTCGATGGCGTCGCGCGTCGTGCCCGCAACATTGCTGACGATCATGCGCTCGGTGCCGAGAATGCGGTTCGTCAGCGACGATTTGCCGACGTTGGGTTTTCCGATGATGGCGACCTTGATGACATCCTCATCCTCTTCCTCGTCATCCTCGGGCGGGAAATACTGTAAGCACGCGTCGAGCAGGTCGCCCGTGCCGTGGCCGTGCACGGCGGAAACGGCGATGGGATCGCCGAGGCCTAAATTGTAGAACTCATAAAAATCTGGGTCGACCCGTCCGGTCGAGTCCATCTTGTTGACCGCCAGCACGATGGGCTTGCGGGATCGCAGCAGCATATTCGCGACCTCCTGATCGGAAGCCGTCAGGCCGGTCTTCACATCCGTCAGGAAAATGATGACGTCCGCGTGCTGAATGGCGATCTCCGCCTGCTCGCGCATGAACGACAAGATCTGATCGTCCGTGCGCGGTTCGATACCGCCGGTGTCCACCAGACGGAATTTGCGGCCGCACCACTCGCTCTCGCCGTAGATGCGGTCGCGCGTGACGCCCGGCGTATCCTCGACGATGGAGAGCCGCTGGCCGATGAGCTTATTAAACAGCATGGACTTGCCGACATTCGGCCGTCCAACGATCGCAACCAAAGGTTTCATCTCTCTGCCTCCTTTATTCCAAAGCGGCGCGCGATCGCACCGCTCTTTATCGCAAAGCAAAATATTACAAATACAGTATAACCGAATTTTCGAGGTTACGCAAGGCTAACCTTCTCTTGCGGCATAAGAAAAAGCTGAGTGGAGTTCCACTCAGCTTTTCTTAACGATTTTCGTTCCGAATCAATTATTCGGCTGCGACCTTGGACTCGATGACCTTGACCTGACGGCCGTTGTAGGTACCGCATTCCGGGCACATTCTGTGAGGCTGGTGCAGAGCGCCGCACTTCGGGCACGCAACGAGCGCGGGAGCGGTGAGCTTCCAGTGAGAAGAACGTCTCTTATCACGTCTCTGACGGGATACTTTCCCCTTGGGGACTGCCATGTTGACACCTCCTTAAAGTTAAGCTGAATGAACAGCGAATTTATTGTTCCAAAAGCTTTGCGAGGGCTGCTAACCTGGGGTCTACTTCCTTTTTGCAGCGGCAGGCCTCAAAATTGAGGTTCACGCCGCAGCCGGAACACAAGCCCCTGCAATCCTCGCGGCAAAGGGTCTTGCTCGGCATATTGAGGATGAACGTCTCCCGCGCCAGCTCGCTGAGATCAACGATCCCATTGTCCAGCAGCAGGATATCGTCGTTGTCGTCTTCCTCCAGATCCTCAGCGAGCAGACACTCGAAGGAGACCTTATACGGAAGGTCGAACGTCGTCCCGCAGCGATCGCACACGGCGGAAAGCGTTGTAGTCAGGTCAAACTGCAACCGCAGCATCCCCGCAATGTTCTCTGCCTGCCCTACCACTGAGACCGGCTGAACCGCAGGACACACGCCGCCGAAGTCCACATCAGAAAAGTCCTCTGTAAAGTCAAAGGGAATTCTGCCTCCGGGGGTGTTAATGATACGTTTTACATCTAAAACCATGCTACACCTCGCAATGACACGAGTGATATTATAGAGGACGTTTTCCCGCTTGTCAAACATTTTTTGCTGTTTTCAGCGAAAATTTTGGCAGGCGATCCTCGTTTTGCGAAAATTATCCCTTTCTTTTTCCAAGCTTATCTTTTATAATAGCAGAAAATCGCGTACTGCGCAAGCGGAGGTGCCGTTCATGCGGGAATTTCACATCGGAAAAAATGACGAAAACCAGCGGCTTGACCGCTTTCTCGGCAAGGCCATTCCCCTGCTCCCGGCCTCGCTCGCGCAGAAGTACATCCGCCTAAAGCGCATCAAGGTCAACGGCGCGCGCGCCCAGCGCGACCAGAAGCTCGTCGCGGGCGATATTTTGCAGTGCTACATCAATGATGAGTTTTTTGAGTCGCCGAGCGAGGAAAACGTCTACCTCACGATCACGACGCCGCGGCTCAAGATCGTCTACGAGGACGAGAACATCATGCTGCTCGACAAGCCCGCTGGCATGGTCGTCCACGCCGACGAGCACGAGAAGGTCAACACGCTCGTCAATCACATGCTCGCCTACCTCTATCAAAAGCGTGAGTGGCGGCCGCGCAAGGAAAATGCCTTCACCCCCGCCCTCTGCAACCGCATCGACCGCAACACTGGCGGCATTGTCGTTGCGGCGAAAAACGCTGAAGCGCTGCGCATCCTGAACGACAAGATCCGCGACCGCGAGATCGCCAAATACTATTTATGTATCGCCCTCGGCCGCGTCGAGCCGCCGAAGGGCCGCATCGAGTGCTTTCTGCGCAAGGACGAGAAGAGCAACACCGTCCGCGTTTACCACCGCCCCGTGCCGGACGGCCGCAGCGCGATCACCTTATACCAAACGCTCCAGACGCGCGGCGAGCTGTCGCTTCTGGAGGTCGAGCTGCTCACTGGCCGTACGCATCAGATCCGCGCGAGCATGGCCGACCTCGGCCATCCCCTGCTCGGCGACGGCAAGTACGGCGTCGGCAGCGTGAACCGCAAATATGGCGAAACGCATCAGGCGCTCTACTCCTACCGCCTGCGCTTCGACTTTCCCAGCGACGCGGGCATCCTCGAATATCTGCACGGACGCGAGTTTCAGGTGGATGAGGTCCCGTTTCAAAAGAAGTACTTTGGTTAAATCCCACAAGCGGAGAGCTGCAATCGGCTCTTCGCTGTTTTATTTTTCAAAAGTTCAAAATATTGAACTTTTTGTTAAATATACTCTTGCATTTTTGTGCGCTATGTGTATAATGATTTCGGTTTAGCAAAAACTGACCAAAAGTTTAGTATATCAAACGAGGAGGCGTGTGCATGGACATCGGCAATAAGATCAAACAGCTGCGAACGCGACAGGGACTGACTCTGGAGGAGCTTGCCAGCCGAAGCGAGCTTACAAAGGGGTTTTTGTCCCAGTTAGAGCGCGACCTCACCTCCCCCTCGATCGATTCGCTCAGCGATATCCTCGAGGCCCTCGGCACCAACCTCTCGGAATTCTTCCAGGAGGATAAAAACGACCAGTTCGTCTTCCACGCGGAGGACTTTTTTGTCGACGAGCGCGAAAGCTGCACCGTCAACTGGATCGTTCCCAACACGCAGAAAAACCAGATGGAGCCGATCTTGATCGAGCTTCCCGCAGGCGGCGAATCGTTTGAGGTCGAGCCGCACAACGGCGAGGAGTTCGGTTACGTGCTCGACGGCAGCGTCGTTTTGGAGTGCGACGGCGAGCGCAGCGTCCTGCGCCGCGGAGAGACGTTTTATCTCCACGGCAGAACGTTCCATTATCTCAAAAACGAGCGCAAGACCGCCGCGCGCGTCCTCTGGGTCTGCACGCCCCCGCTTTTCTAATTTTTATATCAAAATAAGTGAGGATATCGGAAAATGGCTGAAGAAAAGAAAAAGCTTATCCAATTCAAGAACATCGTCAAGAGCTTTGAGGACGGTCAGGTCGTTCTCAAGGGCGTCTCTCTTGACATTTGTGAAAATGAGTTCGTCACGCTGCTCGGTCCCTCGGGCTGCGGCAAGACGACGCTGCTGCGCATCCTCGGCGGCTTTTTGCAGCCGAGCGAGGGCAAGGTGCTTTTCGACGGCGAGGACATCGTCAGCGTCCCGCCCTACAAGCGCGAGATCAACACCGTCTTCCAGAAGTATGCCCTCTTCCCCCACATGGACGTATATGACAACATCGCCTTCGGTCTGACGCTCAAAAAGGAGCCGAAGGACGTTATCGAGCAGAAGGTCATGCGTATGCTCCGCCTTGTGAGCCTGGAGGACTACGCCCACCGCAACGTGACCGAGCTTTCCGGCGGCCAGCAGCAGCGCATCGCCATCGCCCGCGCGCTCGTCAACGAGCCGAGCGTGCTGCTGCTCGATGAACCGCTCGGCGCGCTCGACTTAAAGCTCCGCAAGGAGATGCAGCAGGAGCTCAAATACATCCAGCAGGAGGTCGGCATCACGTTCATCTTCGTCACGCACGACCAGGAAGAGGCGCTGACGATGTCTGACAAGATCGTCGTCATGAACGCGGGCGAGATCCAGCAGATCGGCACGCCGACGGAGATCTACCGCACCCCCGTCAACGAATTCGTCGCCAAGTTCATCGGCGAGACAAACATCATCGACGGCGTCATGCTCGAAGATGACCTCGTCATGTTTGAGGATAAAAAGTTCGCCTGCCGTGCCCGCGGCTACGGCAAGAACGAGAAGGTCGACGTCGTCATCCGCCCCGAGCACCTCGACATCGTCCCGCGCGCCGAAGGCATGCTCAAGGGCACGGTCAAGTCTCAGCTTTTCAAGGGCATGCACTATGAAACGATGGTCGAGACCCGCGTCGGTACGTCCATCACCGTGAAGATGCAGGTCTCGCAGGACCGTCCCGTTTACAACGAGGAAAAGGGCGAGAAGATCAGCGCGAACGCGTTCCTGCTTGACGTCGAGGACGTTGAAGAACTCGACGACGCCAAGGTCGTCGCCCTTGCCTCCGCCGAGGCGTGGGACGCCGAGACCGAGGAGCCCATCTCCATCAAGACTGTGGAATACGATATCAAGCCCGAGACCGGCAACTACACCGTGACCTTCTCCACCGCCAACGAGACGAGCATCACCGTCAAGGTCCTCGTTGTCGCCGAGAACCGCGTCGAAAGCAAGGTCTATCAGGAAGAAATTTACGCGATGAACTTCTTCAAAAAGGTCGAGGACATTCAGGAGAGCATCGCGCTCGACACCGACCTTGAGACCTGGGCCAGCGCGTCGGCGTGGTCCCTCGAAGACGGCGAGCAGGTCGAGATCACCGACGTCAAATACGACTTTGACCCCGAGACCATCACTCCGGGCGTCTACGACGTGACCTTCTCCACCGAGGGCTATGAGTACAAGGTCTCCACCACCCACGCCTTTGAAGAGGGCGAGCAGGTAGGCCTTGTCTTCCGCCCCGAGGACATCCACGTGATGAAGAAGGAGGGCCAGTGGTGAAGCGCTTTCGTTCCATGACTTACCCGTATATCGCGTGGATCATCGCGATCATCGTCGTACCGATGCTCCTGATCGTGCTCTACGCGTTTACGACCTCCGGCAACTCCGTGCTCACGTTCCAGTTCACCCTTGATAACTTTGCCCGCTTCGTCACGGATAAGGTCTTCATGGATGTGCTGCTGCGTTCGCTCTATATTGCCGTCATCACAACGCTCATCTGCATCGTGCTCGGCTATCCCATCGCCTATGTCATTGCCCAGCGCAGCAGCCGCAGCAACACCATCCTCATCCTGCTCATCACCATGCCCACCTGGGTCAATATGCTGGTGCGCACCTACGCGTGGATGGGCATTTTACAGGATGAGGGCGTGCTCAATACCATCCTCTCGTGGTTCGGCATCGGCCCCGTGTCGATGATCCACACGAGCTTTGCCGTCATCCTCGGCATGGTCTATAACTTCATCCCCTTCATGATCCTGCAGATCCACACCTCCCTCGACAAGATGGACAAGAGCCTGCTGGAAGCAGCCAACGACCTCGGCGCAACGCCGGTGCAGGCATTCCTGCGCGTCACGCTGCCGCTCTCGCTCCCCGGCGTCATCTCGGGCATCACGCTCGTCTTTCTCCCCGCGGTGTCGAGCTTCTTCATCCCGAAGCTCCTCGGCGGCGGACAGTACGTCCTCGTCGGCAACATCATCGAATCCCAGTTCCTCACCTCCGGCGACTGGAACTTCGGTTCTGCCATCTCGCTCATCATGGCGGTCATCATCATGATCTCGATGTGGCTCACGCGCAAGGCGGACGTTCAGGTCGCCTCGCAGGGAAAGGAGTGAGAAGCGAATGAAAAAGAAACACTCTGTTGCCTCGAAGATCATCCTGATCCTCACGATGCTCTTCTTCTACCTCCCCATCCTCTATATCATCGTCTTTTCCTTCAACGATTCCCGTTCGCTCACCAAGTTCAGCGGCTTCTCGCTGCGCTGGTATGAAAAAATGTTCGCCGACTCGACGATGATGGAGGCCGTGCTCTACACGGTCATCATCGCCCTTATTGCCACCGTTGTCTCCACCGTCGTCGGCACGATCACGGCCATCGGTCTTTCGAAGTCCCGCAAGGTCGTGCAGAAAATGGTCGAGCGCATCAACGACCTGCCCGTGATGAATCCCGATATCGTCACGGCCATCTCGCTTTTGATGTTTTTCAGCGTCCTCACGGTCAAAAAGGGCTTCGGCACGCTGCTCATCGCGCACATCATGTTCTGCATCCCCTATGTGATGCTCTCCGTTACGCCCAAGCTCCGCTCGCTCGACCCCAACCTCATCGACGCGGCGATGGACCTTGGCGCAACGCCCTTCCAGGCGCTCACGAAGGTCATCGTCCCGCAGATCAAGCCGGGCATCGTCTCCGGCGCGCTGATCGCGTTCACGATGAGCTTTGACGACTTCGTCATCTCGTACTTCACGACGGGCAACGGCGTGAGCAACATCTCGATCCTCGTCTATACGATGTCCAAGCGCGTCAATCCGTCCATCAACGCACTCTCCACCATCGTCATCCTGCTGATCACGCTGGCGCTCGGCGTTGTGAACATTGTGCCGATCGTGCGCGAAAAGCGCGAAAAGGACGGCAAGGCGTCCCGCGGTATGAGCCGCAGGGCCGTCGCCGCTGTTGCCGCCGTGCTGGTGCTGGCCGTTCTCGGCGGCACTGTGGGCGCAGGCATCGCACAGAATCGCAAGAGCGCCGCCGCCATCGAAAAATACGGCAGCAACGTTCTGAAGCTCTACCTCCCCGGCGAATACCTCGGCGAAAACGTCATCTCCGACTTTGAAAAGCAGTTCGGCGTGCGCGTCATCGTCGAAAACTTCGACTCCAACGAGATGATGTACACCAAGCTCATGGCGGGCGACCGCTACGACGTAGTCATTCCGTCTGACTATATGATCGAGCGCCTGATGAAGGAGGACTATCTCCAGAAGATCGACAAGAGCCTTATCCCGAACATGGAAAACATGGACGAAGCGGTGCTCGGCATGAGCTATGACCCCGACAACGACTGGTCCATTCCCTACTTCTGGGGCAGTGTCGGCCTCGTCTACAACCATGAGAATGTCGACCCCGAGGTCATCGAGCGCGAGGGCTGGGACATCCTGCGCAACACTGACTACGCCGGTCACATCTACATCTACGACTCCGAGCGCGACTCGTTCATGATGGCCTTCAAGGCGCTGGGCTACTCGATGAACACCGAGGACCCCGACGAGATCAACGCCGCTTACGAGTGGCTGCTGCAAATGAACAACACGATGTCTCCCGTCTACGTCACCGATGAGGTCATCGACAGCATGATGAACGGCTATAAGGATATCGCCGTCGTATACTCCGGCGATGCGACCGTCATTCTCGACGAGAACGAGGACATGAGTTTCTATATGCCCTCGCAGGGCACGAACATCTGGTGTGACGCGATGGTCATTCCCGCAAACGCCGAGAACCCGAAGCTTGCCCACGAGTTCATCAACTATATGCTCACCTACGAAGCCGCGTTTGACAACACCGAAACGGTGGGTTATACTTCTCCCAACGCGGAAGTATTTGAAGAGATGACCACGTCCGAGGACCTCTACGCCGAAAATGCCGCCTACCTTCCGCGCAGCGGCTATGACAAGGACGAGATGTTCCACGACAACCAGATCCTCATGCGCGAGCTGAGCCGTCTTTGGATCAAGGTCAAAGCTGCAAAGTAAAGCAAAGGAGTTTTTAGATGAAAATCGGAGATACTTTTACCGTCAAGAAGATCGTCACGGAAGACATGACCGCTGCCGCCCTCGGCAGCGGCGGTCTACCGGTGTTCGGCACACCGTACCTCGTCGCCATGGTCGAGAACGCCGCCTTCACCTACCTCCAGCAGGAGCTGGGCGAGGGCAAGAGCACCGTCGGCACGAAGGTCGACATGTCGCACGTCTCCCCCTCCCCCGTCGGCATGGAGATCACCGTCACCGTCGAGGTCACGGCGATCTCAGCAAACGGCAAGATGATCGACTTCAAGGCGAGCGCCACCGACGCCGCCGGTCTCATCGGCGAGGGCACGCACCAGCGCGCCGTCATCACCGTGGACCGCTTCATGGACAAGTGCCAGGCCAAGCTGGCGCAGTAAGGAGGCAGTATGCACTATTCCGGAGCCGTTTACCGTCCCCCCAGCGAGGCGCGCAGCCTGATCGTGCAGTGCACGCTCGGGTGCAGCCACAATAAGTGCGCCTTCTGCACGATGTACAAGGACAAGAAGTTCTCCATCAACCCCATCGAGCAGGTCCTCGCGGACCTTGCCGAGTCCCGCGCCTACGCAGGCTATATCGAAAAGATATTCCTGGCCGACGGTGACGCGCTCATCCTGCCGATGGACTACCTGCTGACCGTCCTCGACTATATCCGCGACAACTTCCCCAAGTGCAAGCGCGTGGCCGCCTACGCCACGACCAAGGCCATCATGCGCAAGACTGACGAGGAACTGCGCACGCTGCGCGAGCACGGTCTCGGCATCGTCTATATCGGTCTTGAGAGCGGCAACGAGGAGCTTTTGAAGAAGTACTGCAAGGGCGTCACGGCTGAAGAGATCGTTGTGAACACTATCCGCTGCAAGGAGGCAGGCATCGCCACCTCCGTCACCGCCATCAACGGCATGGCGGGCGCGAATGGCGACTGGCGCGCTCACGCCATCGACACGGCAAAGGCCGTGTCGCGCATGAAGCCGGACTATATCGCCTTCCTCACGCTGCGCGTCTACTCGGGCACTCCCCTGCACGACTGGATCGAGCGCGGCGAGTTCCAGATGATGAACCCCACCGAGCTGATGACGGAAACGCGCCTCTTCTTAGAGCATATTGACTCGGAGGGCAGCGTCTTCCGCTCGAACCACGCCTCGAACTACCTCCCCCTCGGCGGTACGCTCAACCGCGACCGCGAATCGCTCATCCACACGATCGACGAAGCGCTCGACGGCAAGGTCCGCCTGCGCCGCGCGGTGGAACTGGGACTGTAAGGAAAGAATAAGACCTGCCGTTCGGCAGGTCTTATTTTCGTCTTGGAACAGCTCAATTCAACCTACGATTAAAAAATATTTCTACCGATTCTACCACCGGTCACTGTCCTTTTGCCGCCTCTGGCGCTATACTGGGCTCACAGCAAAAGAAAAAATATCCGTAAGGACACGCGAAAGGAGCACAGGATGAAAAACCGTATTGCAGATCAGATCCGTTTTTACCGCAAGCAGAAGGAACTGACGCAGGAGCAGCTCGCCGAAGCGATGGGCGTCTCCGTCGCGGCAGTGAGCAAATGGGAGCAGGGGCAGAGTCTGCCGGAAATTCCAATGCTGATGGAGCTTGCCGACTTCTTTGACCTCTCGGTCGATGCGCTGCTCGGTTACCGGCTGCGCGCAAACGACCGCAAGAGCATCGTCGAGCGCATGAAGCGCCTGCGCCGCGAGGACAATTATGATGAGGGCATTGCCGAGGCGGAAAAGGCGCTGCAAAAATTCCCGAACACCTTCGGCGTCGTCTACGAATGTGCCAAGCTTTTCGAGATGGCCGGTCTCAAGCGGCAGGACAAGAAGATGCAGGGCCGTTCGCTCGACCTGCTATCGCACGCCATCCGCCTGCTTTCGCAAAACAGCGACCCGGAGATCAGCGAAATGTCGCTCCGGCTCGACATGGCGAACGTGCTGCTCGACATGGAGGACTGGGAACGCGCGCTCGCTCTCTTCAAGGAGAACAACGCCTGCGGCCTGCTCGACGATCAGATCGGCTGTCTGCTCGCGGGCGTGAAGGAGCGGCGTGAGGAGGGCGTGCCGTATCTTTCCATGGCATTGCTGCGCGCAGTCACGTCGCTCGTGCGCGTGTGCGACGGCTTTGCCAACGTATTTGAGGCGAGAGGAGACCTCCGATCGGCGATCGACATTTTGCAGTGGAAACATTCGATGCTTACAGGTCTCAGAAAAGGAGATTCCGTCAGCGAGCTTGATAAGATCAGCGCGGCCTCGCACGCAGCGCTCGCGCGGCTCAAGTACAACGGCGGCGATTTGGACGGCGCGCGCGAAGCGCTCTCCCGCGCCAAGGCGCTGGCCGCCGCTTACGATGCCTCTCCCAGCCACAGTGCGGAGAATGTCCGCTTCTATGAGGGCATGGAAACCGTCGGCATTTACAGCGATTTCAGCCGCAGCGCGGTGGACGCGGCGTTCCACGCCTTTTTGGATGACGGCGGCACGAGCGAGTACGGATCCTTCTGGGAAAACGTAACATAAGCAAGTAAAATCAAACCAGAAAGCGACAAAAAGGGACATTCTCTCACGCGAGAGAATGTCCCTTTTTTCATATGTTTCTGCTGCTGGGCAGGCGCATCAAAACAGCGTTAATTGGCTCGTCTCCGGCAGCCCCGCGAACGCACCCAGCGCTCTGAGCTGGTCGATATGCATCTGCGACAGCTTGTTACAGCACATGGAAAACTCCTCAACAGATGTGAAGGTCTTTCCCTTGCGCTTCTCGACCGTATCGAGCGCGGCGGTCTCGCCAAGACCGCGGACAGACGTGAACGGCGGCAGCAGGCCGTTCTCTGTGACGATAAACTTTGTCGCGTCGCTGCGATAGATGTCGATGGGCTCAAAATGGAAGCCACGCAGGCAAAATTCGTAGCAGACCTCGAGCGTCGTCATCAGGTCCTGCTCGACGGCGGTCGCGTCCTTGTTGTTTTCGATCTCGCGAATGCGTCGGCGCAGCGCGTCGGCGTCCTTGCAGCACTCGGAGGCATCGAATGCCTTGGCGCGGATGGAGAAGAACGTCGCATAGAACGCAAGCGGCTCGTGGACCTTGAACCACGCGATACGGAACGCCATCATGACGTATGCGACCGCGTGCGCCTTCGGGAAGAGGTAGCCGATCTTCGCGAGCGACTCGATGTACCATTCCGGCACATCGTGCTTGCGCATCTCCTCGACCCACATCGGCCAGTCTCCCGCCTTGCCCTTCTTGACCTTGCCCTTTCGCACAGCCTCCATCGTCTTGAAGCTCATCTTCGGGTCAAGCCCCATAGAGATGAGGTATAGCATGATATCGTCACGGCAGCCGACCGTCTCCAGAACGCTTGCCGTACCGCTGATGATGAGGTCCTTCGCGTTGCCGAGCCACACGTCCGTACCGTGGGAGAAGCCGGACAGGCGCAGCAGCGTGTTGAAGTCCTTCGGCTGCGTGTCGACGAGCATGCCGCGCGTAAAGCGGGTGTTGAACTCCGGGATCGCCACGGCGCCTGTCGGGCCGAGCAGCTCGTCGTTTTCAAAGCCCAGCACCTTTGAGCTCGTGAAGATGCTCATGGTGTCGGGGTCGTCCAGCGGGATCTCCCGCGCGTTCACGCCCGTCAGATCCTCGAGCATACGGATCATGGTCGGGTCATCGTGGCCGAGCATATCGAGCTTGAGGAGGTTGTCCTCCATGCAGTGGTATTCAAAGTGGGTCGTGATCGTGTCGGCGTCCTCCGCGTCGGCGGGGTGCTGCACGGCGGTAAAATCCTCGACATCCAGATCGTCCGGCACAACGACCAAGCCGCCCGGGTGCTGCCCCGTCGTGCGGCGCACGCCGACGCAGCCCTGCGTCAAGCGGTTCATCTCGGCGTTGCCGGCTGTCAGGCCGCGCTCCTCGAGATACTTGCGCACGAAGCCGAAGGCCGTCTTGTCCGCGAGGGTACCGATCGTGCCCGCGCGGAACACCTGCGTCTCGCCGAACATCTCGATGGCGTGGCGGTGCGCCCGCGCCTGATACTCACCCGAGAAGTTCAGGTCAATATCCGGCACCTTGCCGCCGCCGAAGCCGAGGAAGGTCTCAAACGGAATGTCAAAGCCGTCCTTGACGTACTTCGTGCCGCATTCCGGGCAGTTCTTATCCGGCATATCCGCGCCGCAGCCGTAGCTGCCGTCGGTGATGAACTCGCTGTGCCTGCACTTGGGGCAGCGGTAATGGGGCGGCAGACTGTTGACCTCCGAGATGCCGGAGAAGTGGGCCACAGCCGACGAGCCGACCGAGCCGCGGCTGCCCACCTGATAGCCGCCCGCGTTGGAGTAGGCCACCAGCTTGACCGCGATGACGTACAGGACGGCGTAGCCGTGGCCGCAGATGGAGTCCAGCTCTTTTTGCAGCCGCTTCTCCACGATCTCGGGCAGCGGGTCGCCGTAATCCCGCTTGGCGTGCGCCCATGTGGCGTCCCGGAGCTGCTGCTCTGCGCCCTCGATGCTGGGCGGATAGGTGCCGCGCGGGATGGCGCGGACGCTGCCGTCGATGCTGGCCGCGATCTTGCGGGGGTTGGTCACGACGATCTCGTAGGCCTTCTCCTTGGGCAGATAGCGGAACTGGTCCAGCATATCCTCCGTCGTGCGGTAGAACAGGGGCGGCTGATTGTCCGCGTCCTTGAAGCCGTTGCCCGCCTGTAAAACAGAGCGGTAGATGGCGTCCTCCGGCTCGGTGAAATGGACGTCGCCGGTGGCGATGACGGGCTTGTGCAGGTCTTCGCCCAGCTTGATGACGGTGCGGTTGAAGTCCTTGATGACCTCTTCGCTCTCCACCTTGCCCTCCCGCACCATATAGGCGTTGTTGCCCAGCGGCTGGACTTCCAGTACATCGTAATAGGAGGCGATCTTCTTCAGCTCCTCGTAGGAGCGACCCTCCACGATGGCGCGGTACAGCTCGCCCGCCTCGCAGGCCGAGGTCAAAATCAGGCCGTCGCGGTACTTGTTGAGG
>URXY01000044.1 GCA_900552015.1 uncultured Eubacteriales bacterium | reverse complement strand
AAAGAGGAAATCGGCACGTCCTTGCTCGGCACGCGCGTAGACCGTGTGTTTCAGCCGAACCGCGATGAGCTGATTCTCGCATTTCGCGGCTTCAGCGCCGCATATAAGCTGCTCATTTCCGCCCGTGCAAACAGTGCGCGCGTCAATCTGACGACGATTCCGGTGGAAAACCCGCAGCAGCCGCCGATGCTGTGCATGCTTTTGCGCAAGAAATTGCAGGGTGCAAAGCTTTTGGAGATCACGCAGCCCGACTTGGAGCGTGCGCTCATGCTGAAATTCGACAGCGTGAACGAGCTCGGCGACCACGTGGAGCTGACGCTTGCCGTGGAGATCATGGGCCGGTACAGCAATATCATTTTGGTTGATGAAAACGGCAAAATCATCGATGCACTAAAACGCGTGGATGCCGAGATGTCTTCGGAGCGTCTTGTGTTGCCTGGGCTTTTATACCGCCTGCCGCCCCCGCAGGATAAGCTTTCCATGCTTACCTGCACGGTGGAGGAGATCATGGCGCGTATCGATGCTTTACCGCGTGATATGGAGCTTTCCAAAGCGTTGATGTCCGTTTTGCAGGGCATTTCGCCGATCATTGCACGAGAGGTCGAAAACAGCGCGGGGCTGGGGCATGAGGTGTATGTGAAAAGCATGACGCCCCCGCAGCGCCGCCGTACGGAGATGTACGTGACGACGCTGATGGAGACGGCGAAAAACGTTTCCGGCACGCCGCATATTGTCATTGACCCGCAGAATAAACCGAAAGATTTCGCGTTTATGGACATTCGTCAGTACGGCAGCGCGATGACGGTCAGTGAAAAAAAGAGCTTTTCCGAAATGCTCGACGCGTTCTACGCCGAGCGCGACCAGATTGAGCGTATGCGCGTGAAAAGTCAGGATCTTCTGCGTCTGCTTGCGAATCACGCCGACCGTTTGAGCCGCAAGATCGCGAACCAGCAGGCAGAGCTTTCCGCATGCGCCGAGCGCGACACACTGCGCATCAAGGGCGACCTGCTCAGTGCGAATATGTATGCGATTCAAAAGGGTGAAACATCCGTAAAGCTGCAAAATTTCTATGATGAGAATTTGGCGGAGCTTGAGATTGCGCTCGACCCGGCGCTCACACCGCAGCAGAACGCGCAGAAATACTATAAAAACTACCGCAAGGCGAAAACGGCGGAGGAAAAGCTGACTGAGCAGATCGGCCTTGCGCAGACGGAGCTGACGTATATCGACAGTGTGTTCGAATCGCTTGCCCTCGCCGAAAACGAACGTGATTTAAATGAGATTCGCGCCGAGCTTGCCGAACAGGGCTACGTGCGCCGCAAGGCGGGCAAAAAGAACCAGAAGCAGCCTGCGCTTTCCGCACCGCTCAAGTTCAAGACGAGCGACGGCTTCACGGTGCTTGTCGGGCGCAATAACCGCCAGAACGACAAGCTGACAATGAAGGACGCAAACAACAACGATATTTGGTTTCACACGAAGAACATCCCCGGCTCGCACACGGTGCTCGTCACAGACGGCAAGGCACCGACGGAGACCGCCATGGAGGAAGCCGCCGTGCTTGCCGCGCAGCATAGCCGCGCGAAGGATTCCGCGCAAGTGCCGGTCGATTACACGCAGATCCGCTATGTTTCAAAGCCGCAGGGCGCAAAGCCCGGCATGGTCATCTATGTGCAGTATAAGACCGTCTACGTAGATCCCACAACCGAATCAAAAGCGAAACAGCAGTCATAAAAGAGGAATTCAGTCCTTTTTGGAGGAGTTAAAATGGAATTTCCGAAGTCTTTTATCCGCGCATCCGAAGCTTACAATACATTTGAACACCACGTGCCTGCGCCGTATCTGCGCCGCGCATTTCAAGCCGATCACGAAGCCAAAGCAAACGTTATCATCACGGCGCTCGGCTTTTATGAGCTGTATTTAAATGGCGAACGCATCACAAAGGGTCGTCTTGCGCCGTACATCAACAATCCCGATGACCTTGTGTATTACGATACGTATGAGGTCACGCTCCGCGCGGGCGAAAATGTGCTTGGCGTGTGGCTTGGCAACGGCTTTACGAATAACCCCGGCGGGCATATCTGGGATTTCGACATCGCTGCATTCCGTGCCGCACCGCAAATGGCGCTGTGCCTGACGTACACGGACAAAAGTGGGGAGGCGCACTGCATTGAAAGTGACGAAACATGGCGCACGGAATCGTCTCCGCTGCTGTTTGATGACTATCGCTTCGGTGAAATTTACGACGGCCGCTTGGAAATACCCGGCTGGAATACTATCGGATTTGACGACAGTGCATGGAAATTTGCCGAACGCGCCCCGCAGCCGCGCGGCGAAAAGCGCCTGTGTACCGCGGAGCCGATTGACATCGTAAATGAATTAAAGCCCATCTCCGTTACGAAAACGGAAAAGGGCTATCTGTACGATTTCGGTATCAACACCGCCGGTGTGTGCCGCTTGTGCGTGCGCGGCGAGCTTGACCAGCGCATAGAACTTCGACACGGCGAGCACTTGAAGGACGGCCTGCCGGACGTGGAAAATATCTGGTTTAAGCGTGAGCACTGGGCGCGCGACCTCGAATATGTCCACAAAGACGTGTATACCTGTCGCGGCGACGGGGAAGAGGTATATACACCGGCGTTTACGTATCACGGTTTCCGTTATGTGCTCGTCAGCGGCATCACCGAAGCGCAAGCGACGGAAGACCTGCTTACAGCGCTTGAGATGCACTCGCTGCTCGAAGAGCGCGGCGGTTTCTCCTGCTCGGATGAGACTGCAAACAAATTACAGCAAATGACGCGCCAATCGGACGTAACGAATTTCTATTATTTCCCGACGGACTGCCCGCAGCGCGAGAAAAACGGCTGGACGGCCGACGCGGCACTTTCTTCCGAACATATTTTGCTGAACCTCGGCGCAGAAAAGAGCTACCGCGAATGGCTGCGTGCCATTGTGAAAGCACAGGATAATAACGGCGCACTGCCCGGCATCGTGCCCACAAGCGGCTGGGGCTTTGCTTGGGGCAACGGCCCCGCATGGGATAGCGTGCTCATTGAGCTGCCGTACAGACTGTATCAGTACCGCGGCGATTTGGATTCCGCCAAACTGTGCGCCCCGGCGATCATCAAATACCTGCACTACCTCACAACGCGTATGGACGAGCACGACCTGCTCGCCATCGGCCTTGGCGACTGGTGCCCGCCGGGACGCGAAGCGCACGAATATAAATCGCCGCTCGCATTCACCGATACGGTGCTCTCAAAGGACATGGCGGATAAAGCCGCGTTTCTGTTCGATAAGCTCCATATGCCGGAGCAGGTGGCGTTTGCCCGCGCGCTCTCTAAGCGTTGGAAAGCTGTTGTGCGCAAGTATCTCATCGACGAGAACACTATGCTCGCTGCTGGCAACTGCCAGACTTCGCAGGCCATGGCCATCTACTATAACATCTTCGAGCCCGCAGAGCGCAAGGCAGCGTTTGAGCAGCTTATCAACCTCATTGAGGAGCAGGAGTATCACCTCGATGTCGGCGTGCTCGGCGGACGTGTGCTGTTCCATGTTTTGACGGAGTTCGGGTACAGTGACCTCGCGTTCTCCATGATTACCCGCCCGGATTATCCGTCCTACGGCAACTGGATCGCACGCGGCGCCACGACGCTGTGGGAGGTGTTTCAGCCCGAGGGCAGTGATCGCATCGGCTCACTGAATCACCATTTCTGGGGCGACATCAGCAGCTGGTTTACGCAGGCGCTCTCCGGTATCCGCATGGCGCCGCACGGTGAACCGAATGAGGTGGATTTCCGCCCGTCGTTCATTTCGCGCCTCACACATGCCGAAGCGTTCCACATTGCACCCGCAGGCCGCATCGCTTCCGCATGGGAGAGGGATGAGGACGACGTCATTGTGTTGACGGTCAAGCTGCCAAGCACCATGCACGGCGTTATTCGTCTTGAAAGCGGCTATGTCTTTGAAGATGACCTCGCTTACAAAGCTGCCGAAAGCGGAACATACCGCATTCACAGCATCGAATAAACGGCGATATTTTTCGCTTTGCGAAAAAAGATCAATAAAAAAACAAAAAAGGGCTTGAAATTTGTAACCACCTGTGTTATAATCTTCAAGTACCAAACGGGGGCGTAGCTCAGCTGGGAGCCCGGTTGAAGCGGTAAACAACCCCCGCACTAATTGAATAAGAAATTACTCAGCGCACCCCTTACATGGGGGTATAGCTCAGCTGGGAGAGCGCTTGACTGGCAGTCAAGAGGTCAGCGGTTCGATCCCGCTTATCTCCACCAAAAAGCATCAAAACCGTATGGTTTTGATGCTTTTTTCTTGCCTTTTGCAGAGAAAACTTTCTGCAAGATGATGTCAAACAGTGCGAAGATGTCCTTTTGGTTGCAAAAAAGTTGCAGCAAAGCTACAGTGAAGATGAAGATGTTATGTCAACAATAAATCGTGCGCATTTGTGCACGATTTATTTTCCGCCCAGCAGCAGCGCCAGCAGCTCTGCGAGCTTTGATTTGACCACGATGTCTCCCGTCGCGGCGCTGTGCGTCAAAATGCCGTCGCACAGCGGCGAGAAGGCTGCGCTCCACCACAGCATGCTGCTCTGCCCGCGCGACGCGCAGTAAAGCAGCATGGCCGCAAGACCGATGGCGAGGGAAAGTTCCAGCTTTGTCCGTTTCATCAAAAAACCGCCCATCTCAAGAAGATAGCTTGAGTATGGACGGTTTTTTCACTTCTTAAACAAATTCCGTGCAAAAAGTCTGAATGCTGCCGCTTTGCAGCGCGTCGCAGGCTGCGCGGCAGGCAGTCTCATCGGAAAAGAGACCGAACACCACGCTGCCCGAGCCGGTCATGGCCGCGGCTTTGGCACCGTGCAGCAAGAGCGCGTGCTTGAGTTTTTCGATGCACTCTCTCTGTTTGCCCTCAAGCGCCTGCTCAAAGACGTTGCACACATTCGCACACAGCGCGTCCGCATCGCCGCGCTCGATGGCGGCGAGCATCGCGGCCGTATCGGGGTGGTCGGTGATCGTCACGCCATCCACACGCGCAAAAAGCGCGGGTGTGGAGATGGGGAAGTCCGGCTTGCAGACGACAGCAAAAAGCTTCGGCGCGGACTTCAGAACGGTCAGCTTTTCGCCGCGGCCTTCGGCGAGCTGTGTGCCGCCGCGGATGCAGAAGGGAATGTCGCTGCCGACGCTCGCGCCGATCTGCTCGAGCCGCTCATCCGTGAGCGCGGGGGAGACAAGATCGCGCAGCGCGCGCAGCACCGCGGCAGCGTCCGCGCTGCCGCCCGCCATACCGGCCTCGGACGGGATGCGCTTGGTAAGCGTGATGTCGATGCCGCCATCGTAGTCCATCGCCGCGCAGAAGGCTCTTGCCGCCTTGACGGCGAGATTGCGCTCGTCACAGGGAAGGTCTGCGCCCTCCACGCGGCAGCGGATGCCACTTCCATCCGCGAGCGTGACGGTCACATCGTCACAGAGGGAGACGGTCTGCATGACCATTTTCATCTCGTGATAGCCGTCGTCGCGCTTGCCGAGAATGTCAAGCGTCAGGTTGAGCTTAGCGTAGGCGGGGGTGCTCCACGTGCGCACGGGCGCTTCGACCGGCGCATCCAGCGCCTTGCCGCAGTAGGGGCAGTAGGTCAGACCGCCCTCGCGCCCGAGATACCGCCCGCAGTGCGGGCAGCGGTAATAAATGAGCAGTACCATAAGGCCGCTGAAAATGATCAGAGTACCAATGGCTATGCACGGTTCGTTCTGCCCGACAACACCGACGAGAAAACCGAGCGCGAAAAGCGCAAACATCACGGTGCGCGCATTGCGATAGTCCATCAGGGGCTGTTTATCGTTCATCGCGTCCTCCTTGCGCTTGCTGCGCTCAGTGCTTCTTTTTCTTGTGCTGGATCTTCTTTTTTTCGGGGCCGGGCTCGGGGCCTTCACTGATCCACGCGCCGCAGCGCGGGCAGCGCTGCGGGTCCGTGCGGCCGAGCTGTTCGTGGCAGAACGGGCAGCGGTAGAAGAGCCACCACACGATGACCGACAGCACCATGATGCCGAGACCTACGAGCACCGCGATGGTGTTGTTGAAGCCCCAGGCACCCACGCAGCCGACGAGCGCGCCGATGAAGAGCAGGATAAACTGCAATTTTCTGGCTGTTCTGTGATCCATTTTATTTCCTCCGAACAAAAAAGCGCCGCAAGGCGCTTTTTTGTATGTTGCTTCGATCAGCGGATCTTACGCGCTTCGATGTAGTAGCGCTTGTCCTGTGCGTGACCCATGGAGAAGGTCTTGCGGGGCAGCACGCCGTCAGCCATGACGGTCTTGAAGAGCTGCTCCTTGCCCATCGCGGGCAGCAGGAAGCCCATATTGCCCTCCTTGGAGCCGAGCTCGCGGGTGACCTCGTCGCCGTGGATGTAGTCGACCTCGCCGCCGAACTTCTTGAGGTACTCGTCGATGAAGGCCTGCAGCGTGCCGACGGCAAGCTGGACCTTCGGGTCGGGAACGGTGATGAAGCCGTCGTGACCGGCCCAGCAGACCTCGATGACATGGCCTTCGCCCTTGCCCTCGTGGGCGTTGGGGTAGAACTTCTGGAACTCTTCCATGAACTTCTCGCGGTCCACGCCGAAGAGCACACGGTGGATGGGCTCGAACTGCAGCGCGTCGTCGTGGTTGTTCACGACCTCAACGAGAGCGTAGCGGGAGGGAAGCGCGAGGTACTCCTCGGGCGTCTTGCCCTTCTTCTGCTCTTCATAGCAGGCCTTGGCGGTGGCGAGGGAGTGGTTGCCGTCGCCCACGGCGAACAGCAGGGGAGCGACGCCGGAGACACCGTACTTGCTCTTCATCGCCTCGTCGGTGGTGAGGCCGGTCAGCGCGTCGGCGACCGTGTCGATCTGCGCGTCGGAGAGCTTGTAGCCCTTGATGTGGCCGCCGTTTTCCATCAGGTCGAAGTCATAAACGGACTCCATGCTGCCGGCAGCGGCAGTCAGCGGTTCGATGACGGTCTTCTCGGGGTCGTCGATGAGCAGCATCACGTGGGGCAGCTCGATGGGCGCGTTGCGGCGCACGCGGGCGCGCGGGGGGATACGGTCGAGCACGGTGCCCTCGGTGGCGCGGATAAGCGCGCCGGAGCCGGGGGTGAAGTCGTACTGGTCAAGGTCGACCATACCGATCAGGCCGTGGCGGATCTTGCCGTCGCTCTGGCTGCGCTCGATGTAGACAAGGGAATCCTTGAGCGTTTCAAAGATGCCTTCCTCAAGATACTTGGTCATGGAGGCGTTGATATCGGCGATGAACTCGTCGACATTGGGGGCCTTCAGGTTGGCCTCGGGCAGGATGAGGCGCAGGGTGGACGGTGCATCGCCGACGGTCTTCTCCACGCGCTCCCAATATTCGGGCTCAGAGGTGAACTGGTCGCAGGCAACAACAGCCCACTTGCTCATATCCACATTCTTAGGCAGCAGAATGTCGGAAGGATAGAAGCCGAGCTTGGAAAATTTTTCGTTCATGATGGTTCCTCCTGTTGATAATGATCCGAAAAAGCGTCGATACTTTTTCGGCGCGGTTGCATCCTTTGAATTATACAATAGTCCCGAAGGAAAAAGCAATGGAGAAAGCAAAAAAATGTCTGATTTTCCGCGCGGTTTCCCTCTGCGGCGCGCTTGACGAAGCGGGCACGATGTGATATCGTGTCCGATACTGCTGAAAGAGAAGGGTGAGAACTGTGGGGCAACGTGCTGACCTGGGGCAGGGGAATGTCAGAAAGCTGCTTTTTTCCCTCTCCGTGCCGACGATCACATCGCAGATCGTCAATATGCTCTATAATCTGGTGGACCGCGTGTTCATCGGCCATATGCAGCCGGCGGAGACCGTCGGCAAGCTCGCGCTGACGGGCGTGGGCGTGTGCCTGCCGATCATCATGGTCATCTCGGCGTTCGCGTCCCTCATGGCCATCGGCGGCGCGCCGCGCGCCTCGATCGCCGAGGGCGCAGGCGAGAGCGAAAAATCCGAGCGCATCATGGGCAACTGCCTGAGTATGCTGCTCATCACCTCGCTCGTGCTGACGGTATTGTTTGAGGTCTTTGCCGAAAGGCTGCTGCTTCTTTTCGGCGCGAGCGAAAATACCGTCGTCTACGCGCTCGACTATATGCGCATTTACGTGCTCGGAACGGTCTTCGTCCAGCTCACGCTCGGCATGAATGCCTATATCACGGCCCAGGGCTTTGCCACCGTGAGCATGAAGACGGTGCTCATCGGCGCGCTCTTGAATACCGCGCTCGACCCGCTGTTCATCTTTGCGCTCGGCCTCGGCGTGCGCGGCGCGGCGCTTGCGACGGTGCTGTCGCAGGCGGTGTCGGCGCTGTGGGTGATGACGTTCCTCACGGGAAAGAAGACGCGCTGGCGCTTGCAGCGTGAAAATCTGCGCGTGAGCGGCAAAATCGTGCTGCCGTGCGTCGCGCTGGGCCTTTCTCCGTTCGTGATGCAGTCGACGGAAAGTTTGATCGCCATCTGCTTCAACTCCTCGCTCCTGCGCTACGGCGGCGACATGGCCGTCGGTGCGATGACGGTGCTGACGAGCATCATGCAGTTTTCCAATATGCCGCTCCAGGGCCTGACGCAGGGCGCACAGCCCATCGTGAGCTACAACTTCGGCGCGAGGAACGCACAGCGCGTGCGAGAGGCATACTTCTGCCTGCTACGCGCGTGTGTGACGTACTCGATGGCCATTTGGCTTCTTGTTGAGTTGTTCCCGCGTGCGTTCATCCTGATCTTCAACAATAACGCGGCGCTGGTCGAATACGCGTCGTGGGCCGTGCGCATCTATATGGCGTGCAGCGGCATTTTCGGCATTCAGATCGCCTGCCAGCAGACGTTCGTGGCGCTCGGCAACGCGAAGACATCGCTCTTCCTCGCCGTGTGGCGCAAGATCATCCTGCTCATCCCGCTCATCTATATCCTGCCGCACTTCTTCGCGGACAAGGCGTTCGCGGTGTTTCTGGCGGAGCCCGTCGCCGACTTTGGTGCGGTGGCGGTGACGAGCGTGGCCTTCTACCGCCAGTTCCGCCGTTCGATGCGCGAGCTGGAGGGCGCGGAAGCGGTCGAGAAGCGATAAAGAAAATTTTCAACACAAAAATAAAAGGAGAGGGGGCGCCCTCTCCTTTTATTTTTACGCCTGGCCGCCGCTTTCCATCGGCTCGGTCTCGCGAAAGAGCATCGTGATGCACCAGATACCGGCGAGGCCCACAAGCGTGTAGATCACGCGGCTGAGCATCCCGGTCTGACCGCCGAAGAGAAAGGCGACGCAGTCGAAGCCGAACAGGCCCACGCTGCCCCAGTTGAGCGCGCCGATGATGGAAAGCGTCAGCGCGATCTTATCGATGACCATAGAGTACCCTCCTTGATGATGGTTTGGTCGCCGGTAGTTTTTCCGCGTGTGGGGAAAATATGCGCGCGGCGCTTTCTGCGTTGCCGAACGGAAAAAAGTATGATAAACTTTTTCCAAAAATGAGACGAAAAAGGGGGCGGAACGCTTGCTGCATATATGGATGGGACGCGCGCGCACGGGTAAATCCGAGCGCGTGCTGAAAAAGATCGCAGCGCTGGGCGATTCGTCGCAGCAGATCTTGCTCGTGCCGGAGCACGCTTCACACGTGGCGGAGATGGACGTGTGCCGGGCCTGCGGCGACGCGGCCTCGCGGCACGCAGAGGTCTTGACCTTCAAGCTGCTCGCGACGCGTGTGCTGCAGATCTGCGGCGGCAGCGCGGATGTGACGCTGGACAACGGCGGCAAGCTCCTGACGCTGCAGCGCGCGCTCACAGAGCTCGCGCCGGCGCTGAAGGTCTACCGCAGAGCGTCACAGCGCGCGGCGTTTTTGGAGAGCCTGCTCGCCGTGATGGAGGAATTGCAGGCCTACGCCATCGAGCCGGAGACGCTTGCAGAAAAGGTCGAGGACATGGAGGGCGAGAGCGGCGACAAGCTGCGCGATATCGCGCTCTTGTACGGCGTGTATCTTGCAAAGCTCCACGCGCCGGGGCGCGATGCGCGCGACCGCCTGCAAAAGCTGGAGGAAAATCTGGAGGCGTCGGAGTATATCGACAATAAAGATGTGTTTCTCGACGGCTTTTCCTATTTTACAGGGCGTGAGCTGCGCATCCTGCGCATCCTGCTGCGGCGCTCAAAGAGCGTGACGGTCACGTTGCTCGGCGACACAGGCGACCGCGAGCTCTTTTCCGCGAGCCTTCGCGTGCGCGAGCAGCTCTTTGCGCTCGCGCGCGACGCGGGCGTGCCGTGCGCGGAGGAGACGATGGAGACCGGCGAGGAGCGCGGAGCGCTCGACCATATCGAGCGCTGCTTTTTCGGCCCCGCGCGCATGATGGCGGGTGGGGCCGACGCCGTCGCGCTCTATGAGGCGGGAAGCGCCTACAGCGAGTGCGAATGGGTCGCCGCACAAATATTAAAGCTCGTGCGCGAGCAGGGCTACCGCTACCGCGACGTGACGGTCACGGCGCGGGACCTGGAAAGCTATGCCGACGCACTGCAAACGGTGTTCGCGCGCTTTGGGATCCCGCTCTATTATGCCCACCGGCGCGACATTCTGCAAAGCAGCGTCCTGACGCTGCTGCTCGGTGCGCTCGACGCGGCGACGGGCGGATTTGAATATGAGGATGTGTTCCGCTGCCTCAAAACGGGGCTTGCGGGCCTCACGATGGAGGAGTGCGACCTCCTTGAAAACTACGCGCTCAAATGGGAAATTCGCGGCGCGATGTGGACGCGCGAGACGCCCTGGTCGGCGCATCCAGACGGCTACGGCGAAGAATGGACGGACGAGGCAAGGGCGCGGCTCAAGACGGTCAACGCACTGCGTGAGCGCGTGCAGGGGCCGTTTGCGCGCCTAAAAAAAGACGTGGGCGGCAGCGGCACGGCGGAGCAAAAGGTGCGCGCGCTGTACGACTATTTGGACGAGATCGATCTGCCGGAGACGCTGCAAGCGCAGACGGCGCGGCTCTTTGCCGAGGGCGAAGCCCAGCGCGCCGAGGAAACGGCGCAGCTCTGGAGCATCCTCTGCGGCGTGATGGACCAGTTCGTGGACATTCTGGACGATACCGTGCTCGACGCCGAGGAGTTCGCACAGCTCTTCCGCCTGGTGCTGACGCAGTACAGCGTCGGCACCATCCCGGTGACGCTCGACGCGGTGAACCTCTGCGAGATGACGCGAAACGACCGCCATACGGTCCGCGCACTGTTCCTGCTCGGCGCGAACGACGGCGTGCTGCCTGCGACGGAGACGGAGGGCGGCGTGCTGCGCGACGAGGACCGCGAGGCGCTCGAGCAGCGCGATATTTTCCTTGCGCCGCATGGAATGGAGCAGTTCCATCTGGAAATTCAGAACCTCTACGCCGCGCTCGCCCAGCCGACGGAAAAGCTGACGCTCTCGTATCCCGTGTCTGACAGCTCGGGCGCGGAGAAGCGGCCGTCGTTCGCCGTCGGGCGTATCGCACATCTGCTGACGGAGGTGACGGTAGAAAAAGAGAGCGCTGACAAGGAATATCGCCTGTCGGCAAAGGATGCGGCGCTCGAGTATGCGGGCGAGCACATCGGCGGCGCGCTGTGGCAGTATTTCGAAGGAAGAGCGGATGCGCAGAGCACACTTTCCGCGATGCGCGCGGCCTCGCGCATGACGCGCGGCAGGCTTTCAAAAAACGCGGTGCGCGCGCTGTACGGCGATACGCTGCGCCTGTCCGCTTCACAGATGGACAAGGCGCGCGCGTGCCACTTCGCTTACTTCCTGCGCTACGGCCTGCGCGCAAAGGAGCGCACAGGCGCCGGCTTTGACGCGCCGCAGATCGGCACCTTCGTGCATGACGTGATGGAGCATACGCTGCGCGCGGCGAAGGCGCGCGGCGGTCTGCACACGCTTGAAACGGCGGAACTGCACGCGCTGGTGCAGGAGGCCATCGCGGATTACAAGACCCGCGTGTTGCCAGACCTTTCGGAAAAAAGCGCGCGCTTTCGCTATCTTTTTGACCGCCTGTGCGATTCGACAGAGCGCATCATGGACGAGGTCGCCGATGAGCTGAAGCATTCGGACTTTGAGCCGGTGGCCTTCGAGCTCGCCTTTGGGCCGAACGGGCAGCTGCCCGCCGTCACGGTCTGCGAAAAGGGCAATACCGCGCGCGTGGTCGGCAAGGTCGACCGCGTGGACGGCTGGGAGCACGGCGGCAAGCTGTATCTGCGCGTCGTGGACTACAAGACGGGTAAAAAGACCTTTGACCTTGCCGAGCTGCGCTATGGGCTGGGGCTCCAGATGCTGCTCTACCTCTTTGCGCTCGAGCAGGAGGGAGGCGCGCTCTTCGGCGGGAAGGAGATCGTCCCCGCAGGTCTCCTCTACACGCCCGCGCGAGAGCCGATGCTGCGCTGCGCGCGCGACACGGCGGACGAGACCATCGAAAAGGCGCGCAAAAAGGAGCTCAGGCGCAGCGGCATGGTCCTTGAGGACCCGGCGGTCCTGGAGGCGATGGAGCACGACGCGCTGGACGCGCCGGAGTACCTGCCCATCGCGGTGAAAAAGGGCGGCGCACTGTCGGGCAGCCTTGCGTCCGAGGGACAGTTTGCAAAGCTTGCGAAATATGTCGACCGCGTGCTGCGCGAGATCGCGGACGAGGTCTTTGCAGGCAACATCAACGCCGACCCCTACGCACGCACGCCGCAGCAGTCGGCCTGCACGTACTGTGAGTTCGCGAGCGCGTGCCACTTTGAAAATGGGCGCGGCGGCGACCATATAGAATACATAAAAGCAACGAAGACCGATGAATTCTGGAGCTATATCGACGAGGTGAACGGAGAGGGGGGACGCAAAAATGGCTGAGAAGCTGACAAACGAACAGCAGGCGGCGGTCGACAGCCGGGGGCGGAGCCTCCTTGTCTCCGCGGCGGCGGGCTCGGGCAAAACGAAGGTGCTCGTTGAGCGGCTTTTTTCCTACGTGGAGCGCGAGGGCGCGAACCTCGACGATTTTCTCATCATCACCTACACGCGCGCGGCGGCGAGCGAGCTGCGCGGTAAGATTGCCAAGGCGCTTACCGAGCGCATGGAGCGCGACCCTGGCAACGAGCATCTGCGTCGCCAGATGCTGCGCGTTTACCGCGCGGACATCAAGACGGTGGACGCCTTCTGCACCGCGCTGCTGCGCGAAAATTGCCACCTGCTCGGTGAGGATGCGTGCGGCCACACGCTGCGGCCCGACTTCCGCGTGCTGGATGAGAACGACGCGCAAACGCTGCGCGAGCGCGTGCTCTCGCGCACGCTGGATGACTTTTACGATGATCTGACGCCGGGCGGCGCGCTGCTCGCCGACACGCTCGGCGCGGGACGCGATGACAGCGCGCTCGAAGCGCTGGTGCTCGAGCTGCACGCGAAGCTGCAGGCGCAGCCGTATGAGCACAAGTGGCTGGACGCGCAGCGCGCGCTGTGGCGCAAGGTGCCGGAGAAGATCGAAGACACACCCTACGGCAAAATTTTGCTCCGCGAGGTGCAGCGAAAGGCACGCCACTGGCAGCGCCTGATGCGGATGGCGGTGCAGGAGATGACGCAGAACGACGCGCTGGATCAGAAGTACGCGCCCGCATTTCTGGATGTCTCCTATCAGCTCGAAGTGCTCACGGTAAAGGCAGGCGAGAGTTGGGACGCCGCGCGCGGCGTGAGCATCGCGTTCCCGCGCCTCGCGCCCGTGAAGGACAGCGACGGCGGCGAGCTCAAAGCACGCATGAAGGCCCTGTGGGACGGCTGCAAGGCGGCGGTCAAGAGCTTTGGCGAGCAGTTCGCCGCATCGTCCGGCGAGGCGGCGGAGGACCTGCGCACGATGGCACCCGCGATGCTCGCGCTCATCGACCTGACGGCGGAATTTTCCCGCCGGTACAACGAGGAAAAGCGGCGCCGCAACGCGGCAGACTTTTCCGACCAGGAGCACGAGGCCATCCGCCTCCTCATCGGAGAGGACGGTACGCCGACGGACCTTGCAAATACTGTGAGTGCGCGCTACCGCGAGATCATGGTAGACGAGTATCAGGACACCAACGAAGTGCAGAACCGTATCTTTGAAGCGATATCCTGTAAAGGAGAAAACCTGTTCACAGTCGGCGACGTCAAGCAGAGCATCTATCGCTTCCGACTGGCTGACCCGCGCATCTTTTTGCAGCATTACAACACCTGGCCGCCGCTTGCGCAGGCGGGGGAGCACGAAAGCGCGAAGCTGCTGCTCTCTCGCAACTTCCGCTCGCGTAAGGAAGTGCTGGAGGCGACAAATTTCATCTTCACGAACGTCCTTTCCGAGGAAATGGGCGAACTCGACTACGGCGAAGATGAGATGCTGCGCCCCGGCGCGAATTATGTGCCGTCCGACTGCTGCGGCGCAGAGTTCCATCTGCTGGATGTGCCTGCGCAGACGGGCGAGCAGCGTGTGCGCGCGAGCGAGGCCGAGGCTGCGTTCGTCGCGGACTATATCCGTGATATGCTGACAAGCAATTTCCCTGTACAGGATGACGAAACGAAAGAGCTGCGGCCTGTGCGCGAGGAGGATATCGTCATTCTGATGCGCTCGCCGAGCACGCGACTCTTGGACTATCGCCGTGCACTGGAGGCGCGCGGCATCCGCTGTGCGGCGGATGCAGGGGATGACTTTTTTGCCGCAACAGAGATCGCGGTGCTGTTTGCCTTTTTGCAGATCATCGACAATCCGCGTCAGGACGTGCCGCTGCTGTCGGTGCTGCGCTCGCCGCTGTTCGGCTTTACGGCCGATGAGCTCGCGGAGGTGCGCGCAAAGCAGAAGACGGGCGATTTTTACGACGCGCTGCTGTTAGACGAGGGGGAGAAAAGCAAAGACTTCCTTGAAACACTGCGCACGCTGCGCGATAAGGCGGCGTCGCTGCGCGTGCGGGAACTGCTGGACGAGCTCTTCCGCCGCTGCCATGTGCTCGCCGTGTTCGGTGCGATGGAGGGCGGCGCGGCACGCAAGGAAAATCTGCTGGCGTTTTTGCAACTGTGCGAAAATTACGAGCGCACGGGGCATCAGGGGCTTTTCTCCTTTGTCAGCGCGCTGCGTGAGCAGCTCGCAAGCGGCGAAGCCGCCGCGCCGCAGGTGGAGCATGCAGCCGGCGGCGTTCGCATCATGTCCATCCACAAGTCGAAGGGCCTTGAATTCCCGGTGGTCATTTTGACGGACCTTGCGCGGCGGTTCAGCAATATGGACTTCCAGACCTCGGTGCTGGTACACCCGCAGTTGGGGCTTGGCCCTGTGTGCGTGGACGTAAAGCAGCGCATCCAGTATCCGACGGCGGCGCGGCAGGCCATCGAGCGCACGCTGCGCCGCGAGGCGAAGGCTGAAGAGCTGCGCGTGCTGTATGTCGCGATGACGCGCGCGAAGGAAAAGCTCGTCATGGTCCACACGCAGGCGAATGCGCGCAGCCGCGTCGCCGATCTGATGGCCGTGAGTGCGTGTCCCGTGCTGCCCGAGGCGGTGGACGAGGGCAAGTGCATGGGCGACTGGATCATGCTGCCGCTTTTGCAGCGCAGCGAAGCAGCGCCGCTGCGTGCGCTCGCAGGACAGAACGGCGAGGGCCGCGTCTTTGCGGGGGAAACGCCCTGGGTCGTGCGCGTGCACGAGGGGGAAGCGTTGCTGCGCCCTGCACCCGGAGAGGATGCAGCGGCTGAGGAGACGCCGCACACACCGGAACTGCCGGTAGACGTGCGGGCGCTCGAGTACGAGTACCCGCATCAGGCAGAGACGCTCCTGCCCGCAAAGCTGACGGCGACGCAGCTCAAGGGCCGCGCGCTGGATGAAGAAATATCCGAGAATACGACGTTGCCGCCGCGCCTGCGGAGCCTTGCAAGGCCGCGCTTCCTCGCGGGGGAGCAAAAGCTCACGGGCGCGGAGCGCGGGACCGCCATTCATCTCGCACTGCAATACCTCGACTTTTCGGAAAAAAGCGATGAAGTGGGCGTGCGTGCGCAGCTCGAGGCGATGCGCGTGCAGCGCAAGCTGACGGACGAGCAGGCGCGGGCCGTGGATGTGCGCGCGATCGTGCGCTTTCTGCAGAGCCCGCTCGCAGAGCGCATCCGCGCGAGCGAACAGGTCGAGCGGGAGTATCGTTTCTCGCTGCTGCGGCCCGTGCGGGACTTTGCGGTCGTGAACTCGGATGATGAGGTGCTGCTGCAGGGCGTGGTCGACTGCTTTTTTGAAGAGGACGGCGAACTCGTGGTCGTGGACTTCAAGACCGACCGCGTGACACGCGCGCAGCTTGAAGAGCGCGCCGAGCACTACCGTCCTCAGCTTGAGGCCTATTCGATGGCGCTCTCGCGCGTGACGGGGAAACGAGTCAAGGAAAAGCTGCTGTACTTCTTCTCCGCCGGGGAAGAAGTGCGGCTGTAAAGATGCTTGATGAGGAGAAACGGAAAATGGATTTTCTGACACTGGCGCGCGAGAGGTTTTCAGTCTTGGAGTATGAGTACCGAGACGTTGAGGCGGAGAAGCTCGAAAAGATACTCGTTGCGGCGCTCGCCGCGCCGACAGCCTGCAATCTGCGCCGGCGTATGCGATGAGAGCCCGCTTGCTGTGAAAGCGTCGGACATCTCCGATCTCCGCGATCAGGCGCGGAGCCAGCGTGTCCCCGATGCAGGGCATTTCGC
>URXY01000043.1 GCA_900552015.1 uncultured Eubacteriales bacterium | reverse complement strand
AGCTTAACGAGCTGCATCAGCACGATGTCGAGGCGGTTGGTCCCATCGAGGCCCATCATAGCACCGCTTTTCATCCTGCCACAATGAAGATTGACCCACTCTTTGAAATATGCTAAACTTCATTTTAACGGCTATTGCAAGGGATGCACCGACGCCCTGCCGTCACGCCATCATTCTCAAAGGAGACCTCGCTTTGAACATCACCACTGTTTTATTCGACCTGGATGGGACGCTGCTGCCGATGGACCAGGACGCTTTCACCACGGGCTACTTCAAGCTCCTTGCCAAAAAGCTCGCGCCGCACGGCTACGAGCCCAAGACGCTCGTCGACGCCATCTGGGCCGGTACCGCCGCCATGGTCCAAAACGACGGCTCGCGCACAAACGAACAGGCCTTCTGGGCAAAATTCGCTGAGATCTATGGTGCAGACAAGGCCCGCGACGACCAGCCGCTTTTTGAAGATTTCTATGCCAATGAGTTCAACGACGCGCGCGGCACCTGCGGCTTCAACGCCGCTGCGGCCGAGACCGTCCACAAGCTCAAAGACCGCGGCTACCGCGTCGCGCTCGCGACGAATCCCATCTTTCCCCATATCGCCACCGAGCACCGCATCCGCTGGGCGGGGCTCACACCGGAGGATTTCGAGCTCTACACGACCTACGAGGGTTCGACCTTCTGCAAGCCGAACGTGGACTACTACCGCGAGGTCGCGCGCTCGCTCGGTGTACGGCCCGAGGAGTGCCTGATGGTCGGCAACGACGCAAACGAGGACATGGTCGCCTGCGAGCTGGGCATGGACATATTTTTGCTCACCGACTGTCTCATCAACGCGAAAAACCGCGACATCAGCGTTTACCCGCAAGGCGATTTTGCCGCGCTGAACGCCTATCTCGACCGGCTGAACGCCGAAAAATAAGCGCAAAAAAGCCGACGCATACCGTTTTGTATGCGTCGGCTTTCGCCTTTTTGCTTATTTCCGCTTGCCGCGCTGGGAGGTCACGAGACGGAACACCGTCGACACCAGCAGGATCGCGACCGCGATACTGCCGGCGATGCCCGCAGTCTCGAGCCCTTTCTGGAGCGCGGCCTGCATATTGCCCTCGAGGCCGAAGCTCATCGTGTAGTAAATGCCCGCGCCCGGCAGCAGCGGGATGCTGGAGATAACGAGGTACGACGTGACGGGGTACTTGCGTGAGCGCGCCATCGCCTCGGAGTAGATCGCAGCGATCACGGAGGCGAAGAAGTTCATGCCGTAAATGCCGACGCCCAGCTCACGGAGGAGAAGGTACGCCATCCACGTCACCACGCCGCCGAAGGCACAGAGGAAGCTCCCCCAGCCGTGCACGTTGAAGAGGATGAAAAATCCCGTACAGGCGATGAAGATCATGATGGCCTGCGCCCACGCGGGATACGACGCCGAGCCTGCGCTCGCCGTGATGCCGTACACTCCGGACGTCACCTGCCATGCCGCCGCCGTGCCCATCGCGATAGCGAGGGCGGAGAGCAGCACCTGCACGATGCGGTTGATGCCCGAGTTCGTGTCACCATAGATGATGTCGCGCATCGAATTCGTGATGAGAAGTCCCGGGACCAGGATCATCAACGAGCCGATGATGACCGCGTCGACATAGTCGATGAGATGGAAGCCCGCGGCGAGATACGCGGGCACCGCCATCGCAAAGGCCGCCGTAATGGTGCTGAAGAAGGGGTTCGTTTCCCACCTGTCCATCTGGCGGGTAACAAAGCCGATGATAAGGCCCATCAGCCCCGCCCACAAGCTGTCGCGCATCGTTCCACCAAACACCGGGCAAAAGCCCGCCGCGCCGAGGAAATTGCCGAGATAATAGGCCGCCACGGAGTAAGTGCGCCGCTCGGCGAGCGTCTCTTTGAGCCACTGTGCCGCCACCTCGGGCGGGGGCGTCTCCGCGCAGATGCGGCGGGAGAGGGCGTTGAGCTTTTCCACCGCCTCCAGATCATTGCCGTGGAAGCCTACGCGCTTCATCACCATCAGGGGCTTGCCGTTCGCAGCCTCCAAACTCACCATCACGCAGTTTGGGATGGCGAAGGCCTGACACTCGATGCCGTAAGCGCCGATGATGCGGCGCATCGTCTCCTCGATGCGGAAGGTCTCCGCGCCGCTCAGCGCCAGATGGTAAGCGATGCGCGCGGTCAGGTCGGTCAAAAGATAATAGTCCATGAGCACCTCGATGTCTTTGGGCGTATCCGGTCGGATCCGCGCTTATATTACAGCGATTTTTGAGGTGTGTCAAGAAAAACGCAGCGTCCGCGCAGCGTGCAAAAAACCACTGTGCGGACGAAAGAAAACTATTGCCATTTTGGCAGAGCGGCGCTATACTATGTCGGTTCTAAGCCGCTTTTAAGATCATGATCTTACGATATTATATAAAGGAGGGCCTTTTTTCCTCATGGCAGAAGTCAAAAAACACGAGATCGATATGCTTCATGGTCCGATCTGGAACAAGCTGCCGCTCTTTGCGCTGCCTGTGGCGGCCACAGCGATCCTGGAGCAGCTATTCAACGCCTCGGATATCGCCATCGTCGGCAACTTCACGGGCGATGCGCGCACGCTGGCCGTCGCGGCCGTGGGCGCGAACAGTCCCATCATCGGCCTTATCGTCAACCTCTTCATCGGCATCGCGCTGGGCGCGAATGTCGTCATCGCCACCGCTATCGGCTGCGGGGATGAAAAGGCGGTCAAGCACGCGGTCCACACGTCGATCGTGTTCTCCGTGCTCGGCGGCGCGGTGGTCTCGCTGCTCGGGCAGTTCATCGCCGCACCGCTTCTGAGCGTGCTCAACGTGCCGGACGATGTATTCCCCTATGCGCTCATGTACCTGCGCATCTATCTGCTCGGTATGCCGGTCATCCTGCTCTATAACTTTGAAGCGGCCATCTTCCGCAGCGTCGGCGATACGAAGGTCCCGCTCGCGGCGCTCGCCATCTCCGGCGTTCTGAACGTGCTGCTGAACCTCTTTTTCGTCATCGTGCTGCATATGACGGTCAACGGTGTCGCCATCGCGACGGTCACAGCCAACGCCGTCAGCGCGTTTCTCCTCTACCGCAGGCTCACGCGCACGGATAAGTGCGTGCGTGTGGAGTGGAAGCTGCTCCGCATCGACGGCACGAGCTTGAAGCGCATCCTGAGCATCGGCCTTCCCGCGGGCGTGCAGAGCGCGGTGTTCTCCGTCGCCAACATCGTCATCCAGTCGGCCATCAACAGCCTCGGCACGGTGGTGATCGCGGCGTCGAGCGCGGCGTTCAACATTGAGATACTTGCCTACGATGTGCTCAATTCCTTCTCGCAGGCCTGCACGACCTTCGTCGGCCAGAACTACGGTGCAGGCCAGATCAAGCGCTGCAAAAAGACGATGCAGCTCAGCCTTCTGGAGGACGGCATCGCCACGTTCCTCGCCGTTGCGGTCGTGCTGCTGTTCGCAAAGCCGCTGCTCGCCATCTTCAACAGCGATCCCGACGTCGTCGCTCTCGGCTATGTCCGCCTGTCGACGATCTTGCCGGCCTATGTCTTCTCGCTCTTTTATGAAATACTCTCGGGCTACCTGCGCGGCTTCGGTATTTCGCTCGTGCCCGCTGTTTTGACGATGCTCGGCGTGTGCGGTATCCGCATCGCGTGGGTCAAGTTCGTCTTTCCGCAGAGCATGACCTTCCAGACCATCATGACCGTTTACCCGGTCAGCCTTGGCGCAACGGCGCTGCTCATCTGCTGCACCGTGCTCCTCTACCGCCCGTCGAAGCGCTTCGCCTCGTTCGAGCGGGAAACGGAGAACGACGCTTAACGCGCGCCGCTCTCCGCGCTCTCGCAGCGCTGCCAGAAGCGGCGCGTAGCCTCTTCATAGGTGTCCTTATCCATATAATAGCTCATCGCGTGGTCCGCGCCGGGCACGACCAGCAACTCACAGGGAGAGTGGCAGGCAGCCAGGTTCTCGCGCGCCATCTTGAGCGGAACGAAATGGTCGTCCTCGCCGTGGATGAGCAGCACCGGTACGTCTGTCTCGGCGAGCGAGACGAGCGTGGAGCAGCTCCCCGCGCCCGCGGCGAGGCGCTTTTTGCAGATGCCGTCAGCAATGGGCGTCGCCAGCAGCGTCGGCAGGTGCAGGTTGTGGCCCATCACGTACTGCCAGATATCCTGCGGGGACGTGTAGGCCGAGTCAGCGATCACGCCGCGCACTGCATCGGGCAGCCCCATGCCCGCAGCCATGAGCACGGTCGTCGCACCCATGGAGATTCCCGTGAGATAGATGGGCAGGTCGCTGCCGCAGTGGTCCACGACCCAGTGCACCCAGTCGAGACAGTCGTAGCGCTCGGTGAGGCCGAAGCCGATATACGCGCCCTCGCTCTCGTTCTGTGCGCGCTGCTCCACATAGAGCACACTGCACTTTTTCTCCTCCCAGAACTCCGAAAGGAGCCCGAAATCCCGATACCACGCCGAGCGCCAGCCGTGAAAGGCTATGAGGATGCGTTCGGCGTTTTCGCATTTGCGGAAGTGGCCCACGAGCGTGAGCCCCTCACGGCTGCGCAGCAGCACCGTCTCGGTGTGCGAGGTGCCGAGCTTCTGCGCCGCCTCGCGCTGAGAAGCGCGATAGCCCTCGTCCTCGCGCTCGCCGGTCAGGTGAGCGCCCTTGCCGCGGAAGCGCTGCGGCAGGTCCCGCTTCATCGCCACGTCCATCAGCGCCTTTGTCGCGCCATACGCCGCCACGCCGTAAACGGCTGCCGCAGCGGAAACGGCTATCGCGGCCTTCGTTCCTTTTTTCATGTTTCATCCTCCTTGTATCTAAACTGTAAACACTTGTCTCGCCCGCTGGACAAGCGAAAATCACCGTGCTATACTGCATCTTAATTTCATGCGGGGCATTTTTCACCCTGCGCTACCAGCGTAACAAAAACCTTCGGTTTTCGCTATGTTCATTTTTCCCCATTTGTCATGTGATGCGTCAAAAAAGCGGCCGATCGAAGGAAAATTTTCAGGAAAAGGAGATAGGTATCCCATGAATGAAGTCAAGTCCCCGAAAAAGCCGCTGCTGTACTATTACTTTGTCGCGATGCTGCTCGTGATGCTCTTCAACTTCATCGCCATGCCGTGGATCGCGGAGCATCAGATCAAAGATGTGGACTACAACACCTTTGTCACCATGACCGAACAGGGCGAGGTCGGCAAGGTCGATATCCAGGAGCAGTCCAACCGCATTCTCTTCACCAGCAGCGATGAAAAGACCGTCTACAAGACGGCAATGGTGCCTGACGACGGTTTGGTGCAGCGCCTGCTGGACGCGGGCGTCTCCACCACGGGTGAGGAGATCGAGCAGACGTCCACGCTCGTCAGCATTCTCGCCTGGGTGCTGCCCATCATCATCTTTGTCGCGCTGGGACAGTATATGTCGCGCAAGATGATGGAGAAGATGGGCGGCGGAGGCAACTCCATGATGTTCAATATGGGCAAGTCCAACGCCAAGGTGTACGTCAAGTCCGCCGAGGGCATCAAGTTTGACGATGTCGCGGGCGAGGATGAGGCCAAGGAGAACCTCACCGAGGTCGTCAACTACCTGCACGACCCCAGCAAGTATCAGGAGATCGGCGCGTCGATGCCCAAGGGCATCCTGCTCGTCGGCCCTCCGGGAACCGGTAAAACGATGCTTGCCAAGGCGGTCGCCGGCGAGGCGAATGTGCCGTTCTTCTCGATGTCCGGCTCGGAATTTGTCGAAATGTTCGTCGGCATGGGCGCGAGCAAGGTGCGTGACCTCTTCAAGCAGGCCAAGGAGAAGGCCCCCTGTATCGTCTTCATCGACGAGATCGACGCCATCGGCCAGAAGCGCAGCGGCGGCCAGTACGGCGGCAACGACGAGCGCGAGCAGACCTTAAACCAGCTTCTCACCGAAATGGATGGCTTCGAGGGCAACAATGGTGTCATCATCCTCGCCGCCACGAACCGCCCCGAATCCCTTGACCCCGCGCTCACGCGCCCGGGCCGCTTCGACCGCCGCGTGCCGGTGGAGCTGCCCGACCTCAAGGGACGCGAGGCCATTTTGCAGGTCCACGCGAAGAAGATCAAGGTCGCCGAGGACGTCGACTTCAACAAGATCGCGCGCATGGCCTCCGGCGCTTCCGGCGCGGAGCTTGCCAACATTGTGAACGAAGCGGCGCTGCGCGCCGTGCGCGACGGCCGCCGCTTTGCCACGCAGGCAGACCTTGAGGAAAGCATCGAGGTCGTCATCGCGGGCTACCAGAAGAAGAACGCCATCATGACCGACGAGGAGAAGAAGATCGTCTCCTACCACGAGATCGGCCACGCGCTCGTGGCGGCGATGCAGACGCACTCCGCCCCCGTGCAGAAGATCACCATTGTGCCGCGCACCTCGGGCGCGCTGGGCTACACGATGCAGGTCGAAGAGGGCAACCATTATCTCATGAGCAAAACCGAGATGGAGAACAAGATCGCCACGCTGACCGGCGGCCGCGCCGCGGAGGAGGTCGTGTTCCACTCCGTCACGACCGGCGCGTCGAACGATATCGAGCAGGCGACGAAGCTCGCCCGCGCGATGATCACGCGCTACGGCATGAGCGACGACTTCGACATGGTCGCGCTTGAAACGGTCAACAATCAGTACCTCGGCGGCGACGCGTCGCTTGCGTGCTCTGCTGAGACGCAGACGAAGATCGACCAGCGCGTTGTGGAACTGGTGAAAGCGCAGCACGAAAAGGCTGTGAACATCCTCACCGAGAACCGCGCGAAGCTCGATGAGCTGGCAAAGTACCTCTACGAGAAGGAGACCATCACGGGCGAAGAGTTTATGCACATTCTGAACGCGCAGTAAAGGCAGTTGAACTATGCAGAGGAGAAAGGGCCAAAACAGCCCTTTCTCCTCTTTTTTGCCCAAGGTGGCAAAAAGGTTTATTTTGTTCCTCTATCCTGCATCATTCCTGCATTTTCCCGCTTGCGCAATTTGGGCGGATATGCTATCTTAAATAGTCGTATCCGTCGGCCGTTTTCGACCGGCGGTTCGCCTTCTCTAACTGAATCAGTGAAAGAAAGGCAGGAATGTTTCTCTTATGATGATCAACAAACGGCTCATCGGCACCGTGCCGGAGAGCAAACGCTATATCGCGGGCAACGTGGCGCTGCAATGGTGCTCGCTGTGTGCGAATATCGCGATGATGAGCGCTGTGGCGGCGCTGCTCGCCGCGCTGTACGCAGGCGAGGTGACGCAGAGTAAGATCGTCACGACCGCCGTGATCGCGCTTGCAGCTGTCGCCGTGCGATACGGCTGTACCGTCGGCGCGTCGCGCATGGGATATCTCTCGTCCAAGGCGGTCAAAAAGACGCTGCGCGGCGCGATCTACGACAAGCTCCTGCGCCTTGGTGCATCGTATTCCGAGCAGGTCAAGACGTCCGAGGTCGTGCAGGTCGCGGTCGAGGGCGTCGACCAGCTCGAAACGTACTTCGGGGCGTATCTGCCGCAGTTTTTCTATGCGATGCTCGCGCCGCTGACGCTGTTCGTCGTGCTGTGCTTCGTGAGCGTGCCGGCGGCAGTCGTGCTGCTCGTCTGCGTGCCCCTCATCCCTGTCGCCATCGCGGCGGTGCAGACATGGGCGAAGAAGCTGCTCTCCAAATATTGGGGCCAGTACACCGCGCTCGGCGACACGTTCCTTGAAAATCTGCAGGGCCTGACTACTTTGAAGATCTATCAGGCCGATGCGTTCAAAAATGACGAGATGAACGTCGAGGCGGAAAAGTTCCGAAAGATCACGATGAAGGTCCTCACGATGCAGCTCAACTCCATCACCATCATGGACCTCATCGCCTACGGCGGCGCGGCGCTCGGTGTCATCATGGCCGCAACACAGCTTCGCGCGGGGAATATCTACCTTGCGGGCGCGCTGCTCATCATCCTGCTGGCAGCGGACTTTTTCATCCCCATGCGCCAGCTCGGCTCGTTTTTCCACATCGCCATGAACGGCATGGCCGCGAGCGACAAAATTTTCCGCATTTTGGACCTGCCTGAACCCGCGCATGGCGGTGTCGACTGCCCCGCGGGCGATATCGTCTGCCGCGACCTGCACTTTTCCTATGAGCCGGAGCGCGAGATACTGCACGGTGTCGACCTGACCATCCCGCAGGGCAAATTCGTCTCGCTCGTCGGCGAGTCAGGCTGCGGCAAGTCGACGATCTCCGCGCTTTTGATGGGCCGGAACAAGGGCTACACGGGCTCTGTGACCATCGGCGGCGCAGAGCTGCGCGGCATTGAGGAAGCGAGCCTGATGCGCCGCGTCACCTACGTCAGCCACCAGAGCTACCTCTTCAAGGGTACGGTGCGTGACGATCTGCTGATGGGCAAGCCCGACGCAAGCGACGATGAGCTTTGGTGCGCGCTCACGCAGGTCGACCTCGCGGACTTCCTCAAGAGTGAGGCAGGGCTCGACACCCAACTTTCCGAGCGCGGCGAAAACCTTTCGGGCGGTCAGCGCCAGCGCCTTGCGCTCGCCCGCGCGCTGCTGCACGACAGCCCGGTGTACATCTTCGATGAGGCAACGTCGAACATCGACGTTGAGAGCGAGAACGACATCATGGCGCAGATCCACGCGCTCGCGGGGCGAAAGACGGTGCTGCTCATTTCGCACCGTTTGGCGAACGTCACGGCGTCGGATGAAATTTACGTGCTCGAGCGTGGCAATATCGTCCAGCACGGCACACACGACGCGCTTTTGAAGCAGGGCGGTGCTTACGCTGCGCTGTGGTCGGCCCAGCAGGCGTTGGAGCACTACGGAGAGGGGGCGGCAAAATGAAAAAAAGAAGCGGTTTTACCGTCATGGCGAGGCTCATCGGGCTCGTGAAGCCTCTGAGCGGCTACATGGTGCTCGCCATTTTGATGGGCCTTGTCGGCCACCTCTGCGCCGCGTTCATCACGATCTTCGGCGGCTTTGCCGTGCTTGACCTGCTCGGCTTCGCAACGCCCGTCGCGCTCAAGACGACGTTCGTCTGTGTGCTGCTCTTCGCGCTCGTGCGCGGCATCTTCCGCTACGCCGAGCAGTCCTGCAACCACTTCATCGCCTTCAAGCTGCTTGCGCTGATCCGCGACAAGGTCTTCCGCGCGCTGCGCCGTCTCTGCCCCGCGAAGCTCGAGGGCCGCGACCGCGGCGACCTCATCTCCGTCATCATGTCGGACATTGAGCTGCTCGAGGTCTTCTACGCGCACACGATCTCGCCCGCGGCCATCGCGGCGCTGTTCACACTCATCATGTGTCTGTTCATCGGGCATTATCACGCGTTGCTTGGCCTTCTGGCACTCGCGGCTTACGTCTGCGTCGGCGTGGTCATCCCGCTCATCACGTCCCGCCGCTCGGACGATACGGGGATGCGATTCCGCACGGAGTCGGGCGCGCTGTCGGCCTTCGTGCTCGACAGCCTGCGCGGCCTGAACGAGACCATTCAGTATGACCGCGGCGCAGAGCGCTGCGCCGAGATGGATGCGCGCACCGATGCGCTATCCAAAGAGGAAGCCAAGCTCAAGCGTCTCACGGGCCAGAACATGGGCATCACGAACACGGCCATTTTGCTCTTCGACCTTGCAATGCTGGTTTCTTCCGCGGCGCTGGTGCAGCGTGGAGAGCTGACGTTCGACGGGGCGCTCATTGCGGCCCTTGCGCTGTTCTCGTCGTTCGGCCCCACGGTCGCGCTGGCAAATCTCGGTGCGACGTTGCAAAACACCTTCGCCGCGGGCAACCGCGTACTCGACATTCTGGATGAAGAACCCGTGGTCGACGAGGTCACCGGACAGAAAGGGGTCGAATTTACCGGCGCGGAGGCCGAGCACGTCACGTTCTCCTACGGCGGGGAGGACATTCTCTCCGACGTTTCCGTCCGCTTCCCGGAGGGGAGCGTCGTCGGCATTGTGGGCCGCAGTGGCAGCGGAAAATCGACGCTCTTAAAGCTCCTGATGCGCTTCTGGGATGTGCAGAAGGGCCGTGTCCGCCTGTCGGACACCGACGTTTCCCGCATCAACACGGGGAACCTGCGCGAGATGGAGAGCTTCGTCACGCAGGAGACGCATCTCTTCCACGACAGCATCAAAAATAACCTCCGTATCGCGAAGCTCAACGCGACGGACGATGAGATCATCGCGGCCTGCAAAAAGGCCGCCGTGCACGACTTCATCATGACGCTGCCGCAGGGCTACGACACACCTGTCGGCGAGCTTGGCGGCACGCTCTCCGGCGGCGAGCGCCAGCGCCTCGGCCTGGCCCGCGCCTTCCTGCACGACGCGCCGCTGATGCTCCTTGACGAGCCGACGAGCAATCTCGACAGCTTGAACGAGGCGGTCATCTTAAAATCGCTGCACGAGCAGCGCGAGGGTAAGACCGTCGTGCTCGTGTCGCACCGCGCGTCCACCATGCGCATCGCCGACACGGTCTACTCCGTCGAGCACGGGAGGATGAGCTGATGGCGAGCGTCGAAACCAAGCGCGAGCGCGAAAAGAAAATGGTCTCGCAGATGATCGCCCTCTACTGCCGCCGCGATCACCACACAAGCGGTGCGCTCTGTCCCGAGTGCGCGGCGCTGAACGACTACGCCCGCGCCCGCTCCGAGCACTGTCCGTTCATGGAGACGAAGACCTTCTGCGTTAACTGCCGCGTGCACTGCTACAAACCCGACATGCGCGAAAAAATTCGCGTTGTGATGCGCTTTTCCGGCCCGCGGATGATCTTCTATCACCCCGTCGCCGCCATCCGCCACATGGTGGAGACGAAGCGCGAGAAAAAGAGACTGGTGAGAGAAAACCGATGAACCTGAAACGCCTTTTCTTTCTGATCCTCGGCTGTGTGTGCCTTGCGCTCGGCTGCGTCGGCATCGTGCTGCCGGTGCTGCCGACGGTGCCGTTCTTCCTTGCGACGGTGTTCTGCTTTGCAAACTCGTCGGAGAGGCTGCACACATGGTTCCTTGGCACAAAGCTCTATCAAAAACACCTTGACTCGTTCGTGAAGAAAAAGGGCATGACCGCGCAGACCAAGGCCGGCATCCTGACGTCTGTGACGCTGCTGATGGCCTTTGGCTTTTTCATGATGCTGCGCAAGGCGCTCTATATTCCCTGCGCGATCCTCGCGGTCGTGTGGCTCTGCCACCTCGTCTACTTCCTCTTCGGCGTGAAAACGATCAAGGCGGAATGTGCAGAAAACTGAAAAAGGCTCAAAACCGGGCTTTTAACAAAGGAATATCCACCGTACAAAGGGCCGGCAGCGTTTCCGCTGTCGGCCCTTTGTAAGAATGGAGAATCATAGCCTTTTGATCTCTTGGATACAGCATTTGCCGCCGTGCGGCAGTTGATGTTGCCCGTTGAGAAGCAGGCGATCTGCTCCTATTTCACAGTATGTAGTTACTTGCCGACAGCCGCAAGGACCTGGTCCATGAATTCGTCGCCGTAGACTTCGCGGAACTGGTCGTAAACAGGCTGGGTCGCTTCCACGAAGGAGCTCTTATCTTCGATCAGCGTGACCTTGCAGCCAGCCTCTTCGATGGTCTTCAGGCACTCCTGCTCCTGTGCGTAGGCCTCCTCGGAGATCTGCTTGCCGCCATAGAGCTCACCGCCGGTGATCACGATATCGCGCAGATCCTCAGGCAGGTCCATCAGCCAGTCGTAGTCGCAGACAGTGATGGAGATGTTCATGTCGTGGCCGAGGTCGCTGTAGTACTTCTGGACGTCCATGAACTTCATGTTGACGACGTTGATCGCAGGGTTGTCCTGACCGTCAACGACATTCTGCTGCAGCGCGGTGTAGACCTCGGAATAGGCCAGCGGAGTAACATTGCAGCCCAGCGCGTCGAACGTGGCAACAGACATATCGGAGTTCTTGACGCGGATCTTGAGGCCCTTCATATCGTCAGCCGTCTTGACTTCGCGGATGTTGTTGGTCAGAGCACGGGCGCCCAGGTACGGGAAGCCGAGCACATAGAAGCCGGACTTGTTGGCCTCTTCCTGATAGAGCTTGTGCAGTACGCCGTCCGGGTCACAGGCGACCTCGTAGGCCTGATCGTAGTTATCGAACAGGAACGGCAGGCAGAGGAAGGTGAGCTTATCGTTGTAAGAGGAGAGAATGTCGCTGTTGCAGTTGGTGACCTGGACCGTGCCGCGGCTGATCATATCGACTGCATTTTCCGCGCTGCCCAGCTCACCGTTGGGGTAGAGCTTGACAGTGATGCGGCCCTGAGACTCGGTCTCAACGTATTCCTTGAACGCCTCGAGACCTCTGTGGATGGGGCTGTCGATGATCTCATCGTGGGAGATGACCATCTCATAAGTTTCGGTACCGTCGTCGGTTTTTGTGTCTCCGCCGGAACTGCCGCAGGCAGTTAAAGCGAGGAGCATGCAGAGAGCGAGTGCAAGTGCCAGTAGCTTTTTCATGTTGTTATCTCCTTTGAATTTATTTTTATAAGTTGTCTCTTCTTACAGGAACCACGTTGTGAACCAGGGAACGTAAGTCGTCAGCAGCAGGCAGATGATGAGCGTGACCAGAGGAACTGCAATGTTCTTGAGCATATCCTCCATCTTGACCTTGCAGACCGCGGAGGCGACGAACAGCGAGCAGCCGTAGGGCGGGGTGACGAGACCGATCAACAGGTTCATCGTCATGAAAACGCCGAAGGTGACAGGGTCGACGCCGAAAGCGTTCATCGCCGGCAGCAGCATGGGCGCGAGGATGGTGGTCGCGGGGATGTTATCGATAAAGCAGCCGATGACCAGCAGGATGACGTTGACGAGCATCAGGAAGAGGAATTTGTTGTCCGTGAAGTTGATGATCGCGGTAGTGAGCATCGAGGGGATCTGCTCAAAGGACAGGAGCGCTGCGAACGCGGTGGAGAGACCCAGCAGGAAGGTCGTCGTGCCGTTGGTCACGGCCGCCCCAACGATCGCGTTGTAGAGGTCCTTCCAGGTGATCTCTTTGTAAATAAAGAGCGCGACGATTGTAGAGTAAACGACAGATACAACGGATGCCTCCGTCGGGGTGAAGATGCCGGAGTAAATGCCGCCGAGGATGATCACAGGAGCGAACAGCGCCCACTTGGCTTCCCACACGGCCTTCAGGATCTCGCGGCCGGACTTGCGCTCCGCGCCGACGTAACCCTTCTTCTTGCAGATGATGTAGTTGGAGATGATGAGCGCAATACCGATCATCACGCCGGGGAAGACACCGCCGAGGAACAGATCACCGATTGACGTGCTGGTGCACACGCCGTAGACGACCAGCGGGATACTGGGCGGGATCACTGCGCCGATCGTACCGGCACAGGCGGTGAAGACTGCGCTGTAACCGAGATCGTAGCCCTTCTTCTGCATTTCAGGCACCATGATGCCGCCGATGCAGGAGACCGTTGCGAGAGAAGAGCCGGAGATCGCGCCGAAGAACATCGACGCCAGCGAAACGACTGCGCCGAGGCCGCCCATCATCCAGCCGACCAGAGAGGCCGCCACGTCAACGAGGCGTCTGGCAAGTCCGCCGACGCTCATCACGACGCCGGAGAGGATGAAGAACGGGATCGCCATCATCGTCAGCGAGTCGACACCTGTAACGGAATACGACGCCACCATGGAGATATCCAGCTTTGTGAAGAACTGCATGATGATGATCGTTGCGCCGCCGAGCGCGAAGCCGACGGGAACGCCGATCATGATGAGTGCGATCAGTACAACGAACAAGACCAATGCGATCATTCGGTAACGCCTCCTTCCTCCTCATCGCTTTTTTTGAAGATATCAATGGTGTGGAACAGCAAACGGATCGCCATCACGCCGCAGCTAAACGGTACGCTTGCATAGACCAAAGCCTGCGGGATCTTGTACATCGGGGTCGCAACGCCTTTTCTCATATAGACCTCGACGATGCCGATACCGTAATAGACCAGAACGGCCAGAATGCACAGAGTGATGATGTTTGCGACCAGTTCGACTGTCTTTTTCGGCACGCCGTGGAGCTTCTGCACCAGCATGTCGATGCGGATGTGTTCGCTCCTGCGCTCGCCGATGCTGATGCCCAGCCAGGACATCCAGATGAACAGCACGCGTGCCAATTCATCCGCACCGTAGATCGAACTGTTGAAGAACTTTCGCAAGACCACGTTGATGAAGAGGATCATCAAACTGCCTGCCAGCATCGTAGCAAGCGTGACCTCTTCGATCTTGTTGTAAATGCTTCCCAATTTTTTTAAAACATTCAACAATATCACCTCTATGTATCTTTTTTACAGGAGGCGGTTTGCAGATGCTACCGCGTTCCTAACCGGTTGCTTTAGCTTAGCATTGTACCCCCCCGCAACACAACCAAGTTCATATTTTTATACCAACCAAGTTGTAAGTTTTAGCTTATTCGACAACGAACTTGCTTTTGAAATTGTCATAAATGCACAATCATCGTTTATCTGAAAAAACACACCGTTTCGTTTTACTTATGAGACATGAATGCTCTGCGGACTTGTCGGATGTATTTTTATGCAATTTCTTGTAGAATAGGTATGCTTTCTCTCCGCCGGGATCCGCGCTTGCACTTTTCCTCCGGCGATGATACAATATTATGCCGAAAATACAGCAAAGGAGTTTGCTTTTTATGAAATTAGGTATCGTCGGACTTCCGAATGTCGGCAAGTCCACTCTCTTCAACGCGATCACCAACGCGGGCGCGGAGAGCGCCAACTACCCCTTCTGCACCATCGAGCCGAACGTCGGCATGGTGGCCGTCCCCGACGAGCGGCTCGACAAGCTCGCCGAGATGTATGCTCCCAAGAAGAAGACCCCCGCCGTCATCGAATTTGTCGACATTGCGGGTCTTGTCAAGGGCGCGAGCCAGGGCGCAGGTCTCGGCAACAAGTTCCTTGAGAACATCCGCCGCACCGATGCCATCGTGCATGTTGTGCGCTGCTTCGACGATGAAAACATCATGCACGTCGTGGCCGACGCGAGCACGAACGTCCCCGTCGACCCCTTGGGCGACATTGAGACCATCGACCTGGAGCTCATCATGGCGGACCTTGAAATGGTCAACCGCCGCGTGGAAAAGGCGACGAAGATGGCCAAGGGCGACAAGAAGTTCCTGCACGAGGTCGAACTCTTCTCCGACCTTGCCAAGCACCTCGACGCGGGCAAGAGCGCGCGCACCTTTGAGGTCTCGAAGGACGACGCCGAGCTCATCGCGACGGCCGACTTACTCAGCCTCAAGCCCATCATCTACGCTGCGAACATGGACGAGGACGGCTTCGCCAACCAGGACGGCAACCAGTATCTCCAGCAGGTCAAGGAGCTCGCCGAAAAGGAGGGCGCGCAGGTGCTGCCCATCTGCGCCAAGCTCGAGCAGGACATTGCCGAGCTGGACGGCGAGGACCGCGCGATGTTCCTCGAAGAGCTCGGCATTCAGGAGTCCGGCCTCGACCGCCTGATCAAGTGCTCCTACGCGCTGCTCGGCCTCATCTCGTTCCTGACCTACGGCGAGGACGAGTGCCGCGCCTGGACCATCAAAAACGGCACCAAGGCCCCGCAGGCCGCAGGCAAGATCCACTCCGACATCGAGCGCGGCTTCATCCGCGCCGAAACGATCAATTTCGACGACATGATCCGCTGCGGCAGCGTCGCGGCGGCGAAGGAGAAGGGCCTGCTCCGCAGCGAGGGCAAGGAGTACGTCGTCAAGGACGGCGACATGATCTACTTCCGCTTCAACGTTTAAGCCGCAGGACGAACCGACACCTGCGGGGCTGCTTGCCCCGCAGGTGTTTTTTCGCGCGAACGGGAAATATAGGAAAAATCCGGGACAGATATAGACGAAACCCCCGTTTCCGGCACGGGAAAACGGGGATATACTACCCCTGCAATCCGATGGAGGAGGGCTTGATGATGAAAGAAAAACAGGCCGAAATTCTGCTCGCCGCAGTGATTACCGCGCGGGCCACGTCGTTTATCTTCGCAAAATGGTGTCTGGCGGATCTGGACACGTTCAATCTGCTGGCGGTGCGTTTTCTGCTGGCTTTTCTGCTGCCGGGCGTGCACTTTTTCCGGAAGCTGCGAGGTGTCCGCCCTGCACACGGCGGACACGTCCGTCGTCTCCGCGCTGGAAAACACCGCCATTATTCTCGTGCCGCTGTTTGAGGCGGCGCTGCACCGCCGCCGACCCGACCGGACGGCGATTCTGGGCGCGGCCGTGCTGCATGAGCAGCTCGGCGTGACGGGCTTTGCCGGGATCGCGCTCATCCTGCTGAGCATCCTTGTGCCGCACCTGTCCGCCCTTGCAAATGCGGTCAAAAAGGGGTATACTGAATCGTCAAATCCGGAAAGGAAGTCAGTCTTATGAAATACCAGACGATTCTGTTCGATATGGACGGCACGATTCTCGACACGCTGGAGGACCTGCAGTCCTCCGTGAACCACATGCGGGAGAAATACGGCTATCCCCCCTGTTCGCTCGACGAGGTGCGCCGCTTCGTCGGCAACGGCGCGCGCGTGCTGATGCGCCGCGCTCTGCCGGAGCTGATGACGCCCGAGCGCGAGGACGCGCTGCTTGAGGAGTATAAGGCGTGGTACATGGCGCACAACTGCGTCCGCACGCACCCGTATGCGGGCATCCCGGCGCTGCTTGAGGAGCTGCGCGGCGCGGGCGTGACGACCGCGGTTGTCTCCAACAAGCCGCACGCGAACACCGTGGATCTCGCGGCGCGGTTCTTCCCGGGCCTGCCCGCCTTCGGCCAGCGGGAGGGCATCCCCGCCAAGCCTGCGCCCGACATGGTCTGGGCGGCGCTCGAGGAGCTGGGCGCGCCGCGCGAGGGCGCGCTCTACGTCGGCGACAGCGAGGTAGACGTGGAAACGGCGCGGCGCAGCGGGCTGGACCTCATGGGCGTCTCGTGGGGCTTTCGCGGTCGGGAGCTGCTGCGGCAGGCGGGCGCGGAGCACATCGCGGACAGCGTGCAGCAGCTGTTGGAATTTGTGCGCTGAGCGGTTGACAAAGGCCGGAAAGCGTGCTATATTGTGCTTTGAACGTAGAAAAAAGGCATTGAAGAGGAAGCGCCCTGCGGCAGGTCTCAGAGAGGGATTGTCTGGCTGTGAATATCCCGGCTGAAAGCAGAAGC
>URXY01000042.1 GCA_900552015.1 uncultured Eubacteriales bacterium | reverse complement strand
ATCAGCAGACGACGTTTTTCCCCTCCGACCAGACGGAGACGATGTTGTGCCGGTGGATGCTCATGTCTGCTGGCCTCTTCCTTGCGGTTGTCTGCATTGGCGGATTTTTCTTGTTCCGAAAAATGACACGCAAAGAAATTTTCTTCTCTTCTTCTGCCTTAGTCGCTTTGAATATCGTGTTAGGCATATTTACATACTTGACGCAAAGAATATTTACATCATTCGCCATGCTTTGGAGTGTACTTTCGGAATGGGCCAGTGTGTTTTCTCAGATCGCATTTCAGTTCGGCTTAAACGAATGGCTGAGCGCCGCCATTGTGTGGATATTACCCCCATATATTTTCCTCTTGTTTGGCAAGAAAGAAGTTCATACAGATCGATGAACGGCGGGAGTATCTAAACTGATGCTCCCGCCGTTGTTATACCTTGTCCTCTTGTTCGGCCTGCTGCTTTGCTTTCCACTCAGCATATTCCCGCTGCCCGTCCTCACTCTCAAAAAACGCTTGTATCTCCGGGAGCAGGACGCGGGCAAGGGCCTCTATCCGTGATGGTATAGTACAGCTCGCGGGTCATATCCACCATAATGATGGCAAATTCATCGCCGACGATCCGGCACACATAGTCGACAGAGCGGAACGTGCTTTGCAGGAGCGCAGCCACCTTCTTTAATATCCGGTCGCCCACGGCGTGTCCGCAGGTATCGTTGATGCTCTTGAATGTGTCCACATCCGCCAGGATCAGCGCAAAACTGCTCTCGTCCTCTTCATACAGCTTCAGTATCTTGTCGAACGATCTGCGGTTCAGGAGCTCCGTCAGCGGGTCGTGCTCCGCCTGATGCTTCATCAGCATCTCCCGGTCTTCGTTTTCCGTGTAGATGCTGTTATAGGTCTCCGCGAGCGTTTGCAGCTCCTGCACACCGTGAACAGGCGAAATGAGCCCGTGATGGATGTTCTCATTATACTCCAGCAGCGGGCGCACGACGCCGCGGCGGGGACCTCAGATCAGTCCCCGCCGCGGTTTACCGTTTTTCCTCTTTTTCTCAATACAGGCCTGCGATGATATCCACGCACTTGTCGATACCCAGCACGCCGCTGTCGAGCGTGAGGTGGTAGTTCTCCGCATAGCCCCACTTCATGTTCGTGTAGAAGCGGTGATAGGCCGCGCGGCGCTTATCCTTGTCGCGCAGGCGCTGCTCTGGCGACTGCTCGCGCTCGCCGTATACCTCGACGATGCGCTTGGCGCGGAACGCCATATCCGCGTGGATGAAGACCTTGAGGCACTTGGCCTTGTCCTGTAAAATGTAGTCCGCGCAGCGGCCGACGATGACGCAGGGGCCCTTTTCGGCAAGCTCGCTGATGACGCGGCACTGAATTTCCCAGAGGATATCCTCGTTCGTCGGGCCGAACGCACGGTTCGAAAGCGCCGAGGCCAGGAAGCCGCCGGGCGTGTACTCGCCCGCCTCCTTGACGTAATTTTCCGCAAAGCCGCTCTCCTCGGCGATCTTCTGGATGAGCTCGGAGTCGTAGCAGGGGATGCCGAGCTTCTCGGCCACTTTTTTGCCGACCGTGCGGCCGCCGCTGCCGAATTCACGGCTGATGGTGATGATATGATTCATAATACAGTTGCTCCTTTCGGATCAAGTTCCCGGTACGTTTTTACAATCATAACCGCCGCGATGGCGAATGTCAACACATCCGACACCGGCATGGAATACAACACGCCGTCGAGGCCGAAAAAGCGCGGCAGCAGCAGTGCAAAGCCCACGCCGAATACGACCTCGCGGATCATCGAGAGCATCGTGGACGAAAACGCCTTGCCCACGGCCTGCAAAAAGATGAAGCACGCCTTATTCACGCAGGCGAGCACCATCATGCAAAGATACGTGCGGAACGCCTTGATCGCAAAGTCTGTGTAGTAGCTGCTCTCGTTCGCCGCGCCGAAGATGGCGATGAGCTGACGCGGGAAGCCCTCGGCCAGAACGAGCGCAACGGCGCCGACGATCGCCTCGCAGAGCAGGAGCTTTGTAAAGAGCTCGCGCACGCGCGTCTTCTTCCCCGCTCCCATGTTGTAGCCCACGACGGGAATGCAGCCCGCCGCCATGCCGACAACGATGGAAATGACGATCTGGAAAAACTTCATCACGATGCCGACGACGGCCATCGGGATCTGCGCGTACTGCTCCTGCGAGAATATCTCATCCAGCGCGCCGTACTTGCGCAGCATATTGTTGATCGCCGCCATCGCCGCGACGAGGCTGATCTGCGAGAGAAAACTCGTGATGCCGAGCGTCAGCATCCGGGTACAGAGGCTTGCGTGCAGGCGGAAGTCTCCCTTTTCCGGCTTGACGGTCTTCATGCGGCAGAGATACCACACCGCGAGCGCCGCCGTGACGATCTGGCCCAGAACGGTCGCGACCGCCGCGCCCATCATGCCCCACTTACATCCAAAGATGAAGATGGGGTCTAAAATGATGTTGAGCACTGCGCCCGCGAGCGTGGAGATCATGGCGAACCGCGGGTCGCCGTCGGCGCGGATGACGGGGTTCATCGCCTGACCGAACATATAAAACGGGATACCAAGCGAGATATAGAAGAAATACTCCTGCGCGTAATGGAACGTCTCCTCGTTCACTGTGCCGCCGAACATCGAAATGATGGCGTCGGCGAAGATGAGGTACAGCGCCGTGAGCACAAGACTGCTCGCAATCGACAGCACGACCGCGCTGCCGACGCTTTTTCTCGCCTCCCCCGCTCCCCCCCTGCCGAGCGAGATGCTGACGAACGCGCAGCAGCCGTCGCCGATCATCACGGCGATGGCGAGCGCCACGACCGTGAGCGGAAAGACGACGGTGTTTGCCGCGTTGCCATAGGAGCCGAGATAGCTCGCGTTCGCGATGAATATCTGGTCGACGATGTTGTAGAGCGCTCCGACGAGCAGTGAGATGATGCACGGGACGGCATAGCGCCGCATCAGCGCGCCGACGCTCTCTGTTTCCAGAAACGCATTTGACTTTTGTTCCATTGGTCCTGACCTTCCTTTTCAATATATGCAAAAAATGCGCAAGGCCGGAAAAAATCCGGACTTACGCATTTTCAGCCGCACGATCATGTTCCCTGTTCTATTTTTGCGCAAAAAAAGCGCGCGCCGCATATGCAACCGGATTTACGCATATGTGCCACACGTTGTAAGTTTATTATACACGGACATTTGCCGTTTTTCAAATGTTTTTTTACACAGGCGGACTGTGGTCACCGCTTTTTTCTTTGTGCAGCTCCGCAGGATTTCTGCGTTTATGCCCATTGAATATCTTCGTTCGCAAATTTTTCCTTGCTTTTTGTCGATATACGAGTATAATGTGAACGAATTCTGCAAGGAGGTCCCGCTATGCTTGTTTCCTACAACGGTCTTTTCAAGCAGCTCATCGACAAGGGCTGGAACAAGACCGAATTCGCCCGTGAGGTCGGCATCAGCTCCAACACGCTCGCCAAGCTCTCGAAAAACGAGCTCGTCTCGCTCGAAGTGCTCGTGCGCATCTGCCGGAAGCTCGACTGCCCCCTCGGCGATATCGTGCAGATCGAACCGCCCGACCCGCCGCGTAAAAGCAGCATCGGACGCGTGATAAAGCGCAAGGGCGAGAGAAAGAAAGGAGGCAATGTGTTTCATCATGAGCAATGAGGCCAAAGAGACCGGCTCTTCGTTTATGGAGAAGCTCGCGACGTTCATCGTTGACAAGCGGAATCTGATCTTTCTTCTCACTATCATTCTGCTGATCTTTTCCGTCTTTTCCCGCAACTGGGTCGAGGTCGAGAGCGACCTGACCTATTACCTGCCGTCTGATTCCGAGACGAAGCAGGCGCTCGATATCATGGACGAGCAGTTCGTCACTTACGGCACGGCCGAGGTCATGGTCGCCAACATCACGCCCGACCAGGCCGCCGCGCTCGAGCCCAAGATCAAAGAGGTCAAGGGCGTGCAGAGCGTCGATTACGACGAAACGACCGACCACTACAATAACCTCTCCGCGCTCTACTCCATCACCTTCGCCTACAGCGAGGACGACGAGGCCTGCCTCGATTCGCTCGACGCGGTGAAGGAGCTGCTCGCGGACTATGACCTCTACATTGACACGGACCTCGGCAACACACAGCAGGAGACCATCGACCACGAGATCAGCGTCATCATGGTCTATGTCGCCATCGTCATCGTCATCGTTCTGCTCTTCACGTCCGAGACCTACGGCGAGGTTCCGGTGCTCATCCTGACGTTCGTAGTCGCCCTTGTTCTGAACCAAGGCACGAACTTCCTGATGGGCAAGATCTCGTTCATCTCGAACTCGGTCACGAGCATTCTGCAATTGGCACTCTCCATCGACTACGCCATCATCTTCTGCAACCGATTCAAGGAGGAGCACAAGCTCCTGCCCCTGCGCGAGGCCGTCATCGTCGCGCTGAGCAAATCCATCCCCGAGATCGGCGCGAGCAGCCTCACGACCATCGGCGGCCTTGTGGCGATGCTCTTCATGCAGTTCAAACTCGGACCCGATATGGCGCTGTGCCTCATCAAGTCCATTCTTTTCGCACTGCTCGCGGCGTTTATCGTGATGCCGGGTCTTTTGATGCTCTTCGGCCCGCTCATCGACCGCACGCAGCACCGCAGCTTCGTGCCGAAGATCCCCTTCGTCGGCAAGCTCGACTACGCCACGCGCCACATCATCCCCATCGTCTTTGTGGTGCTGGCTGTCATCGGCTACCGTCTCTCGTCCGACTGCCCCTACGCCTACGGCTACGGCCTCATCTCCGCGCCCAAGCAGAATGAGACGCAGTTCGCCGAGCAGATGATCGAAGACAACTTCACCTCAAAGAATATGCTCGCGCTCGTCGTTCCCACAGGCGACTACGACAAGGAAACCGCCATTTTGAACGAGCTCGGCCAGTACGACGAGGTCGACTCCACGATGGGCCTTACCAACATCGAAGCGCTCGATGGCTATATGCTCGCCGATAAGCTCACGCCGCGCCAGTTCGCCGAGCTTACAGGCCTTGACTACGAGGCTGCGCAGGTCGTCTACGCGGCCTATGCCGCCCAGCAGGCGGAATACGGTAAGCTCGCGGGCAATCTCTCCTCCTATAAGGTCCCGCTCATCGATATGTTCCTCTTCGTCTGCGAGCAGGTGGACTCCGGTCTCGTCACGCTCAGCGACGACCAGACGAAGTTGCTGCAGGACGCCGAGGTGCAGATGAAGAGCGCCAAGGCGCAGCTCGAGGGCGATGATTATGACCGTATGCTCATTTACCTCACGCTGCCGGAAAGCGGCGATGAGACCTACGCCTTCACCGATAAGATCCTCGAGATCGCACAGAAGTATTACCCCGACGAGACCGTTTATCTCGCGGGCGAATCGACGAATGAATACGAATTTGAAAAGTCCTTCGCCGTGGATAACAAGGTCGTCAGCATCGTGTCGGTGCTCGTCGTGATGCTGGTGCTGCTCTTCACGTTCAACTCCGCCGGTATGCCGGTGCTGCTGATCCTCGTCATTCAGGGCTGCATCTGGCTCAACTTCTCGTTCCCGACCATCACGGGCAAGTACATCTTCTTCCTGGGGTATCTGATCGTTTCTTCGATCCAGATGGGTGCGAATATCGACTACGCCATCGTCATCGCCAACCGCTATCAGGAGATGAAGAACAAGATGTCCCACCGCGATGCCATCATCGAAACGCTGAACTTCGCTTTCCCGACGATCATCACCTCCGGCTCGATCCTCTCGATCTGCGGCTTTTTGATCGGCAGCATGACCTCTGAGCCTGTCATCGCGGGCATCGGTGAAAGCCTTGGCCGCGGCACGGTCATTTCCATCATCATGGTCATGTTCGCCCTGCCGCAGATCCTGCTCATCGGCAGCGGCATCGTGGACAAGACCTCCTTCTCCGTCCCGTCCATCACCGAGAAGAAGACCGCCCACGGCAAGATCTCCGTCAACGGCATGGTACGCGGCAACATCAACGGCACGGTCCACGGCGTGATGCACGCGACCGTGGAGGGCGATATCGACCTGAACCTGATCTCAGGTTCTGCAAATGAGGAGCAAGACGATGATGAAGACTAAATTACATCGCTTCCGCGCGCTCGCACTCAGCGCACTTCTGCTGCTATCGCTTCTGCCCATCACGAACGCGCTGGCGGACGGCGACGGCGCCATCCATATCAAAACCGAAGAGGAGCTTCGATCCTTCGCGCGCTCCTGCACGCTCGATTCCTGGTCACGCGGCAAAAAGGTCGTGCTCGACAACGACCTCGTGCTTGAAAGCGCCGACACGCTGCCCATTCCGACCTTCGGCGGCACCTTCGACGGCGGCGGCCACACCATCAGCGGTCTGGCGATCGATGACAGCATCTCTCCCGCCGGTCTTTTCGGCGTGGTGCAGAAGAGCGGCGTCGTCAAAAACCTGCATATCGAAGGCACCGTCGCCCCCTCGGGCGACAGCCAGAACTTAGGCGGCATCGCGGGCGAGAACCACGGCACCATTGAAAGCTGCACCTTCAACGGCTCCGTTTCCGGCAAGCGCAATATCGGCGGCATCGCCGGTCAAAATGCCGCCACGGGCGTCATCCGCTCGTGCGAGGCCGCAGGTGCCGTCTTTGGTCAGAACATGACCGGCGGCCTTGTCGGCTGCAATCTCGGTGCGGTCGTTTCGAGCAAGAACCGCGCCTATGTGAACGTCGAAAGCAGCGACCCTACGATCGATCTCGACGATCTGAGCCTTGAGTTCTCGCTCGACCTTTCCAAGCTCTCCCAGCTCGACACGGTCAGCGTCTCCACCGACACCGGCGGCGTCGCGGGCTATTCCTCCGGCGCCATCTCCGAGTGCGTGAATGAAGCCGCCGTCGGCTATCAGCACATCGGCTACAACGTCGGCGGTATCGCCGGCCGCAGCAGCGGACAAATTCGTTCCTGCACCAACCAGGGCGCGGTCTGCGGGCGCAAAGATGTTGGTGGCATCGCCGGCCAGATGGAGCCCTATGTCCGCACCGAAGTCTCCTCCGGCCAGTTCGCGCGCCTCCAGTCCCAGCTCAGCGAGCTGAATACGCTCGTTGAAAAGGCCGTGAGTGACGCGGAGTACGGCTCGAGCGAAATTTCCGACCGTCTCTCGCTCATCGCAGGCTACCTTTCCGACGCGTCGGACGCCACAAAAGATGTGCGCGTGGATGTTGACACCGACGCCATCACGCCGCCGAGCATCGACGCGAACGGCAATATCACCTTTGATCCGAACGTCAATGTCTCCGACGTTGTCACGGTCACGAACTTCAACATGGTCGTCGGCTCGATCACTGCAGCGGGCAGTCAGCTCTCGCTGATCACTGAAAACGTCAAAACGACCTCGACCGCCCTTTCGAGCGACCTGCGCTCGATCAACAGCAAGTTCACCGAGCTCTCAAACACTATGTTCTCCGCCATTGCGAGCGTCAGCGGCAGCTCCGGCAGCATCATCACCGATGCTTCCAGCATCGACGTCAACTCCGTCACGCTCGGCAAGGTCTCCGGCAGCAAAAATACCGCCGCCGTCTACGGCGATGTAAACACCGGCGGCATTGCGGGCTCCATGGCCATCGAGTACACGCTTGACCCCGAGGACGACGTGACCGGCAGCCTCTCCGGCAGCTACCGCACGCAGTATCAGTACAAGTCCATCATCCAGCAGTGCGTCAACACCGGTGATATTTCCGGCAAGCGCAGCTACGTCGGCGGCATCGTCGGCCGCATGGACCTCGGCTACGTCACCGCCTGCGAGGGCTATGGCTCCGCCGAGAGCGAAAACGGCAGCTATGTCGGCGGTATCGCGGGCGTGACCGGCGCGTCGGTCTGCGGCAACTACGCCAAGTGCACGCTCAGCGGCAAGCAATATGTCGGCGGCATCGTCGGCTCCGGTGTTGAGACCAAGGCCGACGGCAGCGGCTCGAACGTGACGTGGAACTACTCCCTTGTCGACATCACCGACTGCCAGCAGTACGCGGGCGCGGTCTCCGGCAGCGATACCGGCACCTTTGAGCACAATTACTACGTTTCCGACAGTCTGCCCGGCATCAACCGCCAGGGCTTCGCCGGGCGCGCCGAGCCCATCTCCTTCTCCCAGCTTTCCGCGATCGCGAGCGTACCCGAGGGCATGAAGACCTTCACGCTCACCTTTGTCGCGGACGAGGAAGAGGTCTCGCGCCGCTCGTTCGCCTACGGCGCGTCCTTTGATGAAAGTGCCATTCCCGACATTCCCGAAAAAGAGGGCTACTACGCCCACTGGGACCGCACAGACCTGCAAAACCTGCATTTTGACACCGTCGTCACGGCGGTGTATGAGGCATACACGCCCGGTCTTGCCTCCGAGCAAACGCGCGAGGGCGGCCTCTCCGTTCTCCTCGTCGAGGGCGACTACAGCGACGGCGACAGCATCAAGGTGACCGCCGAGCCGCTCACGCCCGAGGCTTTCGATGTGCAGTCCGGCTCGCCCCTTGACCGCGTGAAGGGCTATTTTAGCTGCCTGAGCCGCGGGGAGCTTCCCCCGATGCTCGCCAACTGCGAGGTGCTCGAGCAGTGGAAGCTCAAGCTCGCCGATGACGGCCAGACGCAGCACACAGTCCGCTATCTGCCGCCCGACGGTTACAGCAGCCCGCGCATCTACGTCCGCGAGGGCGGCGCATGGCAAAAGGTCGACACCGGCACGATGGGCAGCTACCTCACCTTCCCCGTCACCGGCACGAGTGTGGAGATCGCGGCGGTGAGCACGCTTTCCGTCGGCGGCATCTGGCTCGGCGCTCTCGGCGTGCTGCTCGTGCTCATCCTTCTTATCGTTCTTCTCGTCAAGCGCAGCAAGCGCAGAGCGCGCCGCCGCGCCGAGCAGCAGGCTTCCGCCGTGGCGCAGGCCGAGGCGATCGTGCGCGACGCGCAGAAGGACGCCCCCGCGCCTGATGACACCGTTCCCGCCGCTGTCGCTGCGCCTGAGGCCGCTTCTGTGACGGAAAGCTCCGCGCAGACCTCCTCGGACACGCCGCTGACCGCTCCTGCGGAGCCCGCTGTCGAAGCTGCCGCACCCGCTGACCCCGATTCCATCGAAGCGCGTCTTGCGCGCGCCGAAGAGGAACTTCGTCTCCTGCGTGAGGAGCGCGAAGCGCGCGAAAATACGCTCACTCAGCCCGCGGTCAAGCCCGTCAAGCCCCCCCGCAAAAAGCGCCGCTGGCTCCCCGTCCTCATCACCGTGCTCGTCCTGCTCGCGGCCGCCGCGGTCTTCTTCCTCAACTCCGGCGTGAAGAAGGACCTTGAGGCCTATCACCTCGTCGAAACGCGCATGAAGCAGGACCCGCTCGCCATGGATGTCACCGTTGACGCCTCCTACGGCAAGCTCGAGGTGCAGGCCGACGCCGCCGTCACCCGCACGAAGGTCGACGACACCACCGTCACCTGCATCGACCGCGACGGCGCAACGCTCTACTACGCGAACGGCACCATCTATCTTTCAAACGGGCGCGCCTATCCCGTGGCGGACGCCTATCCCGATTATTCGTCACTGCTCGACAAGACCGCCGAGCTCTGCCGCAGCCTGACGATCGACAGGTCGGTCGACGGCAAGAAAAAAGTCTACACCCTCACCGCCGAGGGCGATGACGCGGCGGCGCTGCTGCGCATCCTCGCCTCGGACGCCATCGCTGACGCCGCATCGCTCTATTCCCTGCGTGTCGAGCTCGTGGCCGAGAGCGGCGAGCTGATGGAGCTCCGCTTCTACACCGAGGGCGCGGGCGATCTGAGTGTCGACGCGACTGTGGTCTTCCGCAGCAGCGCTGTCGCTCCCGTCATTCCTGGCGATGTCACTGACGCGATGGGCTCGTCCACCACCGAGGTGAGCGGCACGCTGACGGAGGACACGCTCCGCCTGCTGCAGGCGCTCTCCACGCTGCACGAGCAGGATACCCTGTCTGCCGATATCGCCCTCTCCGCCGACTGCGGCCCCATCGTCCTGAGCGACACGCTGCAATATGACCGCCACGACTACGACGGCCAGAGCGTCGCCTGCATCCGCAAGAATACACTCGCCTACTACTTCTCAGAGGGCGTCATCAGCGACGCGGACGGCAACAAGCTCGACTCTGCCGATCTGGTCGACTCCGCGCAGCTCATCGAGCTGTGCTACGGGCTGCTTGTGAATGGCACCGCCGCCTGCACCGAAACGGAAAACGGCTGGTCCTATACGCTCACACTGGATGAAGACGGTATGAACGACCTGGCTGCCGCCATCGCCCCCAGCATCAAGGCCCAGGATGTGAGCTTCACCTCTGGGCGCATCGAAGCGCTCGTCACCGAGGGCGGTACGCTGCGGTCCGTCAGCGTTTCGTGCAGCGGCGCACTGCACCTCATCCTCACCGACGCACCAGCGACGGTCTCCGCTGTCATCACCCCCACCACACGCGAATTTTCGTTTGCCCAGTCGGCGCTGAATGCGCTGAAACAATAAGAGAGCGGAGGAAGAAGTATGGGAAATCGCATCATCAGTATCAGCCGTCAATTCGGCAGCGGCGGCCACGAGGTCGCGGTCAAAACAGCCGACCTCCTCGGCATCCGCGTGTATGAAAGGGAGCTCATCCGCCTCGCCTGCGAGTACGGCGAACTCTCGGAAAAGACGCTCTCGCCCTCCGATGAAAAGGCCACGAACCCCTATCTGTTCCAGACCGTGCACGAGGGCAACTACCATGTCCTGCGCGGCAAGCCGACCAGCGAGGTCCTATTCGCCCTGCAAAGCCACGAGATCCGCCGCATCGCCCGCCACGAAGAGTGTGTGTTCGTGGGCCGCTGCGCGGACTACGTGCTGCGTGACGAGGACGTGCGGCTGCTAAAGGTCTTTGTCGCCGCGCCGGACGAGCACCGCATCCAGCGCAAGATGGCGCAGGAAAAGCTCTCGCGCGATCAGGCCGTGCGTCTCATCCGCAAGATGGACAAGCAGCGCCGCAAATACTACGAGAGCTACACCGGGCGTACCTGGGGCGCGCCAAACGGCTATGATCTCTACCTCGACACCGGCACGATGTCGACCGATGAAGCCGCCGCGCGCATCGCCGCGCGCTTCCGGCAGATGTGAAGGAAAAAGAGCTGTCTCTCTTGCGAGAGGCGGCTCTTTTTTCTTCGCATAAGTGCAAAGGGAAATGCAGCCCCACGGCGCTGCACGGGGTAAAGGGGGCTGTTCTCTTTTGCGAAAGAGAATACCCCTTTTGGGCTGGCAGCCGCATCATGCGTTGCACGAGCATCCCGCGCGCAGCGCGGGGCAAAAATTTTTATTTTGCAAAATGAACCGTGATCGGGCAGATCTCTGCTTTTGTCCCCACGCGCATATTGGGTCCGAATAGCCCGACGCCGGAGGTGACGATGTTGTGCATCTTTCCCTTTTGGAGATACCCGCAGGCATTTTCCCACATCAGCTTGATGGTGAGATTTCCCGGGAACATCTGTCCATCGTGCGTGTGGCCGCAGAGGTCTACGTCGACGCCCGCGTCCGCGAGCTCCTGTAATTCTTTGGGCTGGTGGTCGAGGACGATGATGGGCTTATCCTTATCCAGACCTGCTGTGATCTCGTCGGGCGTTTTGCGCGTCTCGATACCTCGGCCCGGGCGGTGCGCGTCGGGGCGGCCATAAAGGTAGAACTTTCCGTCGATGAGCATGCCCTCGTCACGCAGGAGCGTGATGTTCGCGTCCTTCAAGAATTCGTCCATGCGCGGGTCGCTCTCCTTTTTCGCGCTCTGACGGAAGGTGAAGCCTGCGAGCACCGGCTCTTCGATGTCGTGGTTGCCGTAGCAGGCGTAAACGCCGTATTTCGACCGGATGCTGCGCAGCGTGGCGGCGATGGTCTCAGGGGCTTCCACCGCCTCCCACTCGTTATCGAAGATGTCTCCCGCGATGACGACGAGGTCGGCGTCCTGTTCGTTGATCCGATCCACCATCTGCTGCATCTGCTTTTCGCCGATGTTGTAGCCGAGGTGCAGGTCGGCTACGAGCACGACCTTCATCTCGTCCATGCCCTCAACAGTCTTATCGACCGTCACGTCATACGGCGTTACATGAATGATGCGCGCGTTGACGACGCCCCAGATGGATGCGATCAAAATGACGAGCGCGCACACGCAGCCCGCGATGCGGTGCATCTGTGTCGTGACGAAAATGTGCTTGAACGGCAGCACGTACCCCAGCAGCAGCCGCAGCAGGTCCGCCGCGATGACCGCGAGCAACACGTACAGCAGCACGCCGAGCCAGTAGTTGCCGATGAGCTTCATCACGCGCCGCGCCCGCCCCTCCGGCAGGAAAAACGCGATGACAATGGAGCAGGCCAGAAACGCCTGCACAGCCACGGGCAGCGCCCAGTGGCGCGCTGTGCGGAAAAACGGGAACCAGGCTTTCACCCAGCCCATCACGCGGCGCAGTAAATAGTAATTCGCCAGCAGGTACACCGGCGCAAGCAGAATCGCGATCATGTCAACGCGGGAGCATCGCTCCCCTCGCTTCCTTTCGAATCAAAAATCTTCGGTCATCATAGCACGTTTTTCTATCCATTGCAACGCATCCCCGCGGTTGACATTCCGCATGCGGCATGATACCTTTAGAGTCGAAAAATAAACTGGATCAAGGAGGACGATCCGATGAAAATGCTCGAAACCATCCACATTCTCCCCGTGCGCGCGGAGAGCGCTGCGCCCGCGCCGCTGCGCGGCAAAAAGCTCGACCAGCGCGCCGTGCTGCAAGTCGTCCGCAAGGTCGACTGGAAAAAGGCCGGCCTCATCGCCGGCGGCGTGACTGTCGTGTGCGCCGCAGCCGGCACAGCGAGCCGATACAAGTTCTATCAGGGCATCGTCGCGCGCGAGCTCAAAAAGCAGCTCGCCCCGCTGAACGACAAGCTTGACGCCCTGCAGGCCGAAAACCGTATGCTGCGCGCGGAGCTTGAAAAGAAGGACGCCCCCGCCGAGGAGCAGAATTAAGACGCGATTGCCCGAACAAGACTTGTTCGGGCGATTTTTTGCTCTCCGCTGGCGCTTTCCCCCTCTGCATGGTAAAATGAGTGAAAACAGGACAGTTTTCCGCAAAAAGTCTTCATTGCTACCCACGGTTGCGCGATCGCCTACACGAATATATAGCACTTTACGCACGTTGGCGCTATGCTTTTTGCGAAAGGAGGAACCATGGCACTACCTGAAAAACTCTACGCGCTGCGCAAAAAGAGCGGTCTTTCGCAGGAGCAGCTTGCGGAGGCGCTGAACGTCTCGCGCCAAGCCATCTCCAAATGGGAGGGCGGCAGCGCGACTCCCGAGAGCGACAAGCTCCTCGCGCTGAGCAATCACTTCGGCGTCTCGCTCGACTATCTTTTGAAGGACGGCGCGCCGGATGCCGCGCCCGCCGAAGCGCAGGAGGAGCACCGGACGATGCGGCTTTTGAGCCTCATTCTCTGCTTCGGCGGCGCGGCCGCGCTGATCGTCTATGGCGTTTTGTCGATCCTTGTCCCGTCCGTTCCCGCGCAGATCAGCGGATCGTCGATGATCCGCATCGACGGCAGTGGCATTTTTCTGCTGCTCTGCGTCGCGGCCATCGCCGCGGGCGCGGCGCTGCTGCTCAAAAGCACCAAACACAAATAAGGAGGTCTCTCCATGAAAGCTCTGTCCTGTACCTTCGCCGCGCTGGCGATTCTGCTCTCTGACGTGATGTGCGCCGTTGTCGCGTTCAACTACTGCGATATGCTCTGGGGCATCCGCTATGCTTCTTACAGCGCACCGGCGAGCACCGCGTTTCTGCTCGTGATCCCCTACGCCGCCGCCATCGCGGTCTGCGCCGCGCTCGCGGTCATTTTCCGGCGAAAAGGCGCCAAGCACTGAAAAAAGGACCACCGTATGACGATCCATACGGTGGTCTCTTCTTATTTCCTCACAAACAGGATGCCGAGCGTGTTCGGGCCGCAGTGGCAGGAGACCGTGCAGCCCGCGTGCGTTTCGACGACCTCGTCGAACGAGCCATACCGTGCCGCCTCCTCCATCGCCGCATCTACCACGTTTTTCTGGCAGGCGGGATGCGTGATGAAGGCGAGGTCTGGAGCGATATCGGCGCGTCCGTCGAGACGATCTTTCACGTACTGGCGGATGCACTTTTCAAACGAGCCGCGGTACTTCTTGCACACGGCCATCTTGCCGTTTCGCACCTCGATGCAGGGCTTGAGGTTCAGCAGGTTCGCGCCCAGCGCGGCGACGGCGGAGCAGCGCCCGCCCTTTCGCATATAGTCGAGCCGCTCGATGAGGAAGCTCGCCTCGACCTTCGGCACGAGCGCGCGCATGCGCTCGGCGATCTCCGCACCGGAGAGGCCCTGTTCAGCGAGTTTCGCCGCCGCGACGACCAGGAGGCCCTGGCCGGTACTCAGATTCTCCGAATCGACCACAAAGACGTTCGCATACTCCTGCGCCGCGGCGCAGGCATTCTGATAGCAGCAGGAGAAATTCGCGCCGATGGTGATCTGCACCACCGCGTCATACTCGTTCGCGTAGCGCGCGAACATCTCGCCGTACTCGTACTGGCTGACCGCAGACGTGCTGCAAAGGTCTCCGCCGCCGTCCACGTGGGCAAAAATGTCGGCGGGCGTGATGTCCACACCATCGTGGAAGTCCTTGCCGTCCTTGATGACGCACAGCGGCGTGACGGCGATATCATAGCGCTCGAGCAGCGCGGGCGACAGGTCGCACGTGCTGTCGGAAATGATCTTCACTCGCATCGTAAGGGTCCCTCCTGTATCACGCGACCGCGCAGGCCGCTCTTATCTCATTGATCCCGGCGCTTTGCCGCCCGGATATAGCTTCAGTGATAGCATTCTATGGCCGCAAAATGAACTCTCCTTCAACTGAACATCAACATCTGTTGATATTTCTCTGCAATATTTCACAGAAAAACGCCCCCGAAGCGCAGCCTCGGGGGCGTCCTTTATACTTCGCGCATCTCCTGCTCCGCGTTTACTTGTTCAGGCAGCGGTACAGGAAGATAACGATCTGACCGCGCGTGCAGTCGCCTGCGGGGTCGAAGGTGGTGGCCGTCGCGCCGGTGGTCACACCGTTTTCCACGGCCCACAGGACGGCGCTCTCATAGAACGCGCCAGCTTTCACGTCGGTGAACGGGTCCTCCGCCGTCGCCTCGGGAGACTTTTCCATGCGGTAGAGGAAGGTAACGATCTGGCTGCGCGAGCAGGTCGCGTTGGGCGCGAACAGCGTGTCGCTCATACCGGAGGTGATGCCATTTTCCACGGCCCACAGGACGGCCTTGTAGTAATAGCTGTCCGCCTTCACATCGGTGAAGGCCATCTCGCTTGCGGTCGGCTCCGGGCTGCCGGCGGCGCGCCACAGGAACGTGACGGCCTGCGCACGGGTGCAGGACTCGTTGGGAGCAAAGGTCGTCACGGTCTTGCCGGAGGTAACGGCCTTGTCGACCGCCCATTTCACAGCGTCCTCATAGTAGGCACCGGCCTTGACATCGGTGAAGTGACCGGGCTCAAGCGCGTCGTCCTTCGTGATGTACTCGACCAGTTCAACGCCCAGCTTGTGCGCCTTTTCGGCCATGGCCTTGCCGTTCTCGGTGGCAAGGGCGCGGGCGTCGCTCGCCTTGGCGAGCTCGTCGGTCGTGACGAAGTCCTTGTAAAGCTCCTGCTGAAGGGCAGCGAGCTTATCGGCGACGTAGGTCTTGGCCTCAGCCTTCAGCGGCGCGCCGGTGATCTTCTCGGCGTTGGCGATGTAGCCGCCAAGGCCCTCAAACGTGAAGTAATAGGAATCCTTCCAGTTGCTCGGATAGGTCTTGAAACCGGAAACGCGCTGCCAGTTGCCCTCGGCATCCTGCGCCCAGCTCGTGCCGTAGGTACAGAAGGTGTCAGGCTTCTCGGTCGTGAACTCCGCGGACGCGGTGCTGACCTGATAGCCCTTGTACATGCCGTCGATCAGCATGGGATAGTACGGGACGAACACGTTGTAGGACATATTGCCGACGCCGACCCAGCCCACGGTCGCGGTCTCGACCGGACGATCCTTGAAGAGCTGGAATATCTCGATCTCCTGGTTGCTGGCCTTGCCGATGGAGGAGAGCTTGTAGTAGCCGAAGATATCGTCCTTGTCGAGCTTGCGGTCGGCCTTGATGTTGGTGTAGAGCGCAACGAGCTTGTCGTTTGCGTCAAGGTCGGAGATGGTGAACTTCGTGTTGTCGGCCACGAGCGCGTCACTGTCATATTTGTAAGTAGCGTTCAGGTAGTTGAGGCCGTCGATCATGCGCTGGTCCATCGTCTCGCTGATGCGAGCGTAGGACGCGCGGAAGTCGATGATGTTCTTTTCCTCGTCGCCGACGAAGGTACCTGCCTTCTTCGCCACAGCGATCAGGTCCTTGGAGGCGATGACGTTCTCATCGTCCAGATCGACGCGGCCGATGACGGCCATGTTGGGCTCAAGGAAGATCATGTTGTTGTTGAGCTTGATGGCGACATACTGCGTGCCGCTGCAGTTCTCAATGTACCAGACCTCGTCCTTGTCGCAGATGAACACGCCGGAGGCGTATACGCAGCCGTAGTTCTCATAGATGTCGAGCAGCAGCTCCACGCCCTCGCGCGCGGAAGAGGCCTCGGCCAGGATGATGGTCGGGATATCGGTCTCTTCGATGCCGATGCGGGCATTGCCGTTTTCCTTCGCCCAGTCGGCGTCGCGGTACGGGTCGACCTCTGTTACCTTGGCGTTGCCGTAAAGGGTCTCGGTCGCGGAGACGGACACGCCCTTTTCGTTCGTGCCAAACTCAGTGTAGGAGTAGTGGTCGGTCTTTTTGCCGCACTCGGGACAGGTGCCGTCATAGTAGATATCGTTGGTGAAGTAGGTGAAGCGATAGCTGTCGTGGGTGAAGTCCCACTCGAACGGGCCGTATGCCGGGCAGCCGACATAGTGGTCGCCCTGTTTCCAATTGCCGCTCTCGCTGATGAACCAGAGCTTGTTGTAATCGGAGCCGTAGTCCTCCGTGCGGGCGACGAAGGGAGTCCCCTCCTCGTTCAGATCGCCGCCGACGTAGATCGTCGTGCAAGCGGACGCGCTGATGGTCGTTGCGGCAAAGGCCGCAGCCGTCACCACGCAGGTGCAGAGAAGCCTTCTGAGCATGCCTCTTTTCATATAGTCCTCCTAAAATGTTTGATGTTGTTCGGTAAGGGTCCCCACTCCCTTGCTCAACGGGGCGCAAATTCCACTCTGCTTTTCTCTGTTTTCTCCGACCATCTCCTGTTCACGCGCTTTGTTGATTTATCGTGGTGACATGATAGCACGATAAATCATTTAATGCTATTGCCAATATAGGAAAAATACGTTGAACTTACTCCTTGATTTTGGTGAAACTGTATACTTCCCCATTGGTTCGTGGCGGTATCCTGTTTTTTGCCTTTAGCACTTTTGTGCTCATTCAACATTTTTCTTGGATTTTCTCCGCCTTTTCTGTATAATATCACCTCACCGCAAGCATTTCTATTGTCTAAATCGGCAAAAGTTGCCGTCTTTTTCTGGTAAAAACCGCTATCATCTGCCGCACCTTCTCCCTTCGCGCAAGGTCGTGCTAAATCCGCGTTAAGTTCCTCTTCAAAAATTGACGAGTTTCGTCGGCTATGCTATATTTTTTCAAATTT
>URXY01000041.1 GCA_900552015.1 uncultured Eubacteriales bacterium | reverse complement strand
CGGCAAAATCGTTGTAATCCTCCACGGCGGGGCAATCCGTATCACGGATCAGCTCGCCGATGTAAGGCACCTTGAAGCGAATATCACAGAACATGGCATCCGCGAAAACATCAATATCAAGATAAGCCTTCACCGCATCGGGGTATTCCTCGTCAGCGGGGAGGACGAGGGTGTAGTCCGGCTTTCCCTCGACGCGCAGCGTCATGCGGAGCATTTCATCCCGATTTTCATTGCGCCAAGGCTCTACCGGCGAAAGGTAGCTGCGGTCGATCCCCATATCCAGTGTCAGCAAACTGCGGGCGTTGGGGACAAAGGCACTGTACCGGGCGTAGTTGTACCCCTGTGGGTCAACAAGGAAACCGTCCGTTCCATCCGCGTCGAGGATGAGCAGACAGTGCCTGGCATCCTCATCGTGCCGGATGGCGTTTTTATTCTCTGCGATGAAATCGTAATCAGCCAGCAGTGCGCGGCTGAACTGCTTGAATCGCTGGGCGGGTAACTCGATTACCTTATCTACACTGCATGCTTCGCCTTCATACTCGGACTGTTTCCGCCTGAGTTCTGCTTGAATAATCACATCATCCCTCCCATCTCCATGCGGCTGCTCTGGCTGCCGTTCATCACTTCCTCCATGCTGTAATAGCCCTTATAGGCGATGTAGCCACGGTCGGTGAACATTCCGTCCTCCGCGTTCATGCGCTCCGTGCCGTACTTTTCATAGTCATAAAAAGCATCGAGGTTTTCGTCATACTCAAAGCGGCCGGACTGCTGGATCATGTACTTGCCGTAGTCCTGCGGCGTATGCACGCCGGGGGCGAAGTCAAAGAGGTCAAGGCTTTCCGCAAGGTTTTTGATCTGTGCCGCAGACTTTGGCTTTGCCAGCATGACCACGGCGCCCAGCTTTTCCATATCCGCTTTTGATAACCCATCCGTTGCCTCTGCCAGTTCGTTGAGGTCGGAGAGAGTTTCGTACTCCATATCCAACAGGACATCCACCTCATTGGGGAGCTGGCTGTCCTCCAGCCGCAGGCGGACATCGGCGGGATCTGTGATTCCCCCGCGAAGGAGGGCGCGGTCGATCTCCTCCTGCACCATGGGGAGGAACAGCCATGTGATGTGTTCTGTGTCCTCCGGCTCGGCTTTGGAGGTCACCGCAACGGTGATGACTTTCGGCTCATAGTAATAGCAGGGGAAGAACCGGCCATCGTAGACCTGCTCCAGCTTCATGCCGTTGTCGTAGACCACGCCGTAGGGGGTGATCGTGCCGCCGCCGTTTTCAATGAGCTGCCGTGCGGTTTCCTCGCCGTCCAGCGCGTTCAGTTCATCCACGCTTGCACAGCCGCCGTGCAGGTTCATGTAATGGTCGCGGCCGATGGCGGCAAGGTCGGAAAAGTCAGTGATGACTGTGGCCTGTTGGCAGCAGAAGGTCAGGTTGATGAAATCCTTCAGCTCGAAAAGTTCCAGCTTGTGTGCCATTGCCTGAAACTGTGCGGCCTCGCCGGTATCGAAGCTGTCCAGCTGCTTGGCAAGGTAGTTCAGCTCCTCCACATTGACCGTGAGCATTTCCACTCGCTTGAGAACAGTGTAGAAGCTGTCGACCTTCTCCACCTTGCAGTCCGCCTTGACCGCGTCGCCGATCTCCAGCGCCGCCAGCAGCTCCATGCAGTATGTGTATTGGTCCCAGGGAATGGGGAAGGGAATCGTTGCCACACCGTATTTCGGGTGGCTTGGATTACTCAGAACTGCGCTCATCATGATCGTTGTCCTCCTTTTTCTCGTTGATCTCGTTCATTCGGCTCCGCAGGCAGGTTCCGTCCGCGCCCCAGCAGAGAAAACCGTGGCGGGGATAGGGGCAGTCCTTGCACTCCGGGGAGCGGCTGCAAACAGGCTCCGGCAGCGGCTCCTGCTGGAAGCCTGGGACATGCGGGAGAATGAGTCTGAATTGAATCGTGCCGTAAACTTCCATCATCTTTTCCTCCTCATAAAATAAAAAATGCCGGACATTTCTGTCCGGCCTGCGTGGATACTTATTTCATTGTCATGCCGCTCTGTTCCGGCGCGTCCCGCTGCCGCAGAGCATCCGCGGGCAGCAGTCCGCCGACCTGCTCCATCAGCTCCGCCAGTTCCCGATCCCGCCCGAAGGAAATCGTTTCATCCTGTTCGCGGACGAACGCCAGCGCGCGGTAGATCTCTGCAAGCTGCTCCGGCTCAAAAAGGGCGTCTTTTTGAACAAGCCCGCTGCGCACAGTGAAATCGCGTTTGGCGGCTTCGTAGTCGTTCTGAAAATAATGTCCGTGATGGACGCCCTCTCGGTCGAAGTCCCACTCCCAGGTCACAAACTGGACGCCGCGCTCGGTGGGGTGGCCCGCCAGCACCGCGTCACCAAAGTCAGCAAGGATGCGGTAGTCACCAGTGAGATCGGTCGCCTTGAGCCGTGGGGCAGTTTCCATAGCGGTCATATACTCCAGTGTCTTCGCGGCGATGTCCTCGATACGAAACAGGGCATCCTCTGCCTGTGGCGTGTCCGTATCCTCCCGGCGATAGTACACGCTGCCCTTGCCGGTGATGCGGCACAGCGGTGCATTGTTCCACAGGATGGGGAGGTGGCAATCTTCCGGCGGCTTTGTTTCAAAGCCCGCACGATGGAGAGAAATGCAAACTTCTTCGAGGTAACGGAGCTGCTGTCCTGTGTTGCTGCTGTTCATGTGGTGAACCTCCTTTTTTCCGTAAACTAAAAAGAGGTTGGTATCAAAATATGATACCAACCTCTTCGATAAAAAGTTTCAAATTTTTTAGGAAAGATGAGCGATAAAAATATTTGAGAGTGGAAAGCCAACTATAAAGCGGGCCAAATCAGCCAAGAATTGAGTTCAAATCCTTCCTGACACTCTTAAATGCCCTTGTGTATCTATAAAACACGCTTTGAAAAAACGGGGTATAAAAACGCCGAAACCCCTGATTTCTCAGGGGTTTCGGGTGAGTGTATCTATTTTGGTCACTCTTGATGGCAGCGGGAGAAGGATTCGAACCCTCACATACGGAGTCAGAGTCCGCTGTGCTACCATTACACAATCCCGCTATATTGTGCTGTCCGCCGCGCTGTGTCGTTCAGCGAACAAAGGTTATTATAGCAGGAACTCGCGTTTTGTCAATAGGAATTTTCCAAAAAATCGAATTTTGGCAAAACTATTTTTTCCGTTTCTTTTTGCCTCACATCCAGATGGCGAACAGGCGCAGCAGCGGCTCGAACACGCGGCGCAGGACGCTGCGCTTCTCCCACTCCTCCGCCGTGACAAGATGGCTCTGCTCAACAATGGCATCCATGTCCTCAAGCAGCGATTCGATCATCGGCGCGCCATAGACCATCACGCCGCACTCATAGTCGAGTTCAAAGCTGCGGTAGTCCATATTGACCGAGCCGACGAAGGCGGCCTCGCGGTCGACCATGACGCTCTTGGCGTGCAGCATTCCCGGTGTATAGCGGTAGACCTTGACGCCGTGCGCGATGAGGTCGCCGAAATAGGACGAGGCCACGCAGTCGGCGTACCAATGGTCGGGCTTGCCCGGCAGCATCAGCCGCACGTCCACGCCCCCGTCGCCTGCGATGCACAGCGCGCGCATCACGCTCTCATCGGGGATAAAATAGGGCGTTGTGATATAGAGAAAGCGCCGCGCGGTGCTGATCATCTGCAAGAAGACATCCTCGGCCGGATTGTCAGGGTTATTCTGCGGGCCGTCGACAAAGGGCTGGCAGTATCCGTCGCTCTTCACCGGCGTATGGGGTCGGTAATAGTCGTGCTCATCGTGCATCACGCCGCCGATATTCACACACATCTGGATGAAACTGCGCGTCAGCCCCCAGACGCCCTCGCCCTCGAGACGCACGCCGCCGTCCTTCCAGTAGCCGTAGCGCTCGATGATGTTGGCGTATTCGTCGGCGATGTTCGCGCCGCCAGTGTAGGCCGCATCGCCGTCGATGCAGGCGATCTTGCGGTGGTCGCGGTAATTGAAAGACAGGCGGTTGACATACTCGTGCACGGGGTTGAAGATAAAGACCTCGACGCCCGCTTCGCGCAGCGAATCGATCGTCTCGCCGGAAAAGCGCTTGATGTTGCCGAAATCGTCGAAGATGACCTTGACCTCCACGCCGGCGCGGGCCTTGGCGCAGAGGATCTTCTCCAGCACATCCCAGAGCTTGCCTTCCGCCAGGATGAAATATTCAAGGAAGATGAAGCGCTCGGCCTTACCTGCGCGGTCAATGATATCGCGCAGCAGCGGCGCGCCATCAGGGAAATATGTCACCTTCGTGTTCTGATAGAGGCGGAAGCCGCGGCGGCTCAGGAAGTTCGCCGTACGTGACCACGCCGGTAGCTGGCGTGTGAGCTTGTCGAGCGCGATCCCGCTGCGGGCACGCACACTTTCGGGCTCGTCGGGAATGCGGCGCTCCTGCTCAGGCAAATGGCGCTTCTGTGCCGCACCGCCCCACAGGAACCACAGGATCATCCCCACCGGCGGCGCCACCAAAAGCAGGATGAACCAGATGAGCTTATAAGAAAGCTCACCTGGTTCATTGTAAACATGGATGGCGAGGAAGACGGAGACGATCTGCAGCACGCCGTACCCGATGGCCACATACTGCTTCAGCACATGAGAGATCAGGACGACGACGGCGACCTGCGCCGCCAGAAGCAGGACCACGAACATGATCCTCAGCGCCGCTGAAATGCGGCGCTCGCCCTTTTGCCGTATCTGCACTCGTTTCATCTGCTGTTGTTCCTCCCCGGTCGGTCCTGTATCCTTTCCTGTTTCGTTGGGCGCGGGAATACCGCGTCAGTTCTTCTCGTTCAGAAGGCGCGTCTTGATGTCGTAGAGCTTCTGCGAAAGGTCCACATAGTAGTTGTGCGGGTTATCAAAGCGTTTGACTTCATCCCAAAGGGTGTCGACCTGCTCGGCGCAGTATTTTTTGATCTCCTCGATGCCGGGGCGCTTGTAGACGAGCTTTCCCTTGAGGTAGATGGGTACGAGCAGCTCACGCGCTTCAAAGTGATAGACCTCCTTGCGCTTCCAGGTCGCATCAGGGTCGAAGATCTCAAGATTCCGGCTGTCGTCCACGGTCTCGTCGTAAACGGTCAGATAGTCGGCGATGGCCTTTCCGGTGTCGCGGCCGTAGAAGCGGTAGAGCTTTTTGAAATGCGGCGTCGTGATCTTGCCGACATTCTCGCTGATCTTGATCTTGGGGATGACGTTTCCGTCCTTATCCTCCACCGCGACGAGCTTGTAGACGCAGCCGAAGACCGGCTCGCTCTTGGCGGTGATGAGACGCTCGCCAACGCCGAAGGCGTCGATCTTCGCGTCCTGCATCCAGAGGTCCTGGATGAGATACTCGTCGAGCGAATTGGAAACGGTGATGGTGCAGCTCTCCCAGCCCGCGTCATCGAGCATTTTGCGCGCCTTGCGGGAAAGATAGGCGATATCGCCGCTGTCCAGGCGGATGCCGCACTTTTTGATGCCGAGGGGCTTCAACACATCGTTGAATGCCTTGATGGCGTTGGGGATGCCGGACTTTAAGGTATTATAGGTGTCCACGAGCAGGACGGCGTTCTGCGGGTAGAGCTTGCAATAGGTCGCAAAGGCGTCGTACTCGGTGTCGAACATCTGCACCCAGGCGTGGGCCATCGTACCGAGTGCGGGCGTGCCGTAGAGCTGGTCGGAGATGGTGCAGGCGGTACCGCAGCAGCCCGCGATATATGCGGCGCGCGCGCCGTCGATGGCGGCGGCGGAGCCCTGTGCGCGGCGGGAACCGAACTCCATCACGGCGCGGCCCTTGGCGGCGCGGACGATGCGGTTGGCCTTGGTCGCAATGAGACTTTGGTGGTTGATGGTCAGCAGCGCGAAGGTCTCGAGCAACTGCGCCTCGATCGCGGGCGCGCGCACGATGACCATCGGCTCCTTCGGGAAAACAGGCGTACCCTCCGGCACGGCGTAAATATCGCCGGTGAAGCGGAAGTTCGCAAGATAATCCAAAAACTCCTCGCAGAAAATACCGCGGGAGCGGAGATATTCGATATCCTGCTCGTCAAAGTGCAGGTCCTCGATATAGTCGATCAACTGGTCGAGTCCTGCAGCGATGGCGTAACCACCGCCGTCAGGCACGGAGCGGAAATAAACGTCGAAATAGGTAATGCGATCCTGGAATCCGGCTTTCAAGTAACCATTGCCCATAGTCAGCTCATAAAAGTCGCAGAGCATGGTCATATTCAGCTTCTGATCGGTCTTCATAGTCACCTCATAGTGTCGCGGCGCGGACTGTGCCGCGCCTTGTGATACGGGCATTATATCCTTTGGGCGCGGATAAAGCAAGGCTTTTGGTCGTTTTTCCTCATTTCGGCTTGACTTTGAGCGGCCTGTCCCCTATGATAAAGGGACTTCCCGGCAAAACGCGCGCACGCGCGGACAAGAAAAAAGAAACGGAGCATCTTATCATGGGTGTTATCTTAGGCATTGACATCGGCGGCTCAAGCACAAAGATCGTCGGTCTTGCCCCTGACCTTTCGGTCATTGATATGCTGCGCGTCAAGGCGGAAGACCCGCTCACCTCGCTCTACGGCGCGATGGGCAACTTTCTCTCGACGCACCAGCTCCAGCTCTCCGATATCCGCCATATCGCGCTCACCGGCGTCGGCTCTTCGTATGTCGAGGGTGATATTTACGGAGTAAAGACCATCAAGGTCGAGGAATTTCCCTCCGTCGGCACGGGTGGCCTCGCCCTTTCGGGCAAGGAGCACGCGGTCGTCGTGAGCATGGGCACGGGCACGTCGTTTCTGTGGGCGAACAAGGGTCAGGAGGTGCGCCACCTCATCGGCAGCGGTGTCGGCGGCGGCACGCTCGCGGGCCTCAGCTCGCTGACGACGGGCGTACACCAGTACGCGCTCATCCGCAAGCTCTGTCAGGACGGCGATCTCAGCCACATCGACCTGACGCTCGCCGACCTCTCGCGCGAGCAGGTGGGCGATCTCCCGCCCGAGGCCACGGCGGCAAACTTTGCCAAGGTCGCCGACGATGCGACGCCGTCGGACAAAATGCTCGGCATCGTCAACCTCGTCCTCCAGTCCATCGGCACGATGTCGGTCCTTGCGTGCAAGTGCTGCGGCACGGACACGGTCGTGCTCACAGGCGCGCTGACGATGCTGCCGCCTGCAAAGGCGACATTTGAGCTTTTCAAGCAGCTCTACGGCGTGGACTTTATTATTCCCGAAAACGCGACGTTTGCTACTGCCATCGGCGCGGCGCTGCACAGCGTGAAAAGCGACGGATAAGAAAACCGTTTGCTCCACATCTGTGATGCGATGATATAAGGCCCCCGGATCAAAATTTACAAGAGGAACGCAGCAATGAAAAAAGGACAGGCTATCGCCATCGTTATTGGCTTTATCGTGCTGTGGTACTGCGGTGCCATGCTTGATTTCTTCCCGTTTACGGCAGATATTTTCGCCGTAAAGGCGATCGGCTATACAGGGCTATTGCTTTGTATCGTTATCGTGTACTGCACCTATAGGATCATCAGCGAGATCAAAAAGAAATGACTTTCGGCTCACCGGAAGGACCTTTGCAAAAACCGGCTGCATGAAGCAGCCGGTTTTTTGTAAAGTGTGATAAAACACTTGTTCCATTTCATACTTTGTGGTATACTATCGCCGAAACGAGGTGAACGCGATGGACCGCATCATTCTGCACTGCGACTGCAACTGCTTTTACGCCTCCTGCGAGCTTTTGAGCCATCCCGACCTGCGTAATCTGCCCGTCGCGGTCTGCGGCGATCCGACGGAGCGCCACGGCATCATCTTAGCCAAAAACGAACCGGCGAAGCGCTGCGGCGTCAAGACGGCAGAGACCATCTGGAAGGCCCGGCAGAAGTGTCCCGGCCTCATCCTGCTGCCGCCGCACCACCGGCTCTACGCCGAATACTCGAAAAAGATCAACGCTGTTTACAGCGAGTACACCGACCTGGTCGAGCCGTTTGGCATCGACGAGAGCTGGCTCGACGTGACGGGTTCACTGCACCTTTTCGGCGGGAATGCCAAGGCGCTTGCCGACACGCTGCGCGAGCGCATCAGGCGCGAATTCGGGCTGACGATCTCGGTCGGCGTATCGTTCAACAAGGTGTTCGCCAAGCTCGGCAGCGACTATAAAAAGCCCGATGCCACGACCGTCATCTCACACGAAAACTGGCAGGAGATCGTCTATCCCCTGCCAGTCGGCGACCTTCTGTTCGTCGGCCGTAGCGCACAGGAGCTGCTGGGACGCTACGGCGTGCACACGATCGGTGAGCTTTCAAAATGCAGCGAGGAAATGCTCGAAACGCTAATGGGTAAGATGGGCTCGCAGCTCTATCGCTACGCCAACGGCCTCGACGACTCCCCCGTCCGCGGAGCCGCGGACCGCGAGCCGATCAAATCCGTTGGCAATTCGACGACGTTCCGCCGCGACCTGACGCGCTGGGATGAGGTGCAAAGCGGCATCTCGCTGCTTTCTGACAGTGTGGCGATGCGCCTGCGGCGCTACGGGCTCTACTGCGGCGGCGTACAGGTCGGCATCAAAAACAGCCGCTTTCAGGTCTTTTCGCGCCAGACGACGCTCGACCACAGCACGCACCTGATGCGCGAGATCAACGATACCGCGCTCCGCCTTGCAAAGGACTTGTGGAAAGCACCCGACCCTATCCGGCTCCTCTCCGTCACGGCACTGCATCTGACCGAAGAAGCGCAATCCTACCGCCAGCTCGACCTGCTCGGCGCGGACGACACACAGCAGGAAAAGCAGGAGGCCGTCGAATCCGCAATGGACACGCTGCGCAAAAAATTCGGCCGCGGCGTCATCTCCTACGGCGTAAGTGAAGACTCCCTCAGCGGCGAAAAAATCGAACGGGATTGACCCCCACTTTGCGCCGCACACGCCGCAAAGCAATTTCAATCATTTTTCGCCGCGGCGTGTACGTGGCGAAAATACCTCTCACTCCGCGCGTGTCGCAGCCGCCCCGCGGGCGGCAAGGCACGAAGCGGAGTGTAACCCCACTCAAAAAAGGGAGACGGACAAGTCCGTCTCCCTTTTTTGAATTAGTTGATGAGCCACTCCGGCCTTGACCGCTTCTTGATGCCCGACACGACCCCCATCGCAGCGAACAGCGTCACGATCGACGAGCCACCGTAGCTGAAAAACGGCAGCGTCAGCCCGATGACCGGCATAAGGAACAAGCACATGCCGATGTTGGCAATGGTCTGGAAGATGAGCATGCCCGCCATGCCGACACACACAAGGCTCTCCATGCGCGTCGGCGCTTCGCGCGCGACAATGAGGCAGCGGACGATGATGGCGAGCAGCAGTACGATAATGAGGAGGCAGCCGATAAAACCCAGCTCCTCGCCGCAGACGCAGAAGATGAAGTCTGTCTGCCGCTCGGGAAGGCTCCACTTAGCGGATGATTGTGTCTGCGTGCCTTGGAACAGCCCCTGCCCCGTCAGCTTGCCCGAGCCGAGGGCGAGCATACCGCGTGTCTGCTGAAAGCCCTTTTTTTCCGGCTGGTAGCTGTGGTCGAGGATGACCTTGATGCGGTCGTACCAGTCACCGCGCAGAAGGCCGAGGTTCCACGCGGCGAGAAACGCGCCCACCGCGCCGCCCACGCCGAGGAAGATCCACCGCAGGGCATAGCCCGCGGCAAAGGCCATGCACAAGAAGACGAAGAGATAGACAAGCCCGCTGCCCGCGTCCTTGGAGAGGATATAGTAGAAGACAAACATCGCGCCCGCGTGCGCCGTGGGCTGGATGACATTGGAAAAGCGCGTGAGGTCCTTTTTCTCCTGCAGCAGCGCAAGCTGGCGCGCCAAGAGGATAATGAACGTGATCTTCACGATCTCGGCGGGCTGAACGGTGATGGGAAAATTCTCCAAAAAGCCGACGCCGAGCCTTTTGCCGATGTCGTTCACGCCGAGCCAGGCGCGGTTGCCGTTTCGCGTCAGGCCAAAGGGCGTGCGCAGCAGCAGAATGAAGCCGAAGTTGAACGCCAGCAGCCACTTCCATTTTTTTCCGACCTCCGACACGTCGATGCTGGAGAGCAGGAAGTAGAGCAGCACGCCCAGCAGCAAGCCAAATCCCTGAATGGCAACATATTTAAAGGTATTGCGGAAATGCGTGGCGCTTGCGATGAGCACCATGCCGTAGAGCGTGGAAACGGTGCACAGCGACAGCAGCACCATATCCGACTGCCGCACCACATCACTTAAAAAATCGCGGAATCTGTTCACAGCCTCACGCTCCCTTCGCACAAAGTTTTCGATGTATTTTAGCACAATTTTACCCGTCTGTAAACGCACATTTCTCCCTCTTTCCGCAGAAAAGGAATTGTAAAGGCCGGCGCGCTGTGCTATACTGTTTGCTAATATGGGTCAAAATGGGGTCAGGAGGCGAAGCAATGCAGTTTTTGTCGCACAGTGCACAGGAAACGGAATCCATCGGCGAAGCGCTCGCCAAAGAGCTTCGCCCCGGCGATGTGCTGGCCTTCACAGGCTCGCTCGGCATGGGAAAGACCGCCTTCACGCGTGGCCTTGCGCGCGGCCTCGGCTGCCGCGGGCGCGTCACGAGCCCGACGTTCACCATCGTGAACGAATACGAGGGCAAAACTCCCCTTTTTCACTTTGATATGTACCGCCTCGGCTCGTCGGACGAGCTCTTTGACATCGGCTGGGACGATTACCTTGCCCGCGGCGGCGTGTGCGCCGTCGAATGGAGCGAGCGCGTCTCCGACGCGCTGCCGGGCGATACGATCTTCGTCGATATCGCGCGCACAGACGAGCACGAGGACTGGCGCACCATCACGGTCACAGGAGGCAGATTCGCATGAAAATTCTCGCTCTGGAAACATCGGCGAAGAGCGTTTCCTGCGCCGTCGTCGAAGACGGCGCGCCGCTCGCCTCCGCCTATCAGTGCACGGGGCTGACGCACAGCCGGACACTTCTGCCGATGGTGGATGCGATGCTCAAAAACGCCGATCTGACGCTCGATGATATCAATGCCATCGCCATCGCGGCGGGGCCGGGCTCGTTCACGGGCCTTCGCATCGGCATTGCGGCGGTCAAGGGCCTTGCCTGGGCCGCAGACAAGCCGTGCCTCGGCGTTTCGACGCTCGAGGCCATGGCGCAGAATGCCGCGCACATCGACGGGCTTATCGTCGGCGCGATGGACGCGCGCCGCTCGCAGGTCTACAACGCCGTTTTCGAGGCGAATGGCGGCGAACTCACGCGCCTGACGCCGGATCGCGCGATCTCGCTTGAAGAGCTCTGCGCGCAGCTTTCCGGCAAGCAGCAGCCCATCACCATCCTCGGCGACGGCGGCGTGCTGTGCTATCGCTATTTAAGCGAGCACGGTGTCAAATGCGCACTCGCGCCGAGTATGCTTCTTTATCAAAACGCTGTGGGCGTTGGCCTTGCGGCCGAGCGCGCCTATGCACACGGCGAAGCCGTGAGCGCGCAGGAGCTTTTGCCCGTCTATCTTCGCCCCGCGCAGGCCGAGCGTCTGAAAAGCGCAAAGGCCAACTAAACCGGTAAGCAAATTCAAATTTAAATATAATTTTTCGGAGGTCAAAGCAATGGAAGCCAAATTCAACGAGAAAGTACACATCATGAACCACCCCCTCGTCGCCCACAAGCTGACCATCATGCGCGATGAAAACACCAGCGTCAAGGATTTCCGCGAGCTCGTGTCCGAGATTGGTATGCTCATCACCTATGAGGCCACGCGCGACCTTCCGCTGACCACCAAGCACATCAAGACCCCCATCTGCGAGATGGACGCCCCCACGCTCGCGGGCAAGAAGTTCGTTGTCGTCCCCATCCTGCGCGCCGGTCTCGGCCTTGTCGACGGCGTACTGCGCATGGTCCCCTCTGCCCGCGTGGGCCACATCGGCATGTACCGCGATGAAGAAACGCTCGAGCCCCACCCCTACTTCTGCAAGATGCCCAAGGACGTGGCCGAGCGCGACGTGATGATTGTCGACCCGATGCTCGCCACCGGCGGCTCTGCCTGCGAAGCCATCGGCGAGATGGTCAAGCGCGGCTGCAAGCACATCACGCTCATGGTGCTCGTCGCCGCTCCCGAGGGCATCAAGGCCGTTCAGGAGAAGTTCCCCGACGTCAACATCTACGCCGGCGCGCTCGACGATCACCTCAACGAGCACGGCTACATCGTCCCCGGCCTGGGCGACGCGGGCGACCGCATCTTCGGCACGAAATAACTTCAATGAAACCGACTTACGTCGCTTTCATGGAGAAAGATCCGCGTCGCTCTGTGCCTCATTGTCTGCACAAGCAGACAATTCGACACTCGCTTTGCGCAAAGGGTAATTCCTGACGCACATGTCGTCAGGAATTACGATTTTAATTGTTTTCCGCCTGCGGGCGGCAAATTTGATCGTATCTCCCCCGTAAACGCAAATCTTCACAATTTTGTCATTGCAATCTTGAATTTCATTCGTTATAATGGTCAGGCATTTGAATGACCCCAAGCAACACCCCACTAATTGAGAGGACTGAACAAACAAATGAGTGCATCCAGAGAAAAGAAAGCCCGTCAGGAGCAGGTGACCACCGGTCTCACCGACGCACGCACGCAGCGCGAGCGCGAGGAACAGGCCAAGGCCCGCCGCAGCAACATCATGTATATCGCGATCGCTGTTGTCTTCGTGCTGGTCGCCGTCGTCGTCATCGTGGCGAACTCCAAGGTCATCGAGCGCAATGCCAAGGCCGTCACCATCGGCAGCGAGACCTACACCGCCGCTGACGTGGATTACTACTACTACACCGCCTACAACAGCTTTGTTACCCAGTATTCCTCGAATCTGAGTATGTTTGGCTTGGATACGTCCAAGTCGCTCAAAGATCAGGACTGCTCCATGACCGACGGCGGCACGTGGTACGACTACTTCCGCGATCAGGCCATCGACAGCCTGACCGCCTACGCCCTGCTCGCGCAGAAGGCTGAGGAAGCCGGTTTTGACGGCAGCGAGGCCATGGATGAGGCTGTGAAGCAGACCTACAGCGATCTCGACACCTACGCCTCCGCCGCCGGCATCACCCGCAGCCAGTACATCAAGTCTGTGTGCGGCCCGCTGGTCAACAAGGCCGTCTTCGAGCGCAACGTGCGCCTTGCCGCCCTTGCGCAGGCCTATTCCGTCGACTATGTGAACTCCCTTGAGTACAGCGACGACGATATCCAGGCCGCCTACGACGCTGACCCCAAGAGCTATCAGAGCGCCGACATCGAATACATTCTCTTCTACTCCGCTGCTGACAGCGATGCGACCGACGAGGAAAAGGCCCAGCTCCTGGAAGAGGCCAAGCAGAAGGCCGAGACCGCTCTTTCCCGCTATGCGCAGGGCGAGGCTTTCGACGCCATCGGCGAGGATATGGAAGGTACCTACACCCACGCCGCCAACGTCACGAACAGCACCTCCGATATGCTGACCTGGGCGTTTGACGACGCCCGTCAGGAGGGCGACACCACTGTCGCCGCCAACGGTGAAAAGGGTTATTACGCTGTTCTCTTCCACTCCCGCAGCCGCAACGACTACCACGCCGTTTCCGTGCGCCACATCCTCGTCGACAGCGAGGACAAGGCCAACGAGCTCCTGCAGCAGTACAACGACGGTGAGAAGACCGAGGATGCCTTCGCCGCGCTGGCCGTCGCCAACTCCACCGACCCCGGCAGCGCCAGCAACGGCGGCCTGTACTCCAACATCTACAAGGGTCAGATGGTCGCCTCCTTTGAGGACTGGTGCTTCGACCCCTCCCGCCAGCCGGGCGACACCGGCATCGTCGAATCCAGCAACGGCTTCCATGTGATGTACTTCGTGAGCACGAGTGAGAATCCCTACTGGTACGACCAGGCGGAGACCACCCTCAAGAGCAACGCATACGACGAGTGGTACAGTTCCATCACCGACGGTGTGGAGGCTGAGCAGCTCGACGGTATGAAGTACGTCGGCTAAGACCTTTCACGATCTAAAAAGCTGCCGGTCGATGACCGGCAGCTTTCCTTTTCACATTTTACAGTTTTGAGGACCTGCTATGGATAACCAGTTTTTACGCACGCAGATGCTGCTCGGCGACGAGGCAATGGACGCACTCAGGCACAGCCACGTAGCTGTATTCGGCCTTGGCGGCGTCGGCAGCTACGCGGTCGAAGCGCTGGTGCGCTCAGGCGTCGGCGAGCTGACGCTCATCGACGATGACACCGTCGCGCCCACGAACCTGAACCGCCAGCTCGAAGCACTGCACTCCACTGTCGGCCGGAACAAGACCGACGCCCTCGCCGCGCGCTGCTATGACATTGCCCCGGACGTCAGGCTGCACCTCATCTGCGCACGCTACGACGCCGCACACCGCAAGGAGTTCTTCACCGCGCACTATGACTACATCATCGACGCCATCGACACCGTTTCGAGCAAGCTCGACCTCATCCAGACCGCGCAGGCGCAAGGCATCCCCATTATCTCCGCTATGGGCACGGGCAACAAGCTTGACGCCTCACAGCTCTGCATCACCGACATTTCCAAAACGCGCAACTGCTCTCTTGCGCGCGTGATGCGCAAGGAGCTGCGCCAACGCGGTATCAAACATCTGCGTGTGGTCTATTCCCCGGAACTTCCCGCCAAACCAGAGGCGCTGGAAGCGCCCCCGCCGGGCCGCCGCAGCGTGCCGGCAAGTTTAGTTTGGGTCCCAGGCTGTGCAGGGCTCATGATGGCGGGCGATGTCATTCTGGCGCTTGCCGGATACGAGAAAAAGAAAGAAGGCGGCAGCCAATGATTTTGACCGGTACCATCGTCAATTCCGCCGCGATCGTCGCGGGCAGCATCGCCGGACTTCTGCTCGGCAAGTTTATCCCCGAGCGCTTCAGCGACGCAATGGAAAAGGGCGCGGCGCTCTGCGTGCTCTACATCGGCGTGGACGGCATGCTCGCGGGCGAAAACACGCTTGTCGCCATCCTCTCGATCGCGATCGGCGCGGTCCTCGGCGAGCTTTTGCAGCTCGACGAACATATGCACCGGCTCGGCGACTGGGTCGAGCGCAAATTCGGCGGAAAAGGCTCAAAAACGTCGCTTTCCGAGGGCTTTGTCACGGCCTCGCTCCTCTTCTGTGTGGGCGCGATGGCCATCATGGGCGCGCTCGACTCCGGTCTGACCGGCGACCACTCGACGCTCTACGCCAAGGCGCTGCTCGACGGCATCATCTCCGTCGTCTACGCCTCGACCCTCGGCATCGGCGTCGCGCTTTCAGCTATCCCTATCTTCCTCTATCAGGGTTCCATCGCGCTGGGTGCGTCGTTCCTCGCGCCGTATCTCACAGAAGCGGTCATCCTCGAGATGAAGTGCGTCGGCTCCATCCTCATTCTCGGCCTGTCCCTCAACATGCTGGGCCTGACGAAAATCAAGGTGATGAACTACGTCCCCGCCGTGTTCCTGCCGATCTTACTGTGCCGATTCCTGTAAGCAAAAAAGAAGTGTTCCATCAAATGATGGAACACTTCTTTTTCATTCTTCTAAGATGAGCGGCAGGGCACGGACGCAGTAATTCTTCATGTCAACATGGCTGTCATCCAGAAAGCCGACGCCCTCGTCCCTCAGCAGCGCGACCTGCCTGTTTGCGCCGCCGAAGGCGAACGCGCTCGACACCTCTCCGTCCCGCTTGACGACGCGGTGGCACGGGATGACGCCCGGCGCGGGGTTCACGTGCAGCGCATAGCCGACGACGCGGGCAAGGCGCTTGTTTCCGATCGCCGCGGCGATCTGCCCGTAGGTCGCAACGCTTCCGCGCGGAATGAGCTTTACCGCGGCGTACACTTTGTCAAAGGTCGTCATTCGCCTTCTCCTTCTTTTTGAGCCGCCGCGCAAGCCAAAACCCGCCCGCGATCAGGGCAAGATAGAATAGATAGTAGGGCCAGTCATGCCGCAGCCACGTCCCCGCGCTCTCCCAAACGATTGGCCAGTCGCCTCCGTCCGCATACGCTCTCGACCCTGACCACAGATCTGCGAGATAGACAAGCATGGCTGCCAATCGGGAGAGCGCCAAAGCTGCGCCGGTCGCGGCGATAAGCAGGGCAATCACTCTGCCCCGCTGCTTCCAAGCGGTCATTGAAAGTATCGCGGCAGCGATCGCTGCCACGGCAAGGATAATGTGCACCACAGCGTCTCTTGTAAAGCTGATGCGCAGACTGCCCCACAGCGCTGCGATGCCCGCGAGCAGCAGCGCCGACAGCAGCGCATTGCTGAAAACCTCATTCCTGCCGCGCAAGGCACGCTCCTTCTCCGGCACGGCCGCCTTCGGAGCGTCCTCTTCATTTTCCCAGATGAGGTGATCCGTTGTCACGCCGAAATAGGTGCAGATGGCGCGCAGCTTGTCGAGGTCGGGTGTTGAGTCGCCGCACTCCCACTTGCTGATGGCCTGCCGTGAAACGTCCAGCTCTGCGGCGAGCTGCTCCTGCGACAGCCCGCGCGACTTGCGCAGTAGCTGCAATTTTTCTCCCATGGTCATTTTTCATATCCTCCGTTTGCTTTGATGCACCCAGTATAGCCAGCGGCGGTGAAAAACGCCACCAGCTAAGCCTTGCAGGGCCGCAACCAAACGTGGCGAATGGGTCTTTAATCCGCTTTTTCCGCCTTTTCGTCAAAAAACGGGAGCTCGACCTCCATCACGACAAGGCTCATGAGCATCAGCGCCGCGCCAATATAGCCCTTGACGCCGAGCCGCTCGCCGAGCAGGAAAAACGCGAAGATCGCAGAGAAGACCGGCTCGAGCGTGAAAATGAGACCCGCGCGGGTCGCTGTGGTGTCCTTTTGATACACGCTTTGCAGCACAAGGCACACGCCCGAACAGAAGATACCAAGAAACAGTGCCGAGACCCAGACCTTCGGCGACTGTGGCAGCGCGGGCGTTTCCACCAAAAGCGACAGCACGAGCATCACCACGCCCACGACCGCGAGGTCGCAGACGCCGAGCGCCAGCGGGTCGACCTCCGGGTCGGCCACAGCCTTCTCCGTCAGCATGAGGTCGACGGCGTAGAACGTCGGCACCAGCAGGCAGATGATATCGCCCAGTGCGGGCTTGAGCGTCTCGTTCAGCGTGAGCATCGCGATGCCGATGAGGCACAGCAGGAGCGCGAAGCTGAACTTTTTGCCCGGTTTTTTGCGGTACAGGATAAATTCAAAAAGCGGCGTGAACAGGACCGTCATCGCGCCGATAAACCCGGCATTGGAGACGGACGTATACATCACGCCGTAGGTCGCGCCGGCGTACACCACCACAAGCGACAGGCCCACAAGGACGCTGTATCGGAGCGTTTTTTTGTTCACGCCGCGCAGCCGCTTGAAGTAAATGGCACCCAGCACCAGAAAGCCCGTGATAAAGCGGAATGCGTTCAGCGTGAGCGGCTGCAATTCGTTCAGGCAGATCGAAGTCAGGCAGTTGGAGATGCCCCAAAGGCCTGTGGCAAGCAGCAGCATCATGTCTGCTTTCCGTTGACGGTCCATTCTATCTCTTCCTCTCTCATTTTAAGAACGGGCGCATCAAGCGCCCGTTAAGATATTTTTATTGTATCATGGCCGCCATGCTCGTGCCCGCAGCGGAAGGCAAGAACGCCCCCGTGGAATACG
>URXY01000040.1 GCA_900552015.1 uncultured Eubacteriales bacterium | reverse complement strand
CTTTGGGCTTGAAGGACTGCACGCGCTGCGCAGTGGAGGTGCGGTGTACGTGGCTGCGCCACGAGTCTTCTGCGAGTCGTTACCGACAGCAACCGCGCCCTACTCCGTGGGGCGCGAGTGACGCTCCCTCGGCGGCGGACTGCGGTGCGGGCGGCGGCATTGCTTTGCTCGCCGCCGCTGGGGGGTGCCCTTCTATTATAAAAAACGACCGCATTAGCGGTCGTTTTCTTGTTCCTTCAGGTCATCCAGAGCAGAGCGGACAGCGGCAACAACAAATGCCGAAAACGTACAATCCTTGCCGCGGATCACCTCTTCGATTTCTTCAAGCATATCGTTGGGAAAGCGTACCGATTTACTCGTCATCGGCGGTACGCTCGGAATCTTAAAGGCCATAGTTCTCACCTGCAATACAATTTATATGACAAGTGTATTGCATAATGCGAGAAATATGTGTACTATAAACGTATGACATTTGTATTTCCGTAGGAGGAGCGCACAATGAACTACGAAAAGCTGTATCACCTGCTGTTCAATGCCATCACGGATGCATTGGAGCAAATGGAACAACAAAACTACGGCACTGCCAAAGAAACCCTCATCACTGCCCAGCAAGAAGCGGAAGAAATCTATATGTCAGCAGAATCCTAACTGCGGCGGCGAGCGAAGCAATGCCGCCGCAGCGCAGGCAGTCTGCCGCCGAGGGAGCGTCACTCGCGCGCTACGGAGTGCGCGCGGTTGATAGAGGTATCGAAACGCAGGGGCTCATGGCGAAGCCATGTACACCGCACCTACACTGCGCAGCGCGTGCAACCCTTCGAGCCAAAAGCCCGCAATGCAAGTCTTTCTCTGGGGGTTCAAAAGGGGGTGTTCTCTTTTGCGAAAGAGAACACCCCCTTTGCCCGTGCAGCGCCATCGGCGCTGCCCTCCCTTGCCTTCGACAAAAATAAAAAAGCACCACAACCTTCGTTGTGATGCTTTATGGAGCGGGCGACGAGGCTCGAACTCGCTACCTCCACCTTGGCAAGGTGGCGCTCTACCAGATGAGCTACGCCCGCGGAACAGTTAGTACTATAGCAGACATTTCGCCGTTTGTCAAGGGTAAATTCACATTTTCCCGCAGGAACTTGTTGCAAATCGGCAGGCGCTGTGATACACTTTTTAATACATTCGTAATTTTCAGGAGGAAGCCATGGCCACTTTACAGGAAGAGATCTCCCGCCGCAGGACGTTTGCGATCATCTCGCACCCGGACGCCGGTAAGACCACGCTGACGGAAAAGTTCCTGCTTTACGGCGGGGCGATCGCCCAGGCGGGCGAGGTCAAGGGCAAGCGTGAGCGGGCGGCCAAGTCCGACTGGATGGAAATCGAAAAGCAGCGCGGCATTTCGGTCACCTCGTCGGTCATGCAGTTCCAGCACGGCGGCTACTGCATCAACATTCTCGATACCCCGGGCCATCAGGACTTCTCGGAAGACACGTACCGCACGCTGATGGCGGCGGACAGCGCCGTGATGGTCATCGACGGCGCGAAGGGCGTCGAGCCGCAAACGCGCAAGCTCTTCAAGGTCTGTGCCCTGCGCAATATCCCCATCTTTACCTTTATCAATAAAATGGACCGCGAGACGCGCGACCCGCTCGAGCTCTGCGAGGAGGTCGAGCGCGAGCTCGGCATCGACACCTATCCCGTCAACTGGCCGATTGGCTGCGGCAAGGAGTTTGCCGGCGTGTACGACCGCGATAAGCGCTGCATCCTGCACTTCACCGATGCGGGTCACGCCAAAAAGGCGGGCATCACGGAAATCGAGCTCGACGATCCCGCGCTTGTCGACCTGATCGGTCAGACCCGCCGCGACACGCTCGCCGAAGAGGTCGAGCTGCTCGGCGCAGGCCGCGACTTTGACCTGGACGCCGTGCGCTGCGGCAAGCTCTCCCCCGTGTTCTTCGGCAGCGCGCTCACGAACTTCGGCGTCGAGCCGTTTTTGAACGCGTTTCTGGAAATGACCACGCCGCCGCTGCCGCGCGTGAGCGACGCGGGCGAGGTGGACGTCTACTCCCCCGAATTCTCGGCTTTCGTCTTCAAGATCCAGGCCAATATGAACAAGGCCCACCGCGACCGTCTTGCGTTCATGCGCATCTGCTCGGGCAAATTCGAGCGCGACACCGAATATTTCCACATCCAGTCCGGCCGCAAGATGCGCCTTTCCCAGCCGCAGACGATGATGGCCGCCGAGCGCGAGATCGTCGACGAGGCCTACGCGGGCGACATCATCGGCGTGTTCGATCCCGGTATCTTCTCGATCGGCGACACGATCACGATGCCCGGCAAAAAGTTCCGCTTCTCCGGCATCCCGACATTCGAGCCCGAGCACTTCATGCTCGTCTCGCCCAAGGACACGATGAAGCGCAAGCAGTTCGTCAAGGGCGTGGAGCAGATCGCGCAGGAGGGCGCCATCCAGATCTTCAAAATTCCCGACAGCGGCTTTGAGGACGTGGTCGTCGGCGTGGTCGGCACGCTGCAATTCGACGTGTTCGAGTACCGCATGAAAAACGAGTACGGCGTCGACCTCCGCATGAGCGGCCTCCCTTACGAGCACCTGCGCCTCATCCGCGAGTGCCCGTGCGACGTGAAGGACCTGATGCTCTGCTCCGGCTCCCGCGTGCTCGAGGACTTCAAGGGCCGCAAGCTCATTGCCTTCGGCGGCGAGTGGAGCGTGGGCTTCCTGACAAAGCACAACGAGGGGCTCGTCCTCGACGACTGGCTCAGCGTGTAACAGATAACACCTATAATATAAGGAGAGACGCGGCTTTCGCCGCGTCTCTTTCGTTATAAAAGCATCGCAGACTTTGCCGCCCGCAGGCGGCAAATAATCTGAATCGTTTTTTCTGGCGACACGCGCGTCAGAAAAAATACTCTGCGCGGAGCGTATGTCGAGCCCGCGAGGCACAAAGCGTAGCGAAACTTTCTCAAAAAAGTGGTGACACCACTTTTTTGAATGATCTTACGCGTTGTAAACGTCCTCGTTCAGCACGCCCTCGGACTTGGCAACATAGATGCTCGTGGCGGAATCGCCGACAACATTGAGCGCGGTGACGAGCATTTCGATTGGGCGGTTGATGGCGAGGATGAGGCTGTAGGCCAGCATTGCCGCATCATTCACATAGCCGAGGCCGGAGAGGATGGTGAAAAGGATGATCGCGCCGGAGCCGGGGGCCGCGGGCGTACCGGCGGAGGCGATGAGTGCGAGCAGCGCGATGACGACGAGCTGGGTGAAGCTGATGCTGTAGCCCGCGCAGCCGGCGATGAAGAGCGTTGCGATGACCTGCATGATGGCCGTTCCGTTCATGTTGATGGTCATGCCGAGCGGCAGGACGAAGGAGGCGATCTTCTCGTCCACGCCGAGCTCTTCGACCGTAGTCTTGACGTTGAGCGGGAGCGTCGCCGCACTCGAAGAGGTGGAGAAGCCGAAGACCGCGACGCGGATGATCTTCTTGGCGAACTTGAAAGGATCAAGATGCGCGAAGATCGCGATGAAAGCGGGGTAGCCGATGATGAGGAAGATGAGCAGCAGCGCGACCGTGAGGATAACGTAGGCGACAGCTGGCTTGAGGTGCTCCACACCGTAGGAGGCGAAGGTGCGCGTGAGCAGCATGAAGATAGCGACGGGGCCGAACTTGCTGACGACGAAGTTCAGAAAGACGATAACGACGTCGTTGAGCTCCTGGATGAGCTTGCGCAGCGTCGCGGTCTTCTCCTCGCCGAGCGTCTTCATGCACAGGCCGAGGGACACGGCGAGGAAGACGACGGCGAGCACCGCGGTGTTGCTCGAGAAGGTGGAAGCGATGTTCGAGGGGATGACGTTCAACACGACGAGCAGCGGATTGGAGCCCGCCGAGCCTGAAACGCTCTCGAGCCCGTCGACCGCAATGTGGAACACGCCCATGTTATAGAAGACGATGCCGCACACGCAGGCGAGCAGGAGCGCAAAAAAAGAACAGATCAGGAAACCTTTGATACACTTGAAAGAAATTCTGCCAAGCGTACTGGTATCGGAGATCTGTCCTATTGCTAACGTAATGGAAGTGAAAACCATCGGCACGATCACGAGCTGTAATGCACGGATGAACATCTGACCGGCCAAATAGAAAAGGCCAAGCGCGCTGCTCGCTCCCGCAGCGGTGATATCCTGGAACAAAAGATCATTGATGGTCGTCCACACCGCTTCCTGACCGGAGGAATTCAAATGCTCGCGGAGGAACAAAAACAGGAGTCCGGCCGTCAGTCCCGCGACGAGGGAGATGGCCATTTTCGTTGCCAGTGTTTTCTCTTTCCTTACTTTCATGTGTCGTATCCTTTCTTTTCCCGCGCCCGCTCGCCCCGTTCCGGGACCCGCGTTTGCGATTTTTACGAGCATACTACGCAGGCCCCCTTTGTGGCAAGTGTGTTTTTCCATAAATATTAACAAATTCTGAATGCATTCTCCGACAATAGTGACAAAATTCGATTTTTGTGTAAAAAGTGCAAAAAATCGTGTAGATTTTTGTTGACAAAGGTCGAACGGCGTCATACAGTAAGTGCGTAAAAAAGAGTAGGTGCAGCCGCTTCGACCGCATCTCAAACGATAATAGCAAACCCGGTGAAAACCAGCGACGCAAAGCTATAGGGCCTTACCCCTGGGAACAGGGCTGGCAGCCAGTTACCGAAAGGAGATCGCCGTATGAAACGGCTGTTTCGTTATGTCTGCGTTTTGATCGCAGCGCTCACTTTGGTTTCCATGTTTGGCGTGATGAACGCCAGCGCCGCCAATGGCACTACCATTGACGCGTCCAACGCCAAGTACGGCTTCGTCACCGTCAACTACACTTCCAGCGCTAAGCTGAAGGTCGGCATCCAGTATCAGGGCGGCAAGATCGCCTACAAGAACTGCCCGAGCGGCAAGGACGCCGTCTTCTCTCTCGAGCAGGGTGACGGCACCTACACCATCTCCCTCTGCGAGAACATCTCCGGCACGACCTACCGCGTCGTGACCAGCAAGAAGGTCAACGCCAAGATCGAAAACGCCTACGCCCCTTACCTCATCGCCACGACCGACGTGCAGTTCACCTCCGGCGACGCCGTGAGCAAGAAGGCCGCCGAGCTTTGCAAAGACGCCAAGACCGACGCCGAGAAGATCACCGCGATCTACAACTACATCGCCGGCCACTACACCTACGACACCAAGCTCGCGAACGACATCACCTCCGGCAAGGTCAGCAAGTACATCCCCGACACCGCCACCACCCTGAACAGCAACAAGGGCATCTGCTACGACCTCGCTTCCCTCTTCGCCGCCATGTGCCGCAGCCAGAGCATCCCCTGCTCTCTCACCAAGGGCTACGCCGGCAGCAGCTACCACGCCTGGAACAAGGTCAACGTGGACGGCAGCTGGTACCAGATCGACCTCACCTACGCCGTGACCAGACGTGTGCTGAACGCCGCCGATCTCGCGGGCTGCGTCTCTCCCCTGACCTACAGCCAGCAGAGCGACTCCCTCGCCGTCGTGTCCGCCAAATAATTTCACAACGAATGCAGCGACCCGCAGCGGGTCTTTTTTGCTTTTTAACGCCGTTTTAACGAAAGCAGAAAAGTTTTCCTAATAGCTACTTGATTTTTTGTCATATTCTGCTATAATACATGGCGCAAAATATTTGGTAATACGTTTATCTGTGCGGCTCGTCGAGGCGGGCGATGGTACAGAAAAGAGCACAGCCGACGAAAGCCGGTCTCGCAAAGCCACGGGCCTACCCGGCGGAAACGCCGCATAGCAGCCGGTTGCCAAAGTATTTTTCATCCCCCTTCTTCGGGCCGCCAGGACCAAGAAGGAGAATTTTTTATGTCTGAGAAGAAGTTTGGCAAGCGCCTTCTCACCTGGGTACTGGTCATCGTGATGATGCTGACCGTGGTGCCGCTGAACGTGCTGGCGGATGAAACCGATACGTGGGCCGCCGAGGGCTATGCTGCCGAGCTGGACCCGACCGCCGAGGTATTCCCGGCCGCCCCCGGCAATAGATCCAAATCCAAAACCGCGACTCAGCTGGATACGAGCACGTGGACGTCTACGGTGACGCTGTCCCTGCCCAGCGCGGAGGAGAAGCTGTCCAGCGATGTTGTGTTTGTAATGGATGATTCTACATCGGCCAATTCGAACGCTCGTAACGAGGCCCTTAAACTACTGACCGATTTAAAGAGTTCAGAGAAAGAAAGTGGCGCTACAATAAATGTTTGCGTCGTACAGTTTAATCGAAAGGCTACAAGATCTGATTGGTTTGATTTATCGACCCAGATTACTGATATCGAAACAGCTATGGATAACACAAGCGGTGGCGGTACCAATATTCACGCTGGCCTTCTTGCGGGTAAGGAAACCTTAGAAGAACACTCAAATGTTTCAGTAAGTAGAAAATATCTGATTCTGGTTTCGGACGGTTCTACCTATCTTTACAGCAAAGATGGTAACTGGGCGAGCGATTCGCCGTTTACACGCTCTTACTATACCAAAGAAAACTACGAAGGCGCTGCTGGCGGATTTAACGATCAGGGACTCTACAGCCCAAGCAATGGCGGAGCAGGCTACGACGAGAGAAATATTGCCAGACCAACAAATACGGCTGATGTTGCTGCATGGCAAGCATACTTGGCCGATGTGAAGGCCAGAAATGAAACGGTAAACGGCAACGGAAAAACGGGGTACGATTACGATTATCACTGTGAGTATGATAATAATTTTAATAAGGGAATCCCCAGCAAAGATTTTAAGTCACAGCCTTGTGAAGGGCGGACTGCCAACAACCGGGATATGGCATTCTATTATGCCAATCAGGTTTGGCAGCAGATCAAAGAAACAGGATGCAATGCATACTCTATTGCCGTCGCTGATGGCTCAGCGGGAGCAGGTAACTCCGATGATTCGCACTGCTTTATGAATTACTTAAACGATGGTAAAACCCTCAACTTTGCAGATATTGAGAACGACATCCTTTACGCTGTCAGTGCCGGTTCCAAGGTCGAGGACACGATCGGTGCTGCATTTGACCTTGATGTGAAGAGCTTCGAGCTGACCGTCGGCGGCGTGCCGGTTGGCGGCACATTCGATAAGGCCGCAAATACTTGGAGCTTTGGCGATAATAGCACGCCTCGTTTCACAGTTGAGTACAATGGGAATACAAAAACCTTTACCTGGATGATCTACGAGGATGTCTTCAACCTTGCGCCGGTCCAGCTATCCTACACGGTCAAGCTGACAGATCCCCAAACCGCGCCCGGCACCTACGGTGTGACCGACCTGAACGGCGATGGGTACGACGATTACACGAAAGCAACCGTCGATTCGAAATTTGCGCTTTACACCAACGGATCCGCCAAGCTGTTCCCAGTGAACAGTCTTGGTAGTGAGCTGGATCCCACCGGGGAGGTGTTCCCCAAGCCCTCGGTCTCCTACGCCGTCAGCTATCCGTATTATCCCATCATCCCGCCCGCTCCCACCGTCGAGATCGAAGACGATGATGCGCTGGGCCTGAACACGACCGACCACTTCGCTTACATCATCGGTTATCCCGACGGCACGTTCGGTCCCCAGCGCAGCATCACCCGCGCGGAGACCATGACGCTCGTCAACCGCGTGCTGGACCGCAAGCCCGAGACCGAGGACGACCTGCTCCCGGATATGGTCACCTGGACCGACAACGCCGACAAGAAGGCGTGGTACTATCTGGCGGTCCAGGAGGCGACCAACAGCCACTACTACGAGTTCAAGACGAACTCCGCGTATGAAAAGTGGACCGAGCTGCGCGAAACGCGCGACTGGACGCAGCTGGAAAAATGATCACGCAACTTTCTCCACCCCTATCAAAGGAAGGGCCGCTCAAATTGAGCGGCCCTTCCTTTTTTGCGTTTTTATCTTCCGGTCTGGCGGGCTTTGAGCGTTTCGAGCAGCTCTCGCAGCGGCGGCAGCAGCACGAAGGTCAAGACCGTGTTCGAAACACAGTGGATGACGTCATACGGGATGCCCGACGCCCACCACGAAAAGGCCATCTGCCACCCGCCGATGAAAAAATACGGGATGGCGCACAGTGCGCCGAAGCACAGCCCGTGCAGCCCCGCAAGGGCAGCCCAGAGCGCGCGGCTGCGGCTTTGCCGGATCGGCAGCGCCGCAAACACAACAATGGGCCAGACATAGAGGTACATCAGGTTCCATAGTCCCGCGCCGTAGAGCGCGATCTCGAGCAGGGCGAAGCCGAAAGCGGGATAGAGCGCCTTGGCGCCGTACACCGCCGTCGCCAGCAGCAGCAAAAGCGTGACCGGATGAACATTTGGGATGAGGCGCAGGCTCTCTTTTCCCGCGACCATCAGCGCGCAGATGAGCGAGAGCTCCGCGATCTCGCGGATGCTCAGGCGTGAGGTCTTACCAACCGACATTCAGGACGAAGTCGTAGACGTCGCCGTCCGCAACGGGCTGACTGTCCACGCCAAGCTCGGCGAATTCACCGTTGACGCTGTAGCCCCACCACTCCTGCTTGCTGTCGTCGGCAGTCTCGCCGTCCACAGTCGTAACATAAAGGCCGTACTCGCTCTCAGTGCCCTCGATAAGGTCCTCCTGTTCGAGCGCGCCGCGCAGGTACTCTTCATCGGTGCTGATGGTGTAGGACACTTCATCGCCGTCAAGGTGCGTAACGTTGACAGTGATCTCCTTGCCGCCCTGCTGCGGCTCGGGCTTGTTCACCTGCCAGATGATGAGCGCGGCGATGGCCAGCACGAGGACCACCGCGAGGGCAATAAGGCCCTTCTTGTTGTTCTTTTTCTCCATGAAAAAATCTCTCCTTTTTTGTTTTGGCAAGCCATACAAAGAAAGAAGAGACCGGCAGGCCGGAGAAACTCTCCGCCCTGCTGAGCGTGTACTTTTTAGCCGAAGATCCGCGGCGCTTTGTACGGCACTTGAGGCAGGTCTTCCGGCTCAGGCTTCCCCGTCCGTTTTCACCTTCCCGGAATGATCCAGTGGCATATCGAAAACGGGCTCTTCCATCACGGCGGCGGCTCCGCTGGGGATTTACACCCCGCTTCCCTGTTCGGCCGCCTCCCGGCGGCACCTCAAGTCCTATTCAGTTTGCTGCGACAGGATATCACAAAACCCCTGCGCCGTCAAGCGGCGCGGGGCAGTGTGAGGGTCCGTCCGTTCACCTTTTCCAATGCGACAACTGCGGCACCACAGCTTCCATATGCGCGCGGACCTGTTCCGCCGGCCACTGCTCGCTCGCCATATGCGTTACGCAGAGATCGATCAGCTCTTCCTTGCTGGAATACTTGAACGCTCCATCGGCATAGCACCACTTGCAGTATTCCTCGTTCAACGAGCCGTCCGGTTCCCTGCTGAGCGTGCTGTCCTCCAGCGGCATCCCGCAGCACTGGCAGATGAGCTGTCTCGGCGTTCCCAGCAGCGTGTTGATCGAAACGTCAAAGAACCTCGAAAGCAGCTTTAATGTCTCCACATTGGGCGTCGTCTCCCCATTTTCCCAGCGGGACACCGCCTGCCTTGTCACAAAGAGCTTTTCCGCAAGCTCGTCCTGTGACAGACCATTCCGCATTCTTAAGGTCCGCAGGACCTCCTTTGTCTCCATACCGTCCCTCCCTGTTCAGGTTTTCCTCATTTTATCATGGTCTCCGCCTGTAAACAAGCAACCGGCGGTTGCTCCCAGACACCATCCCCTTCCTGTACTTCCCCATCCCGCCTTTTTCGCAAAATGGTACGCACGGCATTTGTAAAGCCATTGACAAAGTATGTTTTTCTGGGTATCATATATCAACACACTGATTAGATAGGATTTTATTTCTGTCAAAGGAGGTCTCCTATGACCACCGTTTACGCGGACAACGCCGCGACGACTCAGATGAGCCGCGCAGCGATCGATGCGATGCTTCCCTATCTGGAGACCGTCTACGGCAACCCCTCGAGCCTACATTCCATCGGCCAGCAGGCGGCTGGGGCGCTGCTCAGCGCACGCGAGCGCATCGCGAAATGCCTGAACACCTCCCCGCGTGAGATCTACTTCACCTCCGGCGGCAGCGAGGCCGACGATCAGGCCATCCTCTCCGCCGCGCGCCTCGGCGAACGCAAAGGCAAAAAGCACATCATTTCGACCGCGTTCGAGCATCACGCCGTGCTGCACACGCTCAAAAAGCTTGAAAAGGAGGGTTTCGAGGTCGAGCTTCTGCCCGTCGGCCGCATCGGTACGGTCACGGCGCAGCAGGTGAAGGACGCCATCCGCGCGGATACCTGCCTTGTCACCGTCATGTATGCCAACAACGAGATCGGTTCCATTCTGCCGATCGCCGAGATCGGGCAGGTCTGCCATGACGCGGGCGTGCTCTTCCACACCGACGCGGTGCAGGCGGCAGGCCATGTCCCTATCGACGTAAAGGCGCAGCACATTGATATGCTCTCCCTCTCCGCGCACAAGTTCCACGGCCCGAAGGGCATCGGGCTTCTGTACGCGCGGCAGGGCGTTCCCCTCACGAGCCTCATCGAGGGCGGCGCACAGGAGCGCGGCAAGCGCGCCGGCACGGAGAACATCCCCGCCATCATGGGCATGGCTGCGGCGCTGGAGGAAGCCTGCGCGCACATCGATGAAAACGCCCGGAAGGTCAGCGCCCTGCGCGACCGCCTGATCGCCGGCCTTTCCAAGATCCCGCACAGCGCACTCAACGGCGATCCCGTGGATCGCCTGCCCGGCAATGTGAGCTTCTGCTTTGAGGGCATCGAGGGCGAGAGCCTTCTTCTCCTGCTCGATGCGAAGGGCATCTGCGCCTCTTCCGGCAGCGCGTGCACATCCGGCTCGCTCGACCCCAGCCATGTGTTGCTGGCCATCGGCCGCACGCGCGACATGGCGCGCGGCTCGCTGCGTCTGAGCCTGTGCGAGTGGAACACCGATGAGGATGTGGACCGCATCCTCAAGGCCGTGCCCGAGGTCGTCGCTTACCTTCGCGATATGTCCCCGATGTGGAAGGACCTCACGAGCGGCAAAAAATCTTTCATTTTATAAAAGTAAAAGCGGTATCGCCGACAAAAGCGTGCCGCATGGTATGAGAAATATGGATAAGGTATTGATCGCAATGAGCGGCGGTGTGGACTCGAGCGTCGCCGCATTTTTGATGAAGGACCAGGGCTGCGAGTGCATCGGCGCAACGATGAAACTCTTTCAAAACGAGGATATTGGCGTGAAGGCCACGAAGACCTGCTGCTCGCTCGAGGATGTGGAGGATGCGCGCTCGGTCGCATTCCGTCTCGGCATTCCCTACTATGTCTTCAACTTCTCGGATGACTTCAAGGGTCAGGTCATCGACCGCTTTATCTCCGCCTACGAGCACGGTGCGACGCCGAACCCCTGCATCGACTGCAACCGCTATCTGAAATTCGAGCGTCTCTACGAGCGCGCCCGCGTTTTTGGCTGCGACGCCATCGTCACGGGCCATTACGCGTGCATCGAACAGGAAAACGGGCGGTGGCTTCTCAAAAAGGCGCTCGATGAGAGCAAGGACCAGAGTTACGTGCTCTATTCGCTCACGCAGGAGCAGCTCGCGCACACGCGTCTGCCGCTCGGCGCGATGCACAAGAGCGAGACGCGCCGCATCGCGGAGGAGCAGGGCTTCTACAACGCGGACAAGCCGGACAGTCAGGATATCTGCTTTGTGCCGGACGGCGACTATGCGCGCTTCATCGCGCGCTACACGGGGCATGACTGCCCCGCGGGCGACTTTGTTGACGAAGGCGGCCATGTGCTCGGTCAGCACAGGGGCATCGTGCACTACACCGTCGGCCAGCGCAAGGGCCTCGGCATCGCAGCGGACGCACCGCTGTATGTCAAGCGCATCGACGTGGCAGAAAACCGCGTGGTGCTGAGCGGAAACGACGCGCTCTTCTCCCGCGAGCTGACGGCGAATGACTTCAACTGGATCGCCTACGATGTCCCGCCGTGCGAACTGCGCGCGACCGCGCGCGTACGCTACCACCAGCGCGAGCAGGCGGCGACGGTCACAGTGCTTTCTGACGGGCGCGTGCACCTCGTCTTCGACGAGCCGCAGCGCGCTATCACGCCGGGTCAGGCCGTCGTGCTCTACGACGGCGACACCGTGCTCGGCGGCGGCACCATTTTATAACGTTGCTTATTCCCATCCGCTCTCCCCAAGAGCGGGCCGCGGGGCGCAGTTATCTGCGCCCCGCGTTTTTTTGCTCAGCTTCGCTCACCGAGCGCCTCTTCGAGTTTTTGCAGCGCGCGCTTTTCGATGCGCGATACATAGTGCGGGAACTATTGTAAGTGATTTCGTCTTGAAAATCGCGCCGCTCATAACGGCGCAAACCATTGATATGGCTAGATTTATCCCGCCTGCTGAAGTTCTGCAAATCGAAACTTGACAATGATCTCCCTGTCCGCCGTCAGCTCGATTCGCTCGATCAGGCTCACCAGTAGTTCCCGGTTGGCACAGGCGGTATCAAGGTATCTTTGCACCAAGTCTTTTGCTCGCTCTGTTTGGCTGATAGGGTTCTTTTGCTGCTGTTGAAGCTCCTTGATTCGTTCCTCCAGCTGTGCCCGTTCGTCCTTGATGCGGGTGAAGATACGCTGAAAGTCCTCCTCCGGCAGCAAACCGGAAAGACGGTCGGTGTACATTCGGTCAAGGTGCTCTGTAAGGTTGGCACTCTTATTTTGCAGAGCGCTGATCTCCGCCGCCGTCTTGCTCTCCTGCGACGCCTCCTTCACCGTCTTTTCCGCAGCGGGAAGCAATGCTTCCGCGGTCAAATAGTCTTCGCAGACCTCTCGAACCTTGGCAATCACTGCATCCGTTACCGTTTTTTCCTTGATATAATGTGTGGTGCAGGCACTGTTCTTGGTAAAACGCTGATAGGTACGGCAGACGAAATACAGTGTTTCTTCTCCCTTGGCGTTGGGGCGATTCAGCACGCCCAGGGGATAACCGCATTCGTGGCAAAAAATCAAGCCCTTCAACAGGAAATCGTAGGTACGGCTTCGGGTGCGTTTGCGGCTGTTCACCAGCATCCGCACCTTGCGGAAGCTCTCGGCGTCAATCAGCGGCTCATGGGTATCTTCAACCACAACCCAATTATTACGATCCTGATGCAAACACTTCTTAGACTTGTAGCTGATCTTCACTTGCCGCCCCTGCACCATATTGCCGATGTAGGTCTCATTTTGCAGCATATCGGAAATACGTTCGCTGCTCCAAAGCCCCGCATAGGGTCCTTTGCGACCCATGTTCCAGCCACAGTAGGTGGCCGGTGTAGGGACGCTCTCCTCGTTCAGCATAGCGGCAATTTGGCGGCAGCTAACGCCGTCCAGCGCCATGGCAAAGATCCGCCGCACTATGGGCGCAACCTCCTCATCAATGATGATCTTGTTCTTTTCGGTCGGGTGCATTTTGTAGCCATATACCGGTTTGCCGCCGATAAACTGCCCCTTGCGCTGCTTATCTCGCTTGACACTCTTGATCTTCTTGGAGATGTCCTTGGCGTACATATCGTTCATGATGGCCCGGAACGGCGTAATGTCGTTGGCTGTGGACTCCACGCCGGTGTCGATACCGTCCAGCAGGGAAATGTATCGCACCCGCTTTTCTGGGAAGTACCGCTCCATATAGTGGCCGGTCATGATGTAGTCACGGCCCAGTCGGCTCAGGTCCTTGGTAATGACCATGTTGACCTTCTTGGCCTCAATGTCCTCTACCATGCGCTGAAAGGCCGGACGGTCGAAGTTTGTACCGCTCCAGCCATCGTCAATGTAGGTGTCATAGACCTGCAAACGGTGTTTGCGTGCAAATTCGTCCAGTAAGGACTGCTGGTTGGTAACGCTCTGTGATGGACCTTCGCTCTCATCCTCCTTTGACAGTCTGATGTATAATGCCACATGATAATCCATAGGGTTGCTTATCTCTTGATACATACTCTAAACCTCCTGAGATAAGCGGCCATTCATCCCGTCTATCATACAGGATGATCCTGTGCGGGCGCAAATTTTCCAAGCTCCCGCTTTAGGAAGGCAGCGAAGGATGAATATAGCAAGTCCCGTATGGACTCCCCATCATTATCGTAAAAACAGCTGATTACCAGTTCCTGTGCTTTCATGGCACACCTCCTTCATCAAAAACTATGTAATTGCCTGATGAAAAAGCACAGCCACCTCGTTGAGTTACGGGGTGGCTGTGCTTTTCCTATCAATTTAGCTCAGAGTTGATTCAATGCAGCAGCATGTCGGTATCCTAACCCTGCCGTCTGAGAAAGATTTTTCTGGATCTCTTTCGATGTATGTCCAGCACGCAAGGGTTTTATTCTGCGTTCAACATGTCCATTTTCTATGTAAAAATTCGTTGAAGCGAATTTCAGGTCATGCGTCAGCAAAAATTCCAGAATATCTAGTAGCTTTTCGAAATTTCTAGTGGCAGACTTCAAGGATTCTACGGCAAAAGTACTTCTGGACGAAGGGGAAAGGCTTCGCAATACCCCAAGCAGTTGGGGATCCCACATCGCAGAGTATCCGTCGAATACTACTTTGGGGATAAGCCTCTTTTGTTGAAGTTCATCCGCACAGTCGGTTTGAATCTCACCGCAGGCTTCGATTGAAAAAGGAGTATCATATTGAACTTTTGGATAATCAATAATTTTAGCCGAAGTTGTCCCTAATGCCCGCAGAGCCGCCCACGCGACGGGATGGCGTTCCGCGATTTCTTGATAGTAATCATATCCCGAACAGTTCTTCGCCTGTAAGCACATGGAGGAAAAATCCAGGGGATTGAAAAAACGGATTGCTCCGCTGGTAATTTCCTTCACATCCTGATTGGAGAGGCTGTCCTGCATTCCCGCACAAGCATAATTGTCGCTCTGGATTGTTTCGATCGGGCTATTTCGGAGCGTTACGACCACAAAACATTTCACTTCGGCTTTTCCGGCAGGCTCATAGAAAGGGCCTTCTTCTGAGCCTAACAGCAATAATGTTCTCCGAAAGGCAAGATCATCCCAATGTCGCAAAAATGATGTCATTTGCAGCTCAACTGTATCTATAATCTGTCTCGCATATGCTGCCGGAACATGAAAATGGTTCAATGTCGGCGCCAGAACATCCTGAAGATATTGCGTTACTTTCACAACCATAGCTGTCACATTCTTTTATGGGATGCTTTCATTATCCGTCAAGACTCATCAAATTTCAACGGTTTTTCTCTTTGTTGTATAGATATGGTTTTCCGGATAAAGTTTTCTTTTCAGCAGGCAATGGGTGCTGCCTGCTGCCTATCTTCATTTGTTGAATATGTTCCTTCAAAAAGCACGCATGTATCGGAGGAATAAACCTCATTTGACTCTCTGGGAAGTAGTCTCGCGTTTCTGCGATAACAATGTTCGATCTGCTATTTTGCAATCCACGCAAAAATCGCAAAAGTACATCATCGGGATGTTCATAATCCAATTGCCCAACGTGGAAAAAGACTTGCTCCAGTTCAAAACCATACGCATTCGCGTATTGAGATAATTGTGTGTATTGCCTGCCCAATTCCCGTTCGACTGCTGCATTGGGTTCCTGTTCATCTGTGTGGCAAAATAGTACTGCTGCTTTCATTTCACTTCACCTTCTCCCAAATCATTATCTTGCCATATACAGCGAGCGAATATGCGCGATATTGGACTGTTGCATTTTTTCAGAAAGTCGCATTTCTAAAAATCAAATATGCAGCTCATCCAGTATCTCTTGAAAATCGGTTAGAAACTCTCCCACAAACTTATGCTTATCCAGGTCAGTCTTTATGCCGCTGTAAAACTCTTGCGGCAGAGTTAATCCAGATGTTTGAAAGAGCGCGCAGATTATATCAAATGCTTGAGCGGTATGGCCGCAGCGAAATAATACTGTCAACATTTGCAGCAGGACATCCATCTTTTCAATGCTTTGATATTCTGCAAATAGCCTGCTAATCAATGGAAGTGTCAACGCACCAGACAAGTCGTTGATTGATGGGGTAAATCTGTCATTCATATTATTCTGTTTCTCCTTTGCGCACTTAACTTTCTATTATAAAAAGGGAGTGATCCCTTATTGATTTCTACTTATTGATTAGAATGACTCAGATAATGCATGTATCGCTATTTCCCAACGGGATTTTGCCACCTGCTGGCTGTATCTATCGAGCTTCCGCCTCCTAAGCGGATGCTCTTAGATTCGATTACACGAAATGGTGCCATAATTTTGATAGAATTCTTCCTCAAACCGTTCCGTAGTCTTACGGCGATTTGCATCCAGTATGTGACCATAGATCTCGGTGATCATGTCTGCTTGCGAGTGGCCCGAATCTCCCTGCACCGCCTTAATGTCCCCGCCTGTCAGAACCAGCTTATAGGTGATACTGCTGTGGCGTAAACTGTGGAAGGTCACTTTCGGGAGATTGCACTTCGCCAGAAGTTTTTGAAAATGATTCGTAAGAACACCGCCTTGCAGTGGCCGGTTATCTTCATAAGTGAAAATCAACCTTGGCAATTCACCGATGGCTGATTTTTTCTGCTCATTTTGCCATTCAAGCAGGGAGCACTTTAACGACGGTGGAAGATAGATGATGCGATTGCTTGATTCCGTCTTAGGCGATTTTAGAACGAGAACCGTTTTGCTGTGCGCCTCCGTTGGGAATACGTGCAAAACATCTCGCTCTTCTAACAGCAACATCGCATCCTTGCTGACCCGACACAATGTCTTGCTGATCTGCAATGAATTCTGTTCCCAGTTAATATCGTCCCATGTCAACGCCAACAATTCACCTCTGCGAAGTGTGCACACGAAAGACAGTTCAATCGCTAACCGCAGCCACGACACGCTGCAATGACGCAAAAGGAGTTGGATCTGCTCTGGGGATAGGAATACTGATGGTGCTGATTTGGTTTTAGGGAGCGCTCCTTTATGAAAGGGGTTGCGATCCACATATTCCCACAGGACAGCTTGTTCGAAAGCGCTATGTAGCAGTTTATGTACGCTTTTCAATGTACTGGCCGAGACAGACTGCCTCTCATATTTGTGGTATGGTCCGCAATATCTCGGCTCTTGCTGAAATTCCATGTAAAGTCTAGATACCAGTCGTGGTGTCAGCTCATCCAAGCGAACGCTGCCAAAGTAGGGATTGATATAATTCCGAATCAATCCCTGGGTGGATGTGTACATGGACAGTGACCATTTTGCTCTGCCATATAACCAGACATATTCCTGAATGAGCTGTCCTACTGTCTGCGGGCGACGTGCCAGTTCCTTCTTTACCTGCTGGTACTGCTCGACCATATATTTCCGGTGCAGCGCATCTTTTTCCGTGCGAAAACTCTCCCACTTCTGTTTTCGGATACCGTTTTCCTTTGTGTAGTAAACCACGCTGTAACTGCCGCGTCGCTGAACAATTGATGCCAAAGTGATTCCTCCTTTGTTTTTGGTGTGCGAAATAAGAATAACATCACTCAAATCACGGTAAATCATGATTGATGAAATGAGTGATGCATGCTATAATATGGACAATCAAACTACGCTGTGAGGTACTCATGAAAAACAAACAGCCGCCTTTTCAAATTACGAACAAAATCATTGATGATGTTGCAGAAATCTCCGAACTGGCCGGAAGACTTTCCGCGCACGATCATCTTTCCAGTAACCCCAATCTGCGCCGTACCAACCGCATCCGCACCATTCACGGCTCCCTCGCCATCGAGCAGAACACCCTGAGTCTGGAACAGGTCACTGCCGTTCTGAATGGCAAACATATTCTGGCTCCGCCCAAGGACATTGCCGAGGTTAAAAATTCCTATGAGATTTACGAGCGGCTGGACGAGCTTGACCCC
>URXY01000039.1 GCA_900552015.1 uncultured Eubacteriales bacterium | reverse complement strand
CACTATGGCTATCACTGCTGCTGTTGTTAACGAGCTCCGTCAGGCCACCGGCTGCGGCCTGATGGACTGCAAGAAGGCCCTCATCGAGTGCGAGGGCGATATGGAAAAGGCTGTCATGTATCTGCGCGAGAAGGGTCTCGCCTCCCAGGCGAAGAAGGCCAGCCGCGTGGCTGCTGAGGGCATGGCTTACGCCGCCGTCATCGACGGTGTCGGCGTTGTGGTCGAGGTCAACTGCGAGACCGACTTCGTCGCCAACGGCGAGCCGTTCAACAACTTCGTCAAGGGCGTGGCCGAGGTCGTCGCCAAAGAGAACCCTGCCGACGTCGACGCGCTGATGAACTGCACCTGGGTCACCGGCAAGGGCACTGTTAAGGATGCCAAGGACGAGCTGTTCCTCGCCATCCGCGAGAACATGAACGTCCGCCGCTTCGCCCGCATCGCTGACGGCTTCTCCGTTCCCTATGTCCACATGAAGGGCAAGATCGGCGTCATCGTCAACCTGACCGTCGAGGGCTGCGACGCCACCGAGATCGGCAAGGACATCGCCATGCAGATCGCCGCGCTCAACCCCCGTTTCTGGGATAAGAGCCAGGTCACGCAGGACGTTCTGGACGAGGAGAAGGAAGTCATGCTCGGCCAGATGGCCAACGACCCGAAGATGGCGGGCAAGCCCGACCAAGTCAAGGAAAAGATCGTCATGGGCAAGCTCAACAAGTTCTATGCCGAGAATTGCCTGCTGCAGCAGGCCTTCGTCAAGGACGGCGACGTCACGGTCGAGCAGTATATGAACAACGCTGCGAAGGCGCTGGGCGGCAAGGTCAGCTTCAACACCGCCGTTCGCTTCGAGAAGGGCGAGGGCATCGAGAAGAAGCAGGAGAACTTTGCGGCTGAGATCGCTTCCATGGTCAACGGCAACAAGTAAGCTGCCTGTTTTGCAAAAGCTATTGAAGAGGCCTGACGAAAGTCAGGCCTCTTTTTTACACGCATTTGTGCGCTGTACGCGGACAAATCACACAGGAAATAAAAAATTTACAAATTCCTGAGGTGAATATTATTCTGAATACCTTGCATATTCATTTTGGCTGGTGTATAATAGACCACGCTAAGCAGCGGCGCAGTATCCTAGTCGGAGCTGCCGTTTCCTAAGAAGGGCCTAAAAATCCTTTAAAGGGCACAACTGTGAAGCCTTTGGTGCCTGCTTCTTACGCCCAGTTTGGGGTGGGTGCTGAAGGGAGGCAAAAGCGAAAGCTGCGCCTGCGGACTCCGGGCGACCCCTAATGGCATAGGGGAACCGACCCTGTTTCTGCGGAGACCTGTTGCTGTGCCGAAGCGGACTCCCACTTTTGGGTATCGACTTCGGTACGGGACGGGATATGAACCTGCATTGCGGTGCTACCCGGCCTTCGTGCCGCGAACGCTGTGTGCAGTGTAGCCTGCCTTGCGTGGGGAATTCGGATAGGAGAACAACGCACAGACTCCGGCCAAGAGCGAGGTGCGATCGCTCCTTGAAATTTTTCCTGCAAAAGAGGATAAGAAACGGTGTGACTCCGGGGTGGAAATCACCTAGGCTGTCGCAAGGGCAGCGAAAGGGTTACAGTGCGGACTAAGTGGCAATCGGGTACCTCGTATGGTAACAACGGGGTGCGGCGCTCAAAGGGGAACCGCCTCTATCGGTAACGGGAGGTGCGCTGCGGGGAAAGCCAACCCGACCTATGCCGCAGGATTACCTTTTGCGGCCGCCGCTGCTTTAGCATATCTTACCATTTTAAGATGGTAGCTGATGGAGAAAAACGTGGAAAACGAAGAAGACCGAAAGCCCAAGAAGGCGGAGAAGACGCAGAGCCATGCGCGCTGGGTCATCCGCGTGTTTTTGATCGCCGTGGCCCTCTCCGCCGCAATGAGCCTGTGCTCCGGTGCAGTGCTCGAAGACGCAGGCTATGTGACCGCGACATTGATCCTGCTGCTGTTCATCGCGCTCGGTATCGTGTTCGATATCATCGGCGTCGCTGTGACAGCGGCGAACCCCAAGCCGTTCAACTCGATGGCGGCACACTGCGTCAAGGGCGCGAAGGAGGCGCTGAACCTCATCCGCAACGCGGAGAAGGTCGCCTCGTTCTGCAACGACGTGGTCGGCGACATCTGCGGCATCGTCAGCGGCTCGACCGCGACGGTCATCGTCGTGCTGCTGCAGAACAGCTTCGGCTGGCGCAGCATCGTCGTGTCCACCGTAGTCACGGCGCTCATCTCCGGACTGACGATCGGCGGCAAGGCCATCGGCAAGAAGGTCGCCATGAAAAAGAGCAAGGATGTCATCTACCTGACGGCGAAGGTGCTGTCGGTGCTGCATCTTGGCAGATAAAGAAGGAAACCGCTTTGATTCTTGAAACGATCCGTGACCCCAACGATATCAAATCGCTGAATGACCCGCAAACGCAGCTTCTTTGTACAGAGCTGCGTGAATTTTTGCTGAAAAATGTTTCTCAAACGGGCGGGCATCTGGCCTCGAACCTCGGCGCGGTCGAGCTGACGGTGGCCATCCACCGCGTGTTCGACACGTCGCGAGACCGGCTGGTGTTCGATGTGGGTCACCAGTGCTATACACATAAGATTTTGACCGGGCGGCGCGAGCAGTTTTCGACGCTGCGGCAGTACGGAGGGCTTTCGGGTTTTCCGAAGCCATATGAGAGCGTGCATGACGCGTTTATCGCGGGCCATGCGTCCAACTCCGTCTCCGTCGCGCTCGGTATGGCCAAGGCGCGCACGCTCCTGCACGGGGATTACGCTGTGCTCGCCCTCATCGGTGACGGCGCGCTCTCCGGCGGTCTTGCCTACGAGGGACTTAACAACGCGGGCGCGAGCGGCGAGCCGCTCATCATCATCCTGAACGACAACGGCATGTCCATCGACGGCAACGTCGGCGCAGTGAGCGAGCATTTGGGCCTGCTGCGCTCGAAGCCTGCGTACTATGAATTCAAAAAAGCCTATCGTGATCTGCTCGACCGCAACGCGGTCGGTCGCGCGGTGTATGATTTTAACCATCATCTGAAAACGAATGTCAAAAAGGCACTGCTGCCGAATTCGACGATGTTCGAGGACATGGGCTTTACCTACCTCGGCCCCGTGAATGGACACGACGTGGGGCAGCTCACCAACACGCTCAAATGGGCGAAGGACTTGAACTGTCCGGTGCTCGTGCATGTGCACACGAAAAAGGGCAAGGGCTACCCGCCCGCCGAGCGCGAGCCGGAGCGCTATCACGGTGTCGGCAAATTCGACCCGCGGATGGGCGTGCCGCGCGAGCTGAAGAGGGATTTTTCCTCCGTCTTTGGGGACGAGCTCTGTAAGCTCGCCAAAAACGATGAGACGATCTGCGCCATCACCGCCGCGATGCGCGATGGCACCGGCCTGCACGATTTTTCCGAGCAGTATCCCGACCGCTTTTTTGACGTCGGCATTGCTGAAGGGCACGCTGTCGCGATGGCGGCGGGCATGGCCAAGCAGGGGCTCACGCCGGTCGTAGCCATTTATTCGAGCTTTTTGCAGCGTGCCTACGACCAGCTCATCCACGATACAGCGCTTCTGGACCTGCACGTCGTCTTCGCGGTCGACCGTGCGGGCATGGTCGGCGCGGACGGGGAGACGCATCACGGCATCTTCGACGCGACGTTCCTCTCGGAGATCCCCAATATGACGGTGCTGTGTCCGTCGAACTTTGCGGAGCTCCGCACGATGCTCGACCGCGCGGTGAATGAGATCAAAGGCCCGGTCGTCATCCGCTATCCGCGCGGCGGCGAGGGGGATTATAAAGAAGACAGCGGGCGGCAGAACCTCGTTGTGCTGCGCGAGGGGAGCGATATCACCCTCTGCGCTTACGGCATGATGGTGAACAACGTGCTGGATGCGGCGGAGCTGCTGCAAAAGCGAGGGATATCGGCGCGCGTTGTGAAGATCAACGCCATCTCGCCGCTCTACGACCGTGATATGCGCGCGATCGTCGGCAAGACAAGGGCGCTGCTTGTGGCGGAGGAATGCGCGGGCGTCGGCTGCATGGGCCAGCGCATGGCAGCCATCCTTGACTGGAACCGTATCGCCCCGGAGCGGCTGGAGCTGTGCAATTTGGGCAAGGCGTTCCCCGCGCAGGGAACGCTCGAGGACCTGCAACGGGAATTTGGACTGGATGCGGAGTCGCTTGCGAATAAAGCTGCGGAGGTGCTGCGATGAGCAATAAAACAAGACTGGATGTGCTGCTCGTGGAACGCGGATTGGAGCAGACCCGCCAGCGTGCGCAGGCGATGATTATGAGCGGGCTCGTCTTTGTGGACGGGCAGCGCGTGGATAAGGCGGGGACCAATATCCCCAATGACGCGCAGATCGAGGTGCGCGGCAATACGCTCAAATACGTGAGCCGCGGCGGCCTTAAGCTCGAAAAGGCGATGACGACGTTCGGCCTCAAGCTGGACGGCTGTATCTGCGCCGATATCGGCGCCTCGACCGGCGGCTTTACCGACTGTATGCTGCAAAACGGCGCGACAAAGGTCTACGCCGTCGACGTCGGCTACGGCCAGCTCGACTGGAAGCTCCGCTCCGACGAGCGCGTCGTGTGCATGGAGCGCACGAACGCGCGCTATCTCGACCACGACCATATCCCCGACGAGCTGGATTTTGCCAGCATCGACGTGTCGTTCATCTCGCTGAAATTGATCTTGCCCGCGGTACACCGCGTCTTAAAAGCGGGCGGGCATGTCGCCTGCCTCATCAAGCCCCAGTTTGAGGCGGGACGCGAAAAGGTGGGGAAAAAGGGCGTCGTCCGCGACCCGGACGTACACCTTGAGGTGCTGGAAAACTTCCTGACACATGCAAAGGATTCTGGCTTTACAGTGCTTGATATCACATTCTCTCCTATTCGCGGACCCGAGGGGAACATCGAATACCTCGGGTATCTCGAAAGCGGCGATTGGGTGGAGAAGACGTTTGACCTCCAGGGTCTTGTGGAGCAGTCACACGCGGCGCTCGACCACGGGAAGGAGGGCACAGGATGCTGAAAAAAGTTATCTTATGTCCGAATCCCTACCGCGATGCACAGCTTCGCGTGGCGAAGGAGGCTAAGCGCGTGCTCGACGAAGCGGGCTGTCCGAATGTCGTGTGCCTGCCATTCCGCAATCAGGAAAAGCCGGAGGGCTACGGGCTTAGCATCGAGCCGCTGCAGCAGGAGCTGCGCGGCGCGGATATGATCGTCGCCTTCGGAGGCGACGGGACCATCCTGCATCTTTCCAAAACGGCGGCGCACAAGGATATCCCGGTGCTGGGCGTGAACCTCGGCAGTCTCGGCTTTATGGCTGAGCTCGAGAGCAAGGATATCTCACGCCTGCGGGATATGTGTGCGGGCAAGTATGACATCGAGAGCCACATGATGCTCGATGTGAATGTGATGCGCGAAGGGCGCGTCATCTACTCGAATCTTGCGCTCAACGAAGCGCTCATCGCGCGCGGCAATATCTCGCGCGTCATCCGGCTGCAAATTTCCACCGAGCAGGGCAAGCTCGTGGATATCGCGGGCGACGGCGTGATCGTCGCGAGCCCCACGGGGTCGACGGCGTATTCGCTCTCGGCGGGCGGGCCGGTCGTGGAGCCGACGGCGCGGAACTTTATCGTTTCGCCCATCTGCGCGCACAGCGTACACGCCAACGCTTATGTGCTCTCGCCCGAGCGGGTCATCACCGTGCAGACGGAAAAGAACAGCTATAAGCCCGTGCTTTTAAGTGTGGATGGCGGCCGCGCCTTTTCTCTGCGCAGCGGGGACTGCGTGGAGGTGCGCCGCTCCAAATATGATACCAAACTGGTCCGGCTGACCAAACGAAGCTTTTGCGAAATTTTACAAAAGAAAATGTTGATGGGAGGACTCAGCAATGAAGAATGAAAGACAGGAGAAAATTCTCGCGATCATCGCCGCCTCGGCGATCGAGACCCAGGAGCAGTTGATCGACAGCCTGCGCAAGGAGGGTATCTCCTGCACGCAGGCGACCATCTCCCGCGATATCAAGCAGTTGCATTTGATCAAGGAACCCACCGGAAACGGCACCTACCGTTACGCGGTCTCCGCACAAAAGGTGAAGCTCAACCTCGCCGACCGTTTGCAGACCATACTGCGCGAGAGCATCATCTCGGTCGACTGCGCGCAGAATCTCGTGCTCATCAAGACGATGCCGGGCCTCGGCCCAGCGGCGGGCGCGGCATTCGACGGCATGGAGGTCTCGTCCAAGGTCGGTACGGTCGCTGGCGACGATACGGTGCTCATCGTGATGCGCGAAAACGAATCTGCGTCGGAGCTGTGCAGCGAGATCGAAGAGATGCAGAAGCAGCGCCAGACCAAGTGAGAAGAGAATCTTTTGCAGGAGAATGAGCGATGCTTGAGCTTTTGCACATTGAAAATATCGCCATCATCGAGCGGGCAGACATCGAGTTCGGGCGCGGCTTCAATGCGCTGACGGGCGAGACCGGCGCGGGAAAATCCATCGTGATCGACGCGCTCGGCGCGGTGCTGGGCCAGCGCACCTCGCGCGAGCTCATCCGCACGGGCGCGGAAAAGGCCTTTGTCAGCGCGGCGTTCAGCGACGTACCGCCAGAACTGCCGGGCCTTGCGGAAAACGGTCTTGCGCCGGAGGAGGACGGAACGCTCCTTTTGCAGCGCGAGCTGTACGGCGACGGAAAAAACGTCTGCCGCGTGAGCGGACGGCCGGTGACGGTCGCACAGCTCAAACGCATCGGCGCGAGCCTGCTCAACATCCACGGCCAGCACGACGGGCAGCAGTTGCTCGACGAAGAGCGGCACCTTGTCTACCTCGACCGCTTTGGCAGGATAGATGCGGAGCTGGACATTTACCGTGAATGCTATGACGCATGGCGCGCAACGCGCCGCGAGATGGACGCGCTCGGAATGGATGAAGCGGAAAAGGCGCGCCGTGTCGATATGCTGCGCCATCAGATCGGCGAGCTCGAGCGCGCGGACTTACAGGAGGGAGAGGAGGAAACGCTCCTCGCCCGCCGCAATATCCTGCGCAACGGAGAGAAGTTCATCTCCGCCATTTCCGAAGCGGACGCCTGTCTGAACGGCGGGGACGAGGGTCTCGGCGCAGTGTCCGCCATCAAGGAGGCGGAGGACGCGCTGAGATCACTGCGCAGCCTTGGTGATGAGTTCGTTGAGCTTTCGGACCGGCTGGAAACACTGCGCTGTGAAGTGTATGACCTTGCCGAGACGATCCGCGATAAAAAGGACGAGTACGACTTTTCACCGCAGGAGCTCGACGCCGTGGAGTCGCGCTGCGACCAGCTTTACCGGCTGAAAAAGAAGTACGGCTCAAGCGTCGAGGAGATGCTTGCATATCTTGAAAAATCGCGTGAGGAATTGGACCGCATCGAGTACGCAGACGACCGTGCGCAGCAGCTCGAGCAGACGCTCAAAAAGCAGGAAAAGGCTGCGCGCGAAGCGGCGCAGGCCCTCTCCGACCGCCGCCGTGCGGCGGCGAAAGAGCTGGAGACGCGTATTTCCCGGGAATTATCGGAGCTCGATATGCCGAAGCTTCGCTTTTCCATCGATTTTCAGGAAAAGGACCTCGCCGAGGACGGTGCGGATGCGGTCGCGTTTCTGATGTCGGCCAACGTGGGCGAGGCGCTGCGGCCCATCCAGAAGATCGCGTCCGGCGGCGAGCTGTCACGCATCATGCTGGCGCTTAAAAATGTGCTGGCCGAGCAGGATAGTGTGATGACGATGGTCTTTGACGAGGTCGATACCGGCGTTTCGGGCCGCGCGGCCCAGCGGGTCGCGGAAAAACTCGCACGGCTCTCGCGCACGCGTCAGGTGCTGTGCGTGACGCATCTGCCGCAGCTCACGGCGATGGCAGATGTGCACTTCGGCGTGGAAAAGGGCGAGGAAAACGGCCGCACGCTGACGCGCGTGCGAGAACTTGACCGCGCAGCGCGCCGCGCGGAGATCGCGCGCATGAGCGGCGGCGACCATCCGAGCGAAACGATGCTCTCCGGCGCGGAGGAGCTGCTGAGTGCAGCGGAAAGTTTCAAAAATAAACTACAGTAAAGCAAAACTGCTTGCAAGATGAGAGCGGCTTTTGAACGCTCTTGGGGAAAGGAAAAACGGCATGAATGAGTTTGCTGCGCGCATCGAGCGGGATTTTCCGCTGCGCCGCAAGGAAAAAGAAAAAATGGAGTTTCGCACGTGGCTCGTCCACACGTTCAAGGAGCTCGGCTACACGCCAAAGCTCGAGAGCGGGGAGAGCGCGCTTGCCGCGGGCGGCAATGTGACGAATGTGGTCGTCGGCGACATCGACAAGGCGAAGGTCATCCTTGCGGCGCATTATGATACCGGTGTGCGGGAGATATTGCCACCGCTCATTTGCCCAACGCGGCCCTTCACATTTTTGCTCTATCAGGCGCTTTTTCCGCTGCTGTTGATCGCGGGAAGCTTTCTGATCGCGTTTGCAGTGACGTTCCCTCTGAACATTCCGAATATGATGCTGCCGCTTTTTTTGCTGCTTCTGGTCGTGGCGCTTTTTTATCCGAAATACGGCCCTGATGAGAAGAACAACTGCAATAACAACGCATCCGGTGTCGTCACGCTGCTGGAGGTCGCGAAGGCGCTGACGCCGCGCTACCGCGGCGAGGTGTGTTTCCTTTTTCTTGACGGCAATGCGCAGGCAAGCAAGGGCGCTAAGCGCCTGCGCCGTGCGCATCCGTGTCTGAAGGACAAGCCTGTTTTCGTCGTCGACTGCATCGGCGAGGGAGATGAGCTGCTGGTCCTGCCGAGTAAAGCGAGCCGCTGGGACGGCGACCTGCTCGACGCCATCAACGACAATTTTGTCAACAGCGAAAAGAAGACCTGCTTTTTGAAGGTGGACGGGCAGATCATTTTCCCGTCGGACAATGTGGCGTTCCCACACAGCACGGTCGTTTGTGCCTGCAAAAAGGTCAGCGGCTTCGGTCGCTGCATCCTGCCGCGCGGGACAAAGGAAGTCGACGAGGAGAATATCGCGCTCCTGTGCGATGGTCTGTGTAAGCTCGTTATCAATTACCACCCGCAAAAGGCTTGACAAGCGGCGGCCTTTTCGGTACAATGATTGCGTTTACGGTGATGAAGCGGAGAAGTAAGCGACGTTTTCCTGCAAAGAGAGCCTTCGGCTGGTGCAAGAAGGAGAGGAAACGTGCCGAAATACACCGCTGAGCCGGCGCCCGAACGAAAGTTTTCCAGTAGGCGCGCCCCGGGAGCGCCCGTTATCGCGCGGGAGTGTGTCGGCACTCCGTGAGGCCGTTTTTGCGAGAAAACGGCGAACCAGAGGTGGTACCGCGAATTTGTTCGCCCTCTGTCCAAACGGACAGAGGGCGTTTTTTGCTATCCGAAAGCGTCTCAAAATGTCCGAAATGAAGTAAAATAGAAATACAGGAGGAATCAACAAATGGGAATTTATGAAGAGCTGAAGGCGCGCGGCCTGATCGCGCAGGTGACGGACGAGGAGCAGATCCGCGACCTCGTCAACAACGGCAAGGCGACGTTCTACATCGGCTTTGACTGCACGGCAGATTCGCTGCACGTCGGCCACTTCATGGCGCTGTGCCTGATGAAACGCCTTCAGATGGCGGGTAACAAGCCTATCGCTCTCATCGGCGGCGGCACGACCATGATCGGCGACCCTTCGGGCCGCAATGACATGCGCAAGATGCTCACCAAGGCAGACATTGACCACAACGCCGAGTGCTTCAAGCGCCAGATGGAGCGCTTCATCGACTTTGGTGAGGGCAAGGCGATGATGCTCAACAATGCCGACTGGCTGATGAAGCTCAACTACATCGAGCTGCTGCGTGAGGTGGGCGCGTGCTTCTCTGTGAACAACATGCTGCGCGCCAAGTGCTATGAGCAGCGCATGGAAAAGGGTCTTTCGTTCCTGGAATTCAACTACATGATCATGCAGTCCTACGACTTCTACCACATGTTCCAGGAGTACGGCTGCAACATGCAGTTCGGCGGCGACGACCAGTGGTCCAACATGCTCGGCGGCACGGAGCTCATTCGCCGCAAGCTTGGCAAGGACGCGCAGGCGATGACGATCACGCTGCTTCTTAATTCCGAGGGCAAGAAGATGGGCAAGACCGCGAGCGGCGCGGTGTGGCTCGACCCGAACAAGACCACGCCCTACGACTTCTACCAGTACTGGCGCAATGTGGGCGATCAGGACGTCTTGAAGTGCATCCGTATGCTCACATTCCTGCCGCTCGAGCAGATCGACGAGATGGATAAGTGGGAGGGCAGCCAGCTCAATCGCGCGAAGGAGATCCTCGCCTACGAGCTCACCGCACTCGTCCACGGGGAAGAGGAGGCCAAGAAGGCGGAGGAGTCTGCCAAGGCGCTCTTCGGCGCGGGCGGCAATAACGCCAACATGCCGACGAGCACGCTGACGGATGCCGACTTTGAAAACGGCAACATCAATGTCCTTTCGATGCTGGTCGCGACCGGCCTGTGCCCGTCCCGCGGTGAGGCGCGCCGTTTGGTCCAGCAGGGCGGTGTGACGATCGATGATGTGAAGGTCGCCTCCATCGACGAGAGCCTTGCGCGCGAGCGCTTCGAGGGCGAGGGCATCATCGTCCGCAAGGGCAAGAAGGTCTTCCACCGCGTGAAGGCGTAAGCGAAGGTGATTACAAAATGTAAATGAAGCAGGTCCTGTGCCGATAACGGCACGGGACCTGCTTTTTGTATAATACGCACAATGCTGAAAAAACGAAATGAATACAATGAATATTATGCGAATGCGATGCAAAAATTCGATGAATGAAAATGAAAAACAGGATGAATGGCATCTATACCGCGACGCCAAAGCGCTCCATCGCCAGCCGAAGCTGCCCTAAATGCTGCTCGGAAATGCCGCACAGCGGGAGGCGCAGATCGCCGCCGCACAGGCCGAGCTCTGCCATCGCAGCTTTGACGGGGATGGGGTTGATCTCGCAGAAGAGTGCGCGGATGAGCTCATGTAGTTTGATCTGAAGCGCGCCTGCCTCCAAGAAGCGGTTTTCCAGGCAGAGCTGCGTCAGCTCGTGCATCTCGCGCGGGACGATATTTGCGGCGACGGAGATGACGCCCTTGCCGCCGAGCGCCATGATGGCGGCGGTGGAGCCGTCGTTGCCGCTCCAGACGGTGAAGTCCGGCGGGCATAGATCAAGGGTGTCCTGAATGAGGTCGAAGTCGTCGCTCGCCTCCTTGACGCCGGCGATGTTCGGGTGCACGGCGAGCTTTTGATATGTCTGCGCCGTGCAGCTCACGCCGGTGCGTGAAGGAACATTGTAGAGGATGATGGGGATGTCTACCGCATCGGCGATGGAGGAAAAATGCCGCACGAGGCCGCTTTGCGAGGCCTTGTTGTAGTACGGTGTGACGGTGAGCAGCGCGTCGGCGCCGGCATGCTGCGCGGCACGCGAGAGTGCGATGGAGGATGCGGTGTTGTTCGTACCGCTGCCTGCGATAACAGGCACGCGGTGGTCGACGGTGCGTACACAGCGCTCGATGAGCGCGGTGCGTTCGTCCAGGTTCAGCGTCGCGGCCTCGCCTGTCGTGCCGCAGACAACGATGGCATCGGTGCCTTGCTGAAGCTGCCATGCAACGAGACGGTCGAAGGCGGGGATATCCACCGCGCCGTCCTTGAACGGTGTAATGATGGCGACGGCGCTGCCGGTGAAGATGAGAGATTTCATAAAAAGGACTCCTTTTTTCAAGATCGGGCCGCCGAGGGACCCTGACGGCGGCTAAAAAGATGCGGGACGTGCTTGAAAGTGGATGGAAACTGTCGTATAATATAAAATACGATTCATATGGACGCTGATCTGTCGAAAACGGTGTGCATCGTCGGCAGGCAGGGGGAGGACGCTATGAAAAAGTGGTGCAGGATATTCCTGCTTTCGCTGCTGCTGTGCATCGCAATGTGCGCGGGTGCGCAGGCCGCAGAACATGATATGCTCAAGGTGGGACTGAAATACGGCAGCACCGCCATGGACGAGGCAAATTTGCAGAATTACTCGCCCTTTGGCGGCTACGCGCTGGGATATTACGACTCGTCGCGCAGCTTTGTGCAGCTCACGGTGCTGCCTGCGAGCTATGAGAAGATCACGGTCACGCAGGATAAGACCTATCACGTGCAGCTTTCGGAGACGTTTTACGACTATGCGAGTGCGTCGGCGCGCGCGGCGCAGTACGGCGGCTTTGCTGCCTATGACAACGGCGCGTTTGTGGCACGCGTGGGCAATTACAGTGACTATGGCAGTGCGCAGAGCGCGCTCTACTCGCTCGGAACGGGCGGCACGGTCGTCGGCGGCAGCAGCACGGGCGTGACGGTCATCGTCACGGGTACGAGCACGATCCTCTTCGAGTTCGACCAGAGCGGCCTTTATTCGCTCGGCATCCGTCCTGCCGAGGCGGGGCAGAAGACGGTCACGTGGTTCCGCGGATACCGCTATTACGGCGGCTTTGAGTACCAGCGCGTGACCGGCGGCGCGATCAATGTCATCAATGTTGTCGCGATGGACGATTACGTCAAGGGCGTCATCCCATGGGAAATGAGCAGCGACTGGCCGCTCGAAGCGCTCAAGGCGCAGGCGGTCTGCGCGCGTACCTACGCCGCCTGCCAGACCAAGCACCGCTCACAGGGCTTTGATATCTGCGCGACGACGCACTGCCAGGTCTATCAGGGAACAGCGGCGAGCAGTTCGTATTCCGATTCCGCGGTCGACCAGACGGCGGGACAGTGCCTCTATTACAACGGGCAGATCGTGCAGGAGGCTGTCTACTATTCGAGCAACGGCGGCGCAAGCGAGGACAGTGTGAACGTCTGGGGCAATGAGGTCGGCTACCTCAAAGGCAAGATCGACCCCTATGAAGGACAGATCGCCTCGCGTATCTCGAAGTACAACTGGTCCACGACCTATACCGTTGCCGAGCTGACGAATCTTTTGAGCAGTAAGGGCTACGGCGTCGGTACGGTGAAAAATATGTATGTTTCCGCCTATACTGATATGGGAAATGTCTATTCTGTCACCTTTGTCGGCACGAGTGGGACGAAGACCATCACGCGCGAGGCGTGCCGGTCGGTGCTGAATCTGCGCAGTCAGCGCTTCACCATCACTGGCGGTGCCGGCGGCAGCGGCTACGGCGTCAATGAAAGCGGAGAAAGCGTCGACGCCGGTTCAATGCGTGTCATCGACGGCAGCGGCTCGACGGCGAGCATCGCGGGCAGCGCGTATGTCATCACCTCGAGCGGCACGGCGGCGTTGGGGCAGGGCACTGCGGCGACGGGCGGCGCGGGCAGCGGCAGCTTTACGATCACCGGCAGCGGCTACGGGCACAATGTCGGCATGAGCCAGTGGGGCGCGTATGCGATGGCGAACCTCGGCCGTACCTACCGCGAGATCCTGCAATTCTACTACACGGGCGTTACGATCATATAACGGGAAAGAGAACGATGAAGACCAAAGATTTTGATTATTACCTCCCTGAGGAGCTGATCGCGCAGACGCCGCTTGAGCAGCGCGACCATTCGCGGCTGATGTGCCTTGACAAGGAAACGGGCGCGCTGTCGCATCACCATTTTTATGAACTGCCGGAGTTTTTGAAGCCGGGCGACTGCCTGATCTTGAACAACTCCCGTGTGCTCCCGGCAAGGCTTCTCGGCCAGCGTCTGCCGGGCGGCGGCGCGTGCGAGGTGCTGCTGCTCATCGATCGCGGCGAGAAGACGTGGGAGTGCATCGTGCGTCCCGGCAAGCATCTGCGCAAGGGTGCAAAGATGCAGTTCGGCGACGGGGAGCTGACGGCGGAGGTCGTGGACGTTCTGCCGGACGGCAACCGCATGGTGAGGTTCGACTACGAGGGCATCTTTCTTGAAACGCTTGAGCGCCTCGGCAAAATGCCGCTGCCGCCCTACATCAAGGAAGAGCTGCAGGATCAGGGACGCTATCAGACGGTCTACTCCAAGGTCGAGGGCAGTGCGGCTGCACCGACGGCGGGGCTGCACTTCACGCCGGAGCTGCTGGAAAAAATTCAGGCGAAGGGCGTGAACATCGGCTATGTGACGCTGCATGTCGGCCTCGGCACGTTCCGCCCTGTCAAGGAGGACGACATCGAGCAGCACGATATGCACAGCGAATACTGCGTCATTCCGCCCGAGACGGCGACTCTCATCAACGAGACGAAGGCAAACAGCGGACGCGTCATCTGTGTCGGCACCACGTCCTGCCGCACGCTCGAGAGCTGGGCGCAGGAGGACGGACGCATGGAGCCGTCCGCAGGCTGGACGAGCATCTACATCTACCCGGGCTACCGCTTCAAGGTGATGGACGCGCTCGTGACGAATTTCCATCTGCCGCAGTCCACGCTCATCATGCTGGTCTCGGCGCTCGCGGGCCGCGAGCACGTGCTGCACGCCTATGAGGAGGCAGTGAAGGAGCGCTACCGCTTCTTTTCGTTCGGCGATGCGATGTTCATCTCTTAAAAGTGAGGAAAAACTATGTTCAAAGTGATCAAATATGAGGGTAAGGCGCGGCGCGGCAAATTCAAATGTGCGCACGGCGGGGAAGTGCAGACGCCGGTCTTTATGAACGTCGGCACGCAGGCGGCCATCAAGGGCGGCGTGAGCGCGCTGGACCTCAAAGATCTCGGCTGCCAGATCGAGCTTTCCAACACGTACCACCTGCATCTGCGACCCGGTGACGATGTGGTGCGCCAAATGGGCGGCCTCCACAAGTTCATGAACTGGGATGGCCCCATCCTGACGGACAGCGGCGGGTTTCAAGTATTTTCCCTTGCGGGCCTGCGGAAGATCAAGGAAGAGGGCGTGACCTTTGCCTCTCATCTCGACGGTCACCGCATCTTCATGGGGCCGGAGGAAAGCATGCACATCCAATCGAATCTCGGCAGCGATATTGCAATGGCCTTCGATGAGTGCGTGGAAAATCCGGCGCGCTACGAGTACGCAAAGGCATCCTGCGAGCGCACGCTGCGTTGGCTGGAGCGCTGCAAAGCGGAGCATGACAAGCTAAATGCCTTGCCGGATACCGTCAACCCACGGCAGATGCTTTTCGGCATCAATCAGGGCGCGACATTCGAGGATCTGCGTGTCTGGCACATGAAGGAGATCGCAAAGCTCGACTGTGATGGCTACGCCATCGGCGGCCTTGCGGTCGGCGAACCGACGCAGGTGATGTACGACATCATCGACGCGGTCGAACCCTTTATGCCGAAGGAAAAACCACGCTATCTCATGGGTGTCGGCACGCCGTCGAACATCATTGAGGGGGTAGCGCGCGGCGTGGACTTCTTTGACTGCGTGATGCCTGCGCGCAATGCGCGCCACGGAAAGCTCTTTACCTGGAGCGGGTCGATCAATTTGAAAAACGAGAAATACAAGCTCGATGAGCGTCCCATCGACGAGCAGTGCGACTGCCCGGTGTGCCGCAATTTCTCGCGCGCATATCTGCGCCACCTTTTCAAAGCGGAGGAGATCCTCGCGCTGCGTCTTGCGGTGATGCACAACCTGTATTTCTACAATAAGCTCATGCTGCGCATCCGGGAAGCACTCGATGCGGGCGAATTTGAGGCCTTCCGCGAGGCGTACAGCGCAAAGCTTTCGGAAAGAGTCTGATCTCGCGAAGAAACCCCTTGCACAATGGGGGAATATCCGCTATAATAACAATATCTTTGTGTTGAAAGGAACAACTGTACTATGGATAGCATGATCTTACTGGTCGCAATGATCGCGGTGTTTTACTTCCTCATCATTCGTCCGGAAAACAAGCGCAAGAAGCAGGCGGAAACGATGCGCAACAGCCTCAAGAAGGGCGAACGCATCACCACCATCGGCGGTATGGTCGGCCGCATCGTTCAGGTGAACGACACGACGGTCGTCTTCGAGACCTCTGAGGACCGTGTCCGCGTCGAGATCGCCAAGTGGGGCATCCAGTCCACCGAATCGATGGAAGCCGCTGCTGCGCAGAAGGGCAAGAAGTCTGTTCCTGCCAAGAAGGACGAGAAGAAGGAAGAAGAGCCTGCTGCCAAGGCTGAAGAACCGAAGATGGTCGAGGCGGCTGAGGTGCCTGCTGCAAAGGAAGAACAGAAGGAAGAAAAGCCCAGCTACGATCCTGAGATCAAGTAAGGCAAAAAAGAAAACGGCATAAGAAAACCTCCCCTGACATACGCTCATGTAGGCGAATGCGGGGGAGGTTTTTCTGTGGAGCAGACGGTATCAACGGTTTGGTACGTAAAAAAATGCGCGCTGGGCGCTCTCGTGTGCTGCGTGTCGGAGCTTGTGTTGCTGGCGGCGACGGCTGCGCTGATGCTGAATGGGGCTGTGGGAGAAGAAAGGATAGATGCGGCTGCGCTGGTCGCTGCATCACTGGCGGCATTCGCGGGATGCTGCGTAGGGAGCGGAAGAACGAGCAAACGGATGATGATGACGTTCGCCTGCGTGGCCTCTTCGTGGCTTGTGGTGCAGGTGATCGGCTTTTTGGCTGGCGGCGAGCTGGAGCCGACGCGTTCGCTGATGACGGCGGCGGCGATGCTCGCTGGTGCAGCGGCGTCACTGCTGCTGCACGGCAAAGGGAAGAAGCGGAAGAAGAGAAGTGCGTCGAAAGCTCGGCGTGGACGCAGGTGAACATAACCGCACGTCCGTGTCTGTCGGCTCTGGTGGGGAAGAAGGACGCGGCGCTCTGCGTCGATTTGCACAAATAGGGGGACGCTGCGCCGGAAAACCGACTTTTTCTGACGCGAGTGGTGAATGGTGCTGTATTTGGCAAATGTTGAGAAGATACGGAAATAGCGACCCATATCTTGTTAAATGGAGCGCTATCCGTCACTTTGTTTCGTGAGTTTACATAATATAATTTACATAACATTTTAGCATAATAAACAAAATTGGGAAAAATAGGCAATTCCGCTTGCGCAACGGCCGTAAAAGTCCTATATTTATAGGTACGTTCTGCCGCTCATCGGCCTTGCAGGAGCATTGCCTCAGCGTTTTTACCAAAGGGGTGATCTGCTTGATCGGTCGATCGGATCAGAGGGTGCGCCGCGGCGTGCGGCGTGTGCCGGTGCTGCTTTTGGCACTGGCGGCATTTGTTGTGTTTGGTGTGTTGTTTGGCTATGTGCTCGCGCTGCGGTCCGCGCAGCGCACGGGCGGGGAATTGGAACGGTATGTTTCTTCCTTTTTCTCGTTCGGTGCCCAGGAGCCATTTTCCGTGCAGGCGCTTTGTGAAACGCTGGTATGCTATTTCCGTGCGCCGGTGATCGTCTTTCTGCTGGGATTTGCGTCCATCGGTGTGATGCTGGTTCCGGCGGTGTGTGCGTTTCAGGGATTTTTGCTGTCGTTTTCGCTCTTCAGCTTTTCGCTCGCGCTCGGGCGGGGAAATTTTCCTCTGCTGCTGGCGCTCTTCGGGCTGCGGATGCTTGCGGTGCTGCCGTGCATACTGGTGCTCGGCGCGGCGGCGATGGAAAAGTCCCGCGCACTCCTGCTGCTCTCGCTGGGCGGTGGGGGAAAGCGCACGCGCGCGGTCACCTACGGCAGCGCGTATTGGTACCGCCTTGGCGGTTGTTGTGTGTGTTTGCTGCTCGCCGCGCTTGCGGAGCTGTGGCTCGTGCCACAGTTTTTGCTTTTGGCGGCGCGCTGATATCAAAAAGAAAGGGAGGAGTGCGTCCGTGGCCGACTATCTCAAGCAATACGAAGATCATCTCGCTGTGGAGAAGCACGCCTCCCAGAATACGCTCAGCTCCTATATGCGCGATCTGCACCAGTTTGCGGCATATCTGGACGAGTTCAGCCCCATGCCGTTGCCGCAGGTGACGCAGGAGGTCATCAGTGCGTATGTCGCCTGGATGGGCGGCAAGGGCAAGTCTGCCGCGACGATCACGCGTTCCGTCGCGTCGATCAAATCGTTCTACAGCTATCTTCAGCTCAGCGGCGAGGTGGAGATCAATCCGGCCAAGGGTGTCGCGGCGGTGAAGGTGGAGCATAAATTCCCCGAGATACTCACCGGCAAGGAGGTCGAGCTTTTCCTCGACCAGCCGCAGTGCGTGGACGCCAAGGGCTGCTCTGCCTATTTTTATTTGTCAGAAATCGTTGTCCCAGGGAT
>URXY01000038.1 GCA_900552015.1 uncultured Eubacteriales bacterium | reverse complement strand
TCGAACCTGTGACCCCCTGCTTGTAAGGCAGGTGCTCTCCCAGCTGAGCTATGCTCCCCACTCGAAATCGCTTCGGCGAACGACAAGAGTTATTATACAGAAGAACCCCTTCTGTGTCAACCATATTTTTTGATTTTTTTGAAAAAATTTGAAGAAAGGGAAATGCTTACTTTCCGCGCTGTTTCAGATCGGCGATCATATCGCGCAGCTCATCGGCGGTAAAGGTCTGCACGTTGTCGCAGAACTGGCAGGAGAGCTCTGCGCCGCCCTGTTCCTCGACGATCTGCTCGAGCTCCTTCGACCCAAGCGACAGCAGCGCGCGCTCCGTGCGCTCGCGCGAGCAATAGCAGCGGTATTCAATCGGATCGACAGAGAGGATATCCATGTCGAAGTCAGAGAGCACCGTTTTGAGCAGCGCCGCGGGATCGGGATCCTCCTTTAAGAGATTCGTCACGCTCGGGGCCGCGTAAATGCCGCCCTCGACCTTGGTGATGACGTCCTCACCGGCGCCGGGGAGGAGCTGGATGAGATAGCCGCCCGCGGTGAGCACGCTGCGGTCACGGTCGATGAGAACGCCGAGGCCGCAGGCCGACGGGATCTGCTCGGATTCGACATAGTAGGCCGCCACATCCTCGGCGATCTCGCCGCCGAGCAGGTCGATGGTGCCGACATAGGGCTCGCGCATGTTGAGATCCTTGATGACCGTCAACGTGCCGCTGTGGCCGACGGCGGTGCCGACGTCCAGCTTGCCGTCCTCGCGCAGGGCGAGGTCAACGGCGGGGTTCTGCACGTAGCCGCGCACATTGCCCTCGGAATCCGACACGGTCAGGATGCTGCCGAGCGGGCCGTCGCCCTTGATCTGCATCGTGACGCTCGCGCCGTTATCCTTGAGTGCGTTGCCCATCATCGAACAGGCTGCGAGCGCGCGACCAAGCGCCGCCGTGGCGACAGGGGAGGTGTGGTGGATCTGGCGGGCGCGCTCGGTCAAACCGCGCGTATAGACCGCGACGGCATTCACCATGCCGTCTTTTGAGATGGCGCGAACGAGACAGTCCTTTTGTGCATCCATATATGGTTCCTCACTTTCTGATACAACTGAAGTAAATGCGGCCGTCGCGCTCATTTGCAGGGCGCAGCTTGAGTTCGCCGTGCGTGCGGATGGCCGTGAAGCCGGCTTCTTCGAGCCATGCGGTCAACTCTTCGACCGTGTAGGCACGTTGGTGGTGCTCTTCAAAGTCGCGCTCCCACGCGCCGTCCGGCTGGAGGCGGAAGAGATCGACCTCATAGTCGAGCATCTTGGCGTTTTTGCGGTAGCGCGTGCGCCAGAGGCAGAAGACGTCCTCGCGCTCGTCGAGCAGCACCTCGCCGTCGAGCTTTGCCATTTTGGCGACGGCGTGTACGTCGAACACGAGCGACCCGCCAGGGGCGATGGTGCCATACAGGCGGGCGAATGTGCGCTGAACGTCGCGCGGACGCGTCAAATAGTTGATGCTGTCGAGGCAGCAGATGGCGGCGTCGACCGGTTCAAGCAGCCTCAGCTGCGGCATCGACTGGCACAAAAGCAGCGGCGGCGGATCAAACGCGGCGAGCTTCTGCTGCGCCTGAGAGAGCATCTCGGGCGAATAGTCGACGCCCGTGACCGCATAGCCGCGGCGGGCGAAGAGCACGCTCATCGTGCCCGTGCCACAGGCGAGGTCGAGCAGCGACTTGACGGGGCGCTTTGCACGCAGGAAGAGCTTTTCGACAAAGTCCGCGCGCTTTTCGTATTCCACGTCCTCGGTCAGCTCGTCGTAGGATGCGGCCAGGGCTTCGTAGCTGTCCATGCCCGTCGCCTCCTTTCACCGAATATTTTATATAGTTTAGCAGAGAGTGCGAAATTAGTAAAGTGCCGCGCCCGCTTTTTCTTGCACTGCACCGCACGAGCTGCGGCGGCATAGACTGGCCCAAATGAACGATCGGGGAGGAAGCGCATGAAGGAGCATCCGCATTTGACGTTGCAAGAAGACCTTGTCGAAGAGAAAAGCTGGCAGTGGGAGGGCATCACCGTTCTCACCGCCCGCCTGACGCTGCCGCAGACAAAAGGAGCGAGCCGGCGGGAGAAGCGCTTTGACCGCTACTATCGCGCGCTTTTGAACGCCTATTTTGCCCGCTGCGAGCAGAAATTGCTGCCGAACGCCGCAGAGACCTGCCGCGAGGCCGTGGCGCGCTCCGCCCCTTGGCGGATGACGGCGGTGACGCTCACTTACTGCGTGAGCGCGCAGACAGACGATGCGATCATCCTTGCCTTTGAGGTAAAGGACGGAGAAGAACTCCTTCGCCGCTGGGAGGAGGGCTGGGAACGCAATGCGTTTCTGCCGCTTTTTAAAGCGGAACGTGGTTCCGCGCTTGCAACATAAGCGCGCGAGCGCGGTTTTGGGCACCCGACGGGCGCGGAAGGGGGAGCAGCCCGAAGGGGCTGCGTCTTTGGTTCTCCCGCAGCGTGCGGGAGTGCGCAGTAAGGGGGCCATTCTCTCACGTGAGAGAATGGCCCCCTTGAACCCCCAAGAGAACGCGAGGGGAGGGCCCCTCGACCCCCGACATTGGCAGTCTCGATCTTGAAGAACTGCGCAGCCTGCGGAATCAGGTGCGGTGTACATGGCTTCGCCATGAATCCCTGCGATTCGTTACGTCTCGCAACCGCGCCTTACTATCGTGAGGCGCGAGTGACGATTACTTGGCGGCAGACTGCTTGCGAAATAGCGGTATTGCTTCGCTCGCCGCATTGTGGAGACTGGCAGTAGACGGGAATTACTGCGCACTTCTACAAGGTAGGCAGAGCGGCAGCGGATAATAGGAGCAAGCCAAAGCGTCTTGCAATGCTAACGCGGCTCCGCCGCGCGCAGGGTAGTGCAATCGGCAAGCATTGCAGCTCTTCGAGCTGCTCGCTTGCAATGGGAAACGCCTTTCTTTTGGACGGTCACACCGCCCGTTTTCTTTCTCGGGAAAGAAAATGGGGGGTGTGCTCCTGCCGCCCGCAGGCGGCATATCCCTCCGCGCTGTGCGCGGAAAATATTGTGTTCCTGCCGCCGCAGGAACCTTATTTATCCTCCGGTGTGAGTTTCGCCAGCATATCGATCGCCATCGTATAGCTCTCAAAACCGTGCCCGCGGATCTGGGCAATGCAGGCGGGGGCGGTGACGGAGAGATGGCGGAACTCCTCGCGCTTCTGGATGTCGGACATATGGACCTCGACAGCGGGGATGCTGACGGCCTTGAGCGCGTCATGGATGGCGTAGCTGTAGTGCGTGTATGCGCCGGGGTTGATGACGATGCCGTCGAACGTCGTGTCGGCCTCCTGAATGGCGTCGATGATCGCGCCCTCGTGGTTGGACTGGAAGCACTCCACGGCCACACCGCGGCTCTGTGCGTGCTCATAGATGCGGGCGCAGAGGGCGGCGTAGTCCTCTTTGCCGTAGATGTCCGGCTCGCGGCGGCCGAGCATGTTCATGTTTGCGCCGTTGATGACTAAAATTTTCATGCGGATATTCCTCCTGTGCTTGCCTTACGCCTGTTTGGCGGCGTGGGCGCGGTATTCCTTGCTTTTTTCAAGATAGAGCGCGGCGTTGGCCAGAATGCTCTCCTTTTCCTTCTCCGTCAGCTCGCGCACGACCTTGGCCGGGGAGCCGAGGATCATCGAGCCGTCCGGTGCATTCACCTTGCCCGTGACGAGCGCGCCCGCGCCAATGATGCAGTCATTGCCGATAACGGCACCGTCGAGCACCGTAGCGCCCATACCGACGATGACGCGGTCGCCGATGGTCGCGCCGTGGACGATGGCGCCGTGACCGACGGATACATCGTCGCCGATGGTGACCTTGTTGTGGATGAGGGCGAGATCCTGAATGTTGCAGCGCTTGCCGATGCGCACGCTCTGCAATTCGCCGCGGCAGACGCTGTTGTACCAGAACGCTGTGCCTTCACCCGCGACGACGTCGCCGAGCACCTGCGCGCCCTCCATGATGAGCACCTTATCGCTGCTTTCGATGCGGTCAAAATTCATAGCCATGGTATGTTCTCCTTATCAAGCGGGCGCGGCCTGCGCAGCCCGAAATATCTTTTTTTACAGGGCAAAATTGCCGTTTACGAACACCGGCACCTCGCGCCCGTCCTTCGTTGTGCCGATGATGGAAAGATCCGCGGTGCCGACCATGAAGTCGACGTGCGTGTTGGAATCGTTCAGGCCCGCGGCCTTGCGCTCTTCCTTGCTCATGGTCTCGCCGCCCTCCACGCACTCGGGATACGCCTCGCCGAAGGCGAGGTGGCAGGCTGCGTTTTCGTCGAAGAGCGTGTTGTAGAAGAGAATTTTCTGATTCGAAATGGGGCTGTCGTAGGGTACGAGCGCGACCTCGCCGAAATACGACGCGCCCTCGTCCTCGGCGATGGCGGCGCGAAGGATGTCCTCGCCCTTCTCGGCGTGCACATCGACGATCCTGCCGTCCTTGATGACAAAGTGGAAATTTTCGATAATGTTGCCGTTGTGGACAAGCGGCATGGCGGAATAGACCACGCCGTCGATGCCCTCTCTGAGCGGGGCGGTGAAGACCTCCTCGGTCGGCATGTTGGCGACGAAGGGGTAGCCCGCGCGGCAGAGATTGCTGCCGCCGGACCAGACGTGCTTTTCGGGCAGGCGGATGTTGAGGCGCGTGCCGAGGGAGTTTTCGTAGTAGAGTGACTCGAAGTGGAGCTCGTTGAGCTTATCGACGCGGTTTCTCAGCAGCGCCGTGTGCTCGCGCCAGCGCGCGACCGCGTCGCCCTTGCCGCTGATGCGGACGGAGGTGAAGATCGCGTCCCAGAGCTTGTCCATCGCTTCCTGCTCGGGAAGATCGGGGAAGACCTTCTTCGCCCAGCTCGGGATGGGGACGGATGCGACGCACCAGGGGCATCCGTTAGACATCACAGCGTTTACATAGGGCTGGATGGCCGTCTCGCTGCGGCTCGCGCGCGTCAGACGGTCGGGGTCTACACCGCGCAGCGCCTCGGGATCACAGGCGGAGATATTGAGGAATGCTGCGCCCTCGTCAGCATAGCCGTTGAGCATTTCTGCCTGCCAGTCGGGGAAAACGTCGAACACGGAGTCGTCCGCGCGCAGAAAACGCTCGCGGTTCATGTAGTCGTCCGTCCAGCGCATCACGACCTCGCGGCAGCTGACGTCGTAGGCGGCGGAGGCGCACAGACGCGCAAAAAACGCGCACTCGACCGGGCAGCGGATCACGACGGTCTGGCCCTTTTGAACGTTCAGGCCCACTTCAATGAGGAGTTTTGCATATTCTCTGAGTTTTTCTTCCATGAAAAGCCTCCTGAAAAGGAAGGGCGGCTGTGCCTGGCACAGCCGCCCTTTTCTATCGTACGATGCCATACAACAAGCATCATAACACAGTCGAAACGAGATTGAAAAGCTTTTTTGCGATTTTTGTTAAATTCCGAGGAAAAGCGAAGCAAAATTGAAATAGATCATCAGCGAAATGGCATCCACGACCGTCGTGATGAACGGAGAGGCCATGACCGCGGGGTCGAAGCCGAGCTTTTTGGCGAGCAGCGGCAGCGTGCAGCCAACGACCTTCGCCGCGAACACCGTGACTACGAGCGTCAGGCAAATGACGAGCGCGACCGTGATGGTGATGGGGTTGCCGAAGATGAGCTTGTCGACGAGCATCAGCTTTGCAAAGTTCGCGACCGCGAGTGTCGCGCCGCAGATGACAGCTACGCGTATCTCCTTCCAGATGACGCGGAAAATGTCGGAAAATTCGATCTCATCGAGCGAGATACCGCGGATGACCGTGACGCTTGCCTGCGAGCCGCAGTTACCGCCCGTGTCCATCAGCATCGGGATATAGGCCGTCAGGATAGCGAAGGCGCTCAGCGCGTCTTCAAAGCGGGCGATGATCTGGCCGGTAAAGGTCGCCGAGACCATTAAGAGCAGCAGCCACGGGATGCGGGACTGGAAGGTCTCGAACACGCTCGTCTTGAGATACGGCTTGTCAGAGGGCAGCATAGCCGCCATCTTTTCGATATCCTCAGTCGTCTCCTCTTCCATGACGTCGATAGCGTCGTCGACCGTGATGATGCCGACGAGGCGGTCTTCCTTGTCGACGACCGGAAGGGCGATGAAATTGTATTTGGAGAAGGTCTGCGCGACATCTTCCTTATCCTCGAGCGTGGAAACGGAGATGACGTGCGTTTCCATGATGTCCTCGATGACATCGTCCTCGTCGGCAAGAAGAATGGTGCGCAGCGACACGATGCCGAGCAGCTTGCGTGCCGGGTCGACAACGTAGCAGACGTTGATCGTCTCTTTGTCCGTACCGGTGCGGCGGATGCGCTTCAAGGCGTCCTCAACGGTCATGTCACGCTTTAAGTCGACAAACTCGGTCGTCATCAGCGCGCCCGCGCTGTCATCGGGGTACTTGAGGATCTCGTTGATGCTCTTGCGCGTGTCGGGGTCTGCGTGCTTTAAGATGCGCTTGACGACATTCGCGGGCATTTCCTCCACGATATCGACCGCATCATCGAGGTACAGCTCGTCGAGAACTTCCTTCAGCTCCGTGTTTGAAAAGCCACGGATGAGCATCTCCTGTGCGTCGGGATCGAGCTCGACGAACACCTCTGCTGCCGGCTCCTTGGGAAGAAGACGGAACAAAAGAGGAATGCTGTCCTCATCCAGATCCTCGAAAAGCGAGGCGATATCCGCGGGGGCCAGGTCGCACAAAAGCTCACGCAGGGCGGTATACTGTTTTCGCTTGAGAAGCTCCTTGATCCCGTCCAACAGTTCCTCGCGCATTTCTTCAAATCCGACCATACCGTCTTCCTCCTTTCTCAAAGGTGCTATAAAAAATCTCCCATATCCTGCGTCCGGTGACGCGGCTATGAGAGCGAGCTGATTGAAAACCTGCGTCCTGCGCAGCGTTTCCCTACCGTTCAAGCTTTAGCATCACGAGGCGGTGAAACTGCATTAGATGGCACCTTGCTTTCGATGCAACCTGTTCAAACCCTCTCATAGTGTCTCCACTACTCCGCGGCAGCAGTCCGTATCCTTGTGGTAGCCTTACCTACCGGACAACATATGGAATTAACGATACTATATTATGCACTTTTTCCTGCCCTGTCAACCCTTTTCGGAACGAAAGCGGAGGAAACTTCACGCTTTTTTCTCTTCCCTTTCCCGTAGGGGTGTGATATACTACCTAAATTGAACAGAGATCGTCTTTTTTGGAGGTGAGCGACCCCCTTGCAGCAGTATCTTGAGCGGCACCGCTTTCTGAAGGGCGCTTACCTGATGGTGCGGCGCTACTTTGACCATCACGTCGGGCGCGACAGCGCGGCACTGACGTATTATATTCTTTTCGCGCTCTTCCCGCTGATGATCTTCTTGAGCAACCTGGTCGGTATGATGTCGTTCGATATCAGCCAGTTTTTGAAAGGGTTGCACACCATCATGCCGCAGGAGGCGCTGGATATCATTGAGCAGTATCTCACCTATGTCAGCCGCGATTCGAGCCGGCAGTTACTGTGGTTCTCGCTCGTTTTTTCCATTTACTTTCCGTACCGGGCGGCAGGAGCGCTCATGGGCTCGGTCCGCCGGGCCTACGGTGAAAAAGCGCCGACGAATTTTCTGCGCTACCAGATCAAGCTCCTGCTCTACACGCTGAGCCTGATCCTCATCATTATCATTTCCATCGCGCTCTCGGTCGTGGGCGAGCGGGTGCTGAATTTCGTTTCGGGCTATATCAGCAATTATATCACCATCACCTTGAATGACCGGACGATCCGCCTGTGGTCGATCCTTCGCTTCGCGCTGCTCGGCGGTATCGTGTTTTTCCCCATCGCGCTGATGTACGGCCTTGCGCAGGAATCGCACAAGATGAACCGCATCTGGCCCGGTGTCGTTTTTTCGATGGCGATGTGGCTGACGCTTTCCTACCTCTTTTCCTACTATGTGGAAAATATCGCGCGCTATTCCGTGATCTACGGTACGCTCGGCGCGGTGATCGTGCTGCTTTTGTGGCTGTACCTCGCCTCGATGATGCTCATTATGGGGGCGGAGTTCAACAGCGTGCTCATGACGCTGCGGCGCACGGAGCATCTGCAGGAGCAGAAGGAGAAGAAAACAAAAAGGCTGCTGAGAAAGCCGAAAGAGGCGCAAGAGCAGAAAGAGACTGAAGAAACGCAAAACGCAACAGGAGAATCTTAAAGCTATGAAGATCATCATTGTCGGTGTCGGCAAGGTCGGCTATGCGATCGCCGAACAGATGACAGGAGAAAACCATGATATCGTCATCGTGGACCAGAGCAGCGCGGTGCTCGACCACGCTGACTCCATGCTGGACGTCATGTGCGTGGAGGGCAACGGCGCGAGCGCGAGCGTGCTGCTGCAGGCGGGCGTGCGCGATGCGGATCTGCTCATCGCCGTTTCGGAGAACGACGAGGTGAACCTCATCTGCTGCCTGATGGCAAAAAAACTCGGCGCGAAGCACACCGTCGCCCGCGTGCGCAACCCCGAATATTTCCGCGATGCGCCCATTCTGCGCCGCGAGATCGGCCTTGATATGATCATCAACCCCGAGCACGCCGCCGCGCAGGAGATCTCGCGTATCCTGCGCGTGCCGAGCGCGTTCAGCGTGGAGACGTTCGCACGCGGCCTTGTCGAGCTCATCGGCTTTCAGACCGAGGCGAACGACAGCCTTGTGGGCAAGTCCCTCATCGACTTCAACCGCGAGAACCCCAACAGCATCCTCATGTGCGCGGCCAAGCGCGGGGAAGAGGTCATCGTGCCGAACGGCTCATTCGTCCCGCTCCCGGGCGACCGCGTGTACGTTATCGGCACGCCCGCGGAGACGACGCGCGTGCTGCGCTCAATGGGCCGGCCCATGGAGCCAATCCGCCGCGTGAGCATCCTCGGCGGCGGGCGCATTGCGCAGTATCTTGCCTGGATGCTTGCCGATGTCGGCACGCGCGTGACGATCGTGGAGAAGAACGAGGCCAAGTGCCTGACGCTTGCCGAAAAGCTCCCCAAGGCCACCATCATCCACGGCGACGGAACGGATCACGACCTTTTGGAATCCGAGGGCATCTTCCACTGCGACGCCTTCATCGCCGTGACGGACCGCGATGAGGAAAATCTCCTCATGGCGCTCACGGCCAAGCGTTTCGGCGTGAAAAAGGTCGTGCCCAAGATGTCGCGCCTGGGATATCTCGATATTGTGAGCCTGACGGGACTTGACAGCGTCGTTTCGCCCAAGGCCATCGTCGCAGGCCAGATCTCGAGCTATGTGCGCGGCCTTGCCAACTCTCAGGGGAGCGCCGTAGAGAGCCTGCACTATATCCTCGGCGGCGCGATCGAGGCGGTGGAATTCACCGCCACGAACGCCACGCATTTCCTTGACCGGCCGCTCAGCGACCTGCACTTCCGCAAAGGGCTGCTCGTTGCTGCCATCGTGCACGAAGGCAGGATGGTCATTCCGAACGGCCATTCCCAGATCCACGCGGGCGACCGCGTCATCGTGATGGCGAAGGAACTCTTCCTGCAGGATCTCAACGACATTCTCGGCTGACCGCCGCTTGATTTGGCAAAGGAATTCACTATGAACCAGAAACTCATCCTCAAGATCGTGGGTCTCATCCTGTGCATCGAGGCGCTGTGTATGCTGCCGCCGCTGCTGCTCGCGGCGGTGAGCGGGGGACCGGACCTGCGCGCTTTCCTCGCCTCGGCCGCGCTGTGCGGCGGCGTTGGGGGGCTGTTGACGCTCACCAAGCCCGATGACTCGCGCCTTCAGACGCGCGACGGCTTTGTCTGCGTGGCGCTGTGCTGGATCGTGCTGGGACTGTTCGGCGCGCTGCCGTATTTCTTCAGCCGCAGCTGCGACTTTATGGATGCTTTTTTTGAAACCGTCTCCGGCCTGACGACGACCGGCGCGACCATTTTTTTCGCCCCTTCGCGTTTGCCGCGCGGCATTCAGCTCTGGCGCGCGCTGACGCAGTGGATGGGCGGCATGGGCATCCTTGTGCTCGTGCTGGCGCTGCTGCCCAAGATCAGCGAGGGCAGCGTGAACCTGATGAAGGCGGAATCCCCCGGCCCCATCAGCACCAAGCTCCGCCCGCGCACGGCGGAAACGGCGCGCATCCTCTACCGCATCTACATTGCCCTCACGGCGGTGGAGGCCGTGGTGCTGCGCGTGGTTGGCCTTCCGTGGTTCGATGCGCTCACCACCGCGCTCACGACCATCTCGACCGGCGGCTTTTCCATCCGCGACGCGAGCATCGCCTACTACCAGTCCTCGCTCATCAACTGGATCCTGACCTTCTTCATGTTCGCGGCGTCGGTGAACTTTACGCTGCTCTTCCTCCTTGCCACACGCCGCTTCCGCGAGGCGCTCAAAAGCGAGGAGCTGCGCGTTTACACCGGCATTGTGGTCGGCTCGTCGCTCTTCATCGCCCTCGACCTTGTCGCCAAGACGGGGCGCAGCTTCGGTTCGGCACTTGAGGCGGCGGCCTTTCAGGTCACAACGCTCATCTCCACCACTGGCTACTGCACGGAAGACTTTGACCTCTGGCCGCCGTTCTGCCGCTGTATTCTGGTGCTGGTGATGTTCTGCGGCGGCTGCGCCGGCTCCACGGCGGGCGGCGTCAAGGTCTCGCGCCTGGTGCTGCTCGTCAAGGGCGTGCGACGCGACATGCGCCGCATCATGCACTCCCGCGAGGTGCGCCCCATCACGCTCGACGGCCGGCGCGTGAGTGAGGAGACGCTCTCGTCCGTGTCGGTGTTCTTCTTCGCGTATATCGCGATCCTGCTCTTCGGCACGCTGGTCGTGTCGCTCGACGGGGTGGAGTTCACCGCGGCCTTCACCGCCTCGCTCACGGCCATCAGCAACGTCGGCCCCGGTCTCGGCGCGCTCGGCCCCACGTGCAACTTCGGCTTTCTCTCGAACCTCAGCAAGCTCGTCCTCACGCTGACGATGCTGCTCGGGCGGCTTGAGATCATGCCGCTGCTCGTGCTGATGATGCCCTCTGTGTGGCGCAGAAAGTAAAAGAAGATCAAAAAGGGTGGATCGCAATTATGCGATCCACCCTTTTTGAAAAGGTTTCGCTTCGCTTCGTGCCTTGCCACTCAGAGAGCGGCTGCGACACGCACTCCACGCAAAGAGTAGATTCCGACGCACCTGTCGTCGTAATTTACAATTAAACAGATTTTGCGTCTGTGGACGCGAAACTCTGCGAGGCATTTTTCCTCCATTTTAACAGCAGAGCTGAATTGATGATGACAAGAACGCTGCCTGCGTTGTGCACCAGAGCGCCGACGACGGGACCGAGCGCGCCAATGATGGCGAGCGTGATGGCAAGGAAGTTGAGTGCCATCGAGAAGGTCATGTTGATCTTGATGGTGGTCATCATGCGCTTGGAGAGGGCGATGAGGTGCGGCAGCTCCTTTACCTCGTCGTCCACGAGCACGATATCCGCGGCGTCCACGGCAATGTCGCTGCCGACGCCGCCCATCGCGATGCCGACATCGGCGGCCTTGAGCGCGGGCGCGTCGTTTACACCGTCGCCGATCATGCAGACCCTTTCGCCTGCGGCCTGATAGGCGCGGATGTGGGTGAGCTTGTCCTCGGGCAGGCAGTTTGCATACACCTCGCCGATGTGGAGCCGCGCGGCGATGGCTTCGGCAGCGTTGGGATGGTCGCCCGTGAGCAGCACGGGCTGGACTTGCAGTGCCGCGAGCTGACTGACCATATCTGCGCTCTCTTCCCGGATGGTGTCGGACAGGGCGATGAGGCCTGCGGCCTTGCCGCCGATGGCAACATAAATGACCGTGCAGCCCTGCGAGCGCTGCTGCGCTGCCTGCACGGAAAGCGCGGCGGGAAGAGCAACGGCCTGCTCTTTGAGCATTTTTGCATTGCCCGCGAGCACGGCACTGCCGTCGATGCTCGCCGAAACGCCGCGCCCGGGGATCATGGTGAAGCCGGTGACGTCTTTGAGCGCACCGCCCATGTCCTGACGGTAGCAGCGCACAACGGCCCTGCCCAGCGGGTGCTCAGAAAAGCGCTCGGCCGATGCGCAGACGGCATAGACCATTTCTTCGGAGATGCGGTCGTCAGCGCTCACGACCTTGACGACCCTCGGCGTGCCATAGGTCAGCGCGCCGGTCTTGTCGAAGGTGATCTTCTTCACGGCGGCGAGACGCTCGAGCGCGTTGCCCTCGCGGACCAGAAAGCCGTGCCTGCTCGCGTTGCCGATGGCGGCCATGATGGCAGTCGGCGTTGCCAGCACGAGCGCGCAGGGGCAGAAGACGACCAGGATCGTCACCGCGCGGATGATCTCGCCGGAGATGAGCCACGTCAGCGCCGCGGCGGAGAGGGCGATGACGACGATCCATGTCGCCCAGCGGTCGGCGAGGCCGACGATCCTGGCCTTACCGGCGTCGGCGGACTGGACAAGGCGGATCATGCACTGAATGGAGCTGTCCTCGCCGACCTTCGTGGCCTTCATGTCAAAGGAACCGAACTGGTTGACCGTGCCGGAGGAGACCTCGTCGCCGATGCCTTTGTCGACCGGCAGTGATTCGCCCGTCATGACGGCCTGATCGACGGACGTCTGACCGGACACGATCTCGCCGTCGACGGGGATGGTCTCACCGGGCAGCACGCGCAGCAGGTCGCCGACCTTGACTTCTTCAGCAGGAACGATGTGTTCTTCGCTGCCTGAGATGACGCGCGCGGTCTGCGGCGTCAGATGGACGAGCTTTTCAATGCCCGCGCGGGCGCGGGCGACGGTCAGCTCTTCGAGCAGGCCGCCGAGCTGCATGATGAACGCGACCTCGCCCGCGGCGAAATCCTCACCGATGCAGACCGACGCGATCAGCGCGAGAGAGACGAGCACGTCCGCCTTGATGTCGAACGCCGTCACAAGGCCGATGACGGCCTCTAAAATGATGGGGATGCCGCACAGAAGGATCGCGGCCCATGCAGCGTCGAACGGCAGGGGGGCGAGATTAAAAATGCTGACGATCAGCGAGATGCCGGAGATCACGAGCAGCATGATGTCTTTTTTTGTGCCGCCCAGCTCTAAAAAATGCTCCAGCTTTCCCATTGCCAGTTTCACGGAAGAATGCTCCTTTCTGTACCGTAGGAGGTATAGGCTTATTATACATATGGGGGTATAGGTTGTCAAGCGCACAAAAAGAGCGAAGCAGCACAAATGCTTCGCTCTTTTCATGTTATTCTGATAAATGTGCACTCAGCCCATGTTCGAAAAGCGCTCGACCGCCTTCGTGAAGCTCTCGATGGTCTTGTCTGCGTCGCCGTGCTTGATGCCGTCGCGCACGCAGTGCTTGATGTGCCCCTCGAGCACGACCTTGCCGCAGCCGTGCAGCGCGGATTTGGCCGCATTGATCTGCGCGAGCACATCCTCGCAGGGAACATCCTCGTCCACCATGCGGTCGATGGCCTGCACCTGGCCGATGATCTTTTTGAGCCTGCGGTGCAGGTTGTCGGCGTCCATACATTGTCTCATTGTTTGACCTCCATACCTGTTGGGGTATCTGCATTGTATACTGGAAGAGCGCTCTTTGTCAATACGCGGCAAAGAAGAGCGGCGGGAGAGAAAAATTTTCTCTTTCGCCGCGGTGTTGCAGAGCATAAAAAAGTGTGATAGGATATATTAGAAATAGTATGTTTGGCGGCCATTTTGTACCGCCGCAGATATTGAGGTATCCGAATGAAGAAAAGCGACAAAACACCCAAGCAGACCCACCGCCGTGCGGACCCGAACGTCATGGGCCTCCACGCGGATGTGGTGGAGCAGAATATCACCGAGACGCTGGAAACGAACTATATGCCCTACGCGATGTCCGTCATCGTCTCACGCGCCATCCCGGAGATCGACGGCTTCAAGCCCTCGCACCGAAAGCTCCTTTACACGATGTACAAAATGGGGCTTCTCTCCGGCGCGCGCACGAAGAGCGCGAACATCGTCGGACAGACGATGCGCCTGAACCCCCACGGCGACGCCGCGATCTATGACACGATGGTGCGCCTTTCCAAGGGCTACGGCGCGCTGCTGCACCCCTTCGTCGACTCGAAGGGCAACTTCGGTAAGGTCTACTCGCGCGACATGGCGTGGGCGGCCAGCCGATACACCGAGGCCAAGCTCGCGCCCATCTGCGCCGAGCTCTTCCGTGACATCGACTCCGACACCGTCGATTTCGTCGATAACTACGATAATTCGATGAAGGAGCCGGCGCTGCTGCCAACGACGTTCCCGAATATCCTGGTCTCGGCCAACCAGGGCATCGCGGTCGGCATGGCGAGCCAGCTGTGCGGCTTCAATTTAGGCGAGGTCTGCGACACGACGATCGCCTTTCTCAAAAATCCCGAGGTGCGCATCAGCGAGACCTTGCTTGCCCCTGATTTTCCCACCGGCGGCGAGGTATTGTACGACCCGCGCGCCATCGAGGATATCTACAACACTGGCCGCGGCGGTGTGAAGGTGCGCGCCCGCTGGCGCTACGACAAAAAGGAAAATCTCATCGAAATTTACGAAATTCCCTACACCACCACGACCGAGGCCATCATGGACAAGGTCGCCGAGCTTATCAAGGTGGGCAAGGTGAAGGAAATTTCCGATATGCGCGACGAGACGGACCTCTCCGGCCTCAAGCTGACGATCGACCTAAAGCGCGGAGCGGACCCCGACAAGCTGATGCAGAAGCTCTTCAAGGCGACGACGCTGCAGGATACGGCGTCGTGCAACTTCAACGTCCTCATCGGCGGTATGCCGCGCGTGATGGGCGTGCGCGAGCTTCTGGACGAGTGGTGCGCGTGGCGCACCGAGAGCGTCAAGCGCCGCGTGTACTTCGTGCTCAAAAAGCGGCAGGACAAGCTGCACCTCTTGAAGGGCCTCAAAAAGATACTGCTCGATATCGACAAGGCCATCAAGATCATCCGCGAGACGGAGAAGGAGGCCGACGTCGTGCCAAACCTGATGATCGGCTTCGGCATCGACCAGATCCAGGCGGAATATGTTGCCGAGATCAAGCTGCGCAACATCAACCGCGAGTATATCTTAAAGCGCGTGGAAGAAACGGCTTCTCTGGAGTCGGAGATCGAAGACCTTGAGGATACGCTCGCGCGCCCGTCGCGCATCCGCAAGATCATCATCACGGAGCTCGAGGACGTGCGCAAAAAGTACGCCGAGCCCCGCCGTACCGGCATCGTCTACGACTTTGTCGAGGATGCGGAGGTGGAGGATGACCCCGTGGAGGATTATCCCGTCACACTCTTTTTGTCGCAGCACGGGTACTTCAAAAAGATCACGCCGCAGTCGCTGCGTATGTCCGGCGAGCAGAAGTTCAAGGAGGACGATGCGCTCAGCGTGAGCGTGGAGAGCTCCAATGCCGCCGAGCTCATGTTCTTCACCGACAAGGCGCAGGTCTACAAGACGCGCGTGAGCGAGTTTGCCGACGGCAAAGCGAGCCAGCTGGGCGATTACCTGCCCGCCAAGCTCGGCATGGACGAGGGCGAGAGCGTCATGGGCATGGTGCTGCCGGGCGACTACAGCGGCTATATGATCTTCTTCTTTGAAAACGGCAAAGCCGCGAAGGTCGAGCTGTCCGCTTACAAGACGACCTCGAACCGCCGCCGTCTGACGGGCGCTTACAGCGATAAGAGCCCTCTGAGCGCGATGCTGCACATTAGGGAGGACCGCGAGATCGCCGTCTATTCGACCGAGCCGCGCGTGCTCATCGTGAGCACGGCGCTCCTCGGCGTGAAGACGACGCGCACGACGCAGGGCGTCGCGCTGCTGACGCTCAAAAAGAAGTACACGCTCGATACGGTCCGCTTCCCCGAGGAGACCGGCATCACCGACCTTGCACGCTACCGCGGGCGCAGCATCCCCGCGACGGGCGCGCTGCTCAAAACAGAGGACAGCGACGATAAGCAGCTCTCGCTCATCTGACAGCGGGAGGATACCAGAGAAGAGAATATGGGAGGAGAGAAGTCTATGAAAAAAGAGAGTGTTCACGAGCAGGTGCGCAGCTATGTCATCATCACGCTGGCGTGCGTACTGTACGCGCTGTCGTTCAACTGGTTTTATGCGCCCAACGACTTTACGGTCGGCGGCTTTACGGGTATCTCGCAGATCATCAACTTTTTTATCCCGGTGCTGCCGGTCGGCGTGATGATCATTGTGCTCAATGTGCCGCTGTTCATTGTGGGACTGAAAAAATTCGGCTTTGCATTTTTGGTGAAGTCCATCTACACGATGGCGCTGAGCTCGGTCCTGATCGATGTGGTCGATGTGATCCACCAGTTTTCGCCCATGGATCCGCTGCTCGCGTGCCTGTACGGCGGCGTGACGCTCGGTGTCGCCTCGGGCCTCATCTTCCGCGAGGAGGCGACCACCGGCGGCTCGGAGCTCGGCGCGTGGATCGTGCGCTCGTATGTCGAGCGACTGTCCATCGGCAATATCTGCCTTGGCATCGATCTGACGATCATTCTGATCTATGCCGCGGTGTTCAGGAGCCTCAATAACGCCCTTTACGGCGCGCTTGCGCTCTACATCACGACCAAGGTGCTCGACCTTGTCGTATATGGACAGAACACAGCCAAGCTCGCTTATATCATCAGCGATAAGTACGAAGAGATCATGCAGGAGATGATCGCGCGCGACATGGGCGCGACGCTTTTGAACGGCAAAGGCGTCTACACGGGCTCAGACCGTCCGCTGCTGCTGTGCGCAGTGCGCAATAAGGAGGTCGTGTCCATCAAGCGCTTCATTAAAGAGCTGGACCCCGACGCCTTTTTCATCGTGTGCGACGCGAGCGAGGTGCTGGGCGAGGGCTTCGGCGTTTATAACCCCAAGGGGCTTTAATATCTTAGCTTTGGCAAGCAGGAGGCAAGAATATGGATCTTACGGCAGTGGAAAAGAATCTCAAAGAACGCGGCTTTGCCGTGTCGACCTTCGCGACGGCGAAGGAAGCGGCGGACTACCTGAACCGGCAGATCGACGGCGCGAGCGTGTCGTTCGGCGGCAGTATGACGCTCGCGGAGATGGGGCTTTTTGAAAGCCTCGGCAAGCACAACACGATCTACAGCCACTGGAACGTGCCCGAGGGCATGAATGCCGATGAGGTGCGTGAAAAGGCAGCGACCTGCGAGCACTATCTGCTCTCGGCCAACGGCCTTGCCGAGACCGGCGAGATCATCAACATCGACGGCACGGGCAACCGCGTGGCGTCGTCGCTCTTCGGCCACAAAAAGGTATGGTACGTCGTCGGCAGCAACAAGCTTGCGCCGACCTATAACGAAGCGCTCTGGCGCGCCCGCAACATCTCCGCGCCGAAGAACGCTCAGCGCCTCGGCGTGAAGACGCCCTGCGCGGTGAACGGCGACCGCTGCTACGACTGCAAGAGCCCGCAGCGCATCTGCCGCGGCCTTGTCGTGATGTGGGAGGCCATCCGAAGCTGCGAGAGCGAGGTCGTGCTCGTCGACGAGCCGCTCGGCTACTGAGAAAAAAGCGGAGGAAAAGAGAGGAGGCGAGGCGCCGTGCGCAAAAAGTTCATACCGCTTACGCTGGCGCTCTGCCTGACGCTCGCGGGCTGCGGCAACATCGTGCTCGAGCGCAGCTACTCCGTCTCCGCGCCGCACAGCGAGGTCTACTGGGAGAACGAGAACGCCGACACCCTGCGGGCCGACAGCTATCAGGACCTTGTCAACGCCCTGCTGCTGCTCCTCGGCGAGCACAGCGAGGAGGGGACCGTCCGTATCTACGGAAACGATGAGGAGGCCGCGTCGATGGCGGAGCAGGCCTGCCGCGAGGTGCAGGAGGATACGGCGCTGGGCGCATACCTGCTCGAATACATCAGCTATACCGACGCGCGGGAGCACGGCTACTACGAGATGCGCGTGCGCCTCGGCTACCGCCGTACGGCGGAGGAGCAGGCGGCCATCATCACCGCCACCAGTACGGAAGCGCTGCCTGACCTTCTGCGCCTGACGGCGGAGGAGGGGACGGTGAAGCGCGTTGCCGTGCGCTTCGGCTATTTTACGACCGACCGCGACGGCCTGCGCGAGATGGTGCGCGAAGTGCAGAGCGAGGTAGAACCGAACTTCGAACAGCCATGGCAGGTGTACTTCTATCCCGATACCGACGACGTCGGCATCGTGGAGGTCGTGCTGCGGGAAGCGTAAAAAGAATAAGAAAAAAGCTCGGACTTGCGTCCGAGCTTTTTTATGTTTGGCGCCTTCAGGCGTGGAAATACCCCCCCCGGTTCTACCGGGGGAAGAAAAATAGCTTTAGCATGAGTAAAACCTCCTAT
>URXY01000037.1 GCA_900552015.1 uncultured Eubacteriales bacterium | reverse complement strand
CCTATACGCCCTGCATCCCAAATGAGATTTCAGCTTGACAAATTATAGCCGGTCTGTGCCGCAGGTCACACTGCCCATCGGCATCTCGTTTTTCACCTTCCAGGGCCTCAGCTACGTCATCGACGTCTTCCGCGATGACGCCGCCGTGCAGAAAAGTCCCCTCAAGCTCGCGCTCTATATCTCGTTTTTCCCCCAGCTCGTCGCCGGTCCCATCGTGCGCTACACCACCGTCGCCGAAGAGATCGACGAGCGGCACGAGTCCGTCTCCGAGTTCTCCGCGGGCGCGGTGCGCTTTCTCTTCGGCCTTGCCAAGAAGATGCTGCTCGCCAACGCCGTCGCGCAGGTCGCCGACGCCGCCTTTTCCGCTGCCTCCCCCTCGGTGCTCTTTGCCTGGCTCGGCGCCGTCTCCTACACATTTCAAATCTATTTTGACTTTTCCGCCTACTCCGACATGGCCATCGGCCTTGGCCGGATGTTCGGCTTCCACTTTCTTGAAAACTTCAACTACCCCTATGTTTCCCGCAGCATCACCGAGTTTTGGCGGCGCTGGCACATCTCGCTCTCCACATGGTTCCGCGACTACGTTTATATCCCTCTCGGCGGCAACCGCTGCTCCCGCGCGCGCAACATTCTGAATCTTTTCATTGTCTGGTTCCTCACGGGCCTGTGGCACGGCGCGAGCTGGAACTTCATCTGCTGGGGTCTGTGGTTCTTTGTGCTGCTCATCGGTGAAAAGTTCGTCTGGGGCAAGGCGCTCTCTCGCCTCCCGGCCCTTTTGCAGCACCTCTACACCATGCTGCTCGTCGTCTTCAGTTGGGTGCTCTTCCGCGCCGACACGCTCGGCGCCGCGCTCACATATTTTTCCGCCATGTTCGGCATCAGCGGCGTCTTCTGCGGCGAACGCGTCATCTACTATGCGCTCGAATTTTGGCCGGAGCTGTTATGCTGCTGCGTCGCCGCTCTGCCGGTCAAAACGCTTCTCGAAACGTCGCTCGAAGCGCGTGACAGCCGCATTTCCCGCGCGGTGCTCATCGCGGGGCCGAAGCTCGCCTCCCTCGCACTGCTCGCGCTTTCCTACTGCAGGCTCGTCACGGGCTCGTTCAACCCCTTCATCTATTTTCGATTCTAAGATCAGGAGGTATGCCGCATGAAACGTATCGCTGAATGGGCGATGGCCCTGCTCTTTTCCGGTGCTCTGCTCGTTTTGATGGCCGCGACCATCCTGCTGCCAAAGGAGCGCTACTCCTACTATGAAAACCGCAACCTCTCCGCCTTCCCCGAGATCACGGCAGAAACCGTCCTCAGCGGTCAGGTCTTCGGCGACCTCGAGACCCTGTTCTGCGACTATGCCGCCGGACGCACCACAGCGCTCAAGGCCGTCACATGGTGTGATCTGAACGTCTTCCACCGCCCCGTGGTCAACGATATCGTCGTCACGGACGACGCACTGCTCGAGCAGCTCTACACCATGCCCGATACCGCCGACGACATCGCGCGCAAAGCCGCGGATGTCGCCGCGGACAACGCCGCGCTGCGCGATCAGATCGAAGCCTACGGCGGACATTACTGCTATATCGCCGTCCCCTGCCAGTACGCCTACTATGAGGATGAATACCCCTCCTATCTCGAAAACCGCTCTGCCTACACCGCCGCCGAGCTCGCGGCGCTCAACAGCGCTATGGATGCACAGGGCATCACCCATGTGGACATGGGTCCCATCTTCGACTCGCTCGGTCATCTGCCCGCGTTCAGCTCAAAGGTGGACAACCACTACGGCCTCCGCGGCGCGTATGAGACCTACCGCGCCGCCGTGCAGGCGCTGAACGACGCTTACGGCCTCGCGCTCTCCTTCCCCGAAGAGGGTGCGGACGTGACCTTCTCCGCGCTCCCGAACCCCTACATGGGCTCGCGCACGCGCAAGCTCATGGGACTTCGCGGCAACGACGAAAAGCTGCTCACCGCCGCCTTCCGCGAGGATATCCCCTTCACCCGCTTCGATAACGGCGGGGAAGTCGCCGCCACGGTCTACGCCCTCCCCGCGACCGACACGGAGCCTTTGACCTACGGGCTCTACATGGGCGGCGACATCGCCGAAACGGTCCTCCGCACGGACCGCCCCGAGCTTCCGAGCGTCCTCATCTTCGGCGACAGCTTCACCAACCCCGTGGAGAGCTTCGCCTATTACAGCTTCGACGAGATGCGCTCTGTCGACCTGCGGCACTATAAGACGCAGAGCATCAGCGACTATATCGCCGCCTATCAGCCCGACGTCGTCATCTGCATCCGCGATTACGAAGCGCTCCTCTCGCGCAGCGACAACGGCGGCCTCTCCTGACTTCAAGCAAGGAGGTCTTTTATGACCGTCTCCCTTTCCGATCATTTTACGTATCAAAAGCTGCTGCGCTTTGTCGCGCCCAGCATTTTGATGATGATCATCACCTCTATTTACAGCATTGTCGACGGCTTTTTCGTCTCGAACTTCGTCGGCAAAAATCCCTTCGCCGCGTTGAATCTCATCTTCCCCGTCATCATGGCGCTCGCCGCCGTCGGCTTTATGATCGGCACGGGCGGCAGCGCGCTCATTGCCAAAACGCTCGGCGAGGGTAAGCCCAGGGAAGCGAACGAGATCTTCTCCATGCTCGTCATCGTGCTCGCCGTCGGCGGCGCGGTTTTAAGCGGCGTGTGCATCGTTTTCCTGCGCCCCATCTCGTTCGCCGTCGGCGCGACGGACCTGACGATCGACGACTGCGTGCTCTATGGGCGCGTGCTGCTCGCGTCGCTCCCCTTTTTCATGCTGCAAAACAGCTTCCAGAGCTTTTTGGCCACGGCGGAAAAGCCGCACTTCGGCCTGCGCGTGACGGTGTTCGCGGGGCTGACGAACATGGTACTCGATTTTCTGCTCGTCTACGTGTTCCCGTTCGGCCTTCTCGGTGCGGCGCTCGCCACGGCGTTTTCGCAGATTGTCGGCGCGCTCATCCCGCTCGTCTATTTCCTGCGAGCGAACGATTCGCTGCTGCGCCTCACGCGTCCGCGCTTTGACTTCCGCGCCCTCGGCAAGGCCTGCTACAACGGCTCGAGCGAGATGGTCAGCAACCTTTCGACCTCTCTCGTCGGCGTACTCTATAACGTGCAGCTCATGGCGATTGCCAAGGAAAACGGCGTGAATGCCTACGGTGTTCTGATGTACGTGAGCTTCATCTTCATGGCGTTTTTCTTCGGCTATTCCATCGCCGTCACACCCGTCGTCGGCTATCACTACGGCGCGCAGAACCGCGGGGAACTCAAAAGTCTGCTCAAAAAGAGCCTGACGCTCACGCTCATCGCGAGCCTCGCGATGACCTTCTTCTCCATCTCGCTCGCCTCGCCCATTGCCCGCATCTTCGTCGGCTACGACGAAGCTCTCTGCGAGATGACGGTCAACGCCCTGCGGCTCTACTCGCTCTCGTTCCTCGTCTGCGGCTTCAACATCTTCGGCTCAGCGTTTTTTACGGGGCTCAACAACGGCACGGCCAGCGCGCTCATCTCGTTCCTGCGCACGCTCGTCATTCAGGTCGCCGCGGTCCTGATCCTGCCGAAGCTTCTTGGTATCAACGGCATCTGGCTCGCCATCACCGCCGCCGAAGCGCTCACGCTGCTCGTCACGGGAACGCTCTTCCTCCTCGGCCGGAAAAAATACCACTACGCATAAAGCCCTCTGTCATATTTACGCTCCGCACAAACGTGCGTGGCGCTTTTTTTGCGTTTCCCTCTTGACACCTCATATTGTTGTGATATTATTTTGATATCAAACTTTGGAGGTGCTTTCTATGGAAGAAAAGATCATCACCGGTCACAAAAACGGTATGCTCGTGCTGCTGCTCGAGCTTGTTCTCTACATCGCCGCGGTCGTTTTTCTGATCGTCGGCATCAACGCGGGCTTTCTGCCCCTCGTCGTCCTGTGCGTCATCGTGCTGTCGCTCGGCTGGATCCCGCTGTGCGGACTTCGCGTCTTAAAGCCGCAGGAGGCGCTGGTGCTGACGCTGTTCGGCAAGTACATCGGCACGCTCAAGGGCGAGGGCTTTTATTGGGTCAATCCCTTCTGCTCGTCCTTCAATCCCGCTGCCAAGACGAAGCTCAACCAGTCCGGCGACGTGGACGGCGGACACAAGGGCAGCGACATTCTCGTTGCCATGCAGGGCGCGTCCGCCGCGGTCGAAGTCGGTGGCAATAAGAAAATTTCCCTCAAGATCATGACGCTCAACAATGCCCGCCAGAAGATCAACGACTGTCTCGGCAACCCCGTGGAGATCGGCATCGCCGTCATGTGGCGCGTGACCGACACGGCCAAGGCCGTCTTCAACGTGGATAACTACAAGGAGTATCTGTCCCTCCAGTGCGACGCGGCGCTGCGCAACATCGTGCGCGTCTACCCGTACGACGTCGCCCCGAACGTCGACACCACGGGCGACGGTCAGGCCGACGAGGGGAGCCTGCGTGGGTCCAGCGAGGTCGTCGCCGCGCGTATCCGCGATGAAATTCAGGCCAAGGTCGCCGACGCGGGCCTTGAGATCATCGAAGCGCGCATCACCTACCTTGCCTACGCGCCCGAGATCGCGGCAGTCATGCTCCAGCGCCAGCAGGCCAGCGCCATCATCGACGCGCGCAAGATGATCGTCGATGGCGCGGTCGGCATGGTCGAAATGGCGCTTGAGCGCCTTGCGAAAAATGGCACGGTGGAGCTTGACGAGGAGCGCAAGGCGGCGATGGTCTCGAACCTGCTCGTCGTGCTCTGCGGCAACCGCGACGCGCAGCCCGTTGTCAACTCCGGAAGCCTCTATTAAAGGGCCGCCATGAACGACAACGCCAAAAAGCAGGTCCCCCTGCGCCTTTCGCCTAAGCTCTACGCCGCCATCGCCGCCTGGGCGGAGGATGACTTCCGCTCGGTCAACGGCCAGATCGAATATCTGCTCACCGAATGTGTGCGCCAGCGGAAAAAGAACGGCAAGTATGTCGGCGAGGAGATCGACGTCCCGCCCGAGCTCGATCTCAAGTGAACAAGTGTTAAGAATGCGGAAAGAATTCGTTTCTTTCCGCATTCTTACGCTTCATTCCGTTTTGTTATGGCCATTTGTTCAAAGTTTATTGATGACTTTTCCCTCGCTTTGTGTCATAATGTTTGAAACTATTGAATTCGATTATTTGTGAACTAAGTGAGGTATTCCGTCTTGAACAAGCTCAACCGCGCGATCGACCGCTTCTGTATCCTGCACCCGAATTTTGGCATCCCCAACCTGATGCTCTATGTCGTCATCGGCAACGTGGTGCTGGGACTTTTGTCCAACTTCTCGAGCGGCAACTTTTTAAGTTTCTTTTCCTATACGCTCTCAGGCCTGCTCCACGGGCAGGTGTGGCGGCTCATCACCTTTGTCCTCATCCCTGAGAGCACGAGTCCGTTCTATCTTCTCATCACCTGCTATTTCTACTACTGGATCGGCTCGACGCTCGAGCGGCAGTGGGGCACAGCCAAGTTTACGACGTATTACCTGAGCGGCATGCTGCTCACCGTCCTCGGCGCGAGCATCGTCAGCCTCATCACGGGCTACAGCATTCCCGTTTACGGCGCGAACTATGTCAACTTCGCGATGTTCATGGCCTTCGCGCTCCTCTACCCCGACGCGCAGGTGCTGCTGTTTTTCATCTTCCCCATCCGCATGAAGTGGCTCGCCTATATTGACGTGTTCTACTTCTTCTTTGACATTTTCCGCTACATTTCCGCAGGCGTCGGCTATTATGCCATCCTGCCCGTCGTGGCGCTTTTGAACTTCGTCATCTTCTTCTGGCCTGAGCTCACACGATTTTTCAAGCTCGAGCACCATCAGAGCAAGCAGGCCACGCACTTCCACAACACCGTGCGCGCCCAGCAGCGTCAGGAGCAGTACGAGCAGCAGACGCAGGGCTTCCGCCACAAGTGCGCCGTGTGCGGTCGCACCGATGTGACGAATCCTGAGCTGCAGTTCCGCTATTGCAGCAAGTGCGCGGGGTATCACTGCTTCTGCTCGGATCACATCTTCAATCATGTTCACTTTACGGACGAACAGCCATAAGTCAAAGGGAGGGAACACTTTTTATGGCGTATACCAAGGACCAGGCGTGGGAGCTTCTCACGCGCTACAACAAAGGCGAGTTCCACTTAAAGCACGCAAACACCGTTGCCGACGTCATGCGCTGGTACGCAGAACAGCTCGGCTACGGCGATGAAGCGGATTTCTGGGAGATCGTCGGTCTTCTCCACGACCTCGACTTTGAGATGTATCCCGATCAGCACTGCATCAAGTCACAGGAGATTATGCGCGAAGCGGGTCTCGACGAGCGCCTCATCCGCGCCACCGCGAGCCATGGCTACGGCCTGCACTTCGATAACCTGCCCGAGCCGCAGCACGAGATGGAAAAGGTCCTTTTCGCTACCGACGAGCTCACGGGCCTCATCGGCGCGGCCGCGCTCATGCGCCCGAGCAAGAGCGTCAGCGATCTCGAGGTCAAGTCCGTCAAGAAGAAGTATAAAGATAAAAAGTTCGCCGCTGGCTGCTCTCGCGAAGTCATCGAGCGCGGCACAGAAATGCTCGGCTGGGACCTCGATACTCTCATCGAGCAGACGATCCTCGCCATGCGCGCGAGCAGTCATGTGGACTGAAGCGCGCGCATGATCTCATACCGGTCAACCATACCCGCGGAAAGGAAGGTGCTTTCATGAGCGATTTTACCCCAACGCCCACGCCGAGCTACAGCGGAAAGCTCCGCAATCATATGCTGCTGGTGCCCGAGTGCATCAACGAGTGCAGCGGCATCCGCATCTTCGGCCGAACCATCAGGTCCTTCATCTTCTCCACCGATGTCGCCACCATTGCAAGCTGCAATGCCGACGCGGTCATCGCCGTCTATCCCTTCACGCCCCAGCCGCGCATCGTGCGCGCCATCATCAGCGTGGCGGATACGCCCGTGTTCTGCGGCGTCGGCGGCGGCTTCACGTCCGGCGCGCGCTCCGTCGCCCAGGCGATGGAGGCTGAGCACTGCGGCGCTTACGGCGTCGTGCTCAACGCCCCTGTCTCCGCCGATATCCTGCGCGATATCAAGGCGCACATCGATATTCCCGTCGTTGCGACCATCGTCTCCGCCACGCAGGACACCGAGGCGCGCATCGCCGCGGGCGTCGACATTCTGAACGTCTCCGCCGCGGCGGAAACGCCGCAGCTCGTCGCCGCGCTCCGCGAGCGCCATCCCGAGATCCCCATCATCGCGACCGGCGGCCCGAAGGATGAGACCATCCGCAAGACCATCGCCGCGGGCGCAAACGCCATCACCTACACACCGCCTGACAACGGCGTACTGCTGGCCGATATCATGGCTGCCCACCGCGAACGCTACCGGTAAGCTACATACAAAAAAATGCTGGCTCTCACGAGCCAGCATTTTTCTTGTTACGCTTCCTTGTTCGATATGAACTGGTAGCTGCCTTTGCTGCCCTTCAGCGTGACGATCCCCTTTTCACCGCTCTCCTGCTCATAGGTGAGCGCGATAGTCCCGTCCTCGTTTTGCTCGAGCGAGGTGACCGTGCAGCGCTGGAAATTCGTATCGCCGTGGAGCAGATAATAGGCGTCGTACTCCTCGAGATAGATGAACTGGTCGAGATCCTTTTTGTTCGTCTCATCCAGCGTCACGCCCGCATATTTCTGCAAGAAGTCATCCATCTCCGTTCTTTGCGTCTTGATAGGATAATGCTCAAACGCCACCGGGCCGATCGCTGTCTGTTCCGCCTCAGTGACCTCTTCCTGTATTCCCGTTGGGCCATTGTAGAAGAGCTCATAGAGGTCAATATCCGCGGCAGTATCGTAATAGCTGCTGAGCATCATGTTGGTCATGCACACGCCGCTGCCCATGTTGAAAAATTCCGTGTTGAACCAGTCAACGTCCACCGCCGGCGTTTCATCATCCAGCTGCGTCACGTCTTCCACAGGCTTTGTGCCGCAGGCGGTCAGCGTGCAGCACATCGTAAAAAGCAACAGAAAAATTTTTACTCTCTTCATTTCTCTCATCCTCCGCAAAAGTAGTCCTATTATGATCGCTTCTGCGGCACTGCCGCGCTCTTTACGCCATCGGACTCTCCTCCCGTCTATTTTTCTCAGTACGGATACGGGAATGCGGAGAATACCGCGTGGCCGTCGATAAGGATAAAGGGATATTCAAAGGTCTCTTCCCCGTTTGGGACCTGGCTCTGCGACACCTCGTTCCATTCGCCGTAGGTAACGGTCTGCGTCACAATACCGCCCTCACCGTCCAATGTCACGCTGCGCACATCATCAATGATGGAGTCGTTGCTGCCTCGGTCGGCATCGAGCACATAGAGCCTGCCATCCACCTCAGCGTAGCGCTCGGACTCTTCAAGCCACTCGTCGGCCAGCGCTCTATCGAAATAACGGTACATCAGCTCCTGCATATCCTCCAGTGTCGAAACGCCGGGGATGTCCGCACTGTAGTAGGTATACCCGTTGATCTCCGCCTTGTCCGGCGTATCACCGGTCGGCGGCGTTGTCATAAAGAGCCACGACCACAGCGTTGCCGCCGTGTCGAGATCCGACAGCACGAGCCGCTCCTGCGACACGTCTAATATTTCCTTTGCGTGCTCGCTGAGCGCGCTGTAGAAAGCATCATACGGCACCTCGAACACCTGCGGCCCCGCCGCATACGGCGCGATAACGTACTGGTCGAACGTGACCGTCAGACCGTCTTCCGTAAAGTTCAGCGTCGCAAGCGAGGGGAAGTCCTGCAAATAGGAATCGTAGTCGTCAAAATACTCCCCGCTGAGATTTTTTTGATCGATCTGGCTGAGAATGTTCCAGTAAATGTTCTCCTGCAGCGAGTTTCCCTGCAAATCGCCCTCCTCCGAGGCGAGTGCATCCAGCGTCAGGAATTCGCCCGTCGTCAGGTCAAAGTTCCACGCGCGGGTGACGAAATTCGGATGCACGCCGCCGTAGTAAGTGTAATGCTCTGCCGCGACGCTCAGAAACTTCCCGTCAGTCATATAGGTCTGCGTCAGACCGAGTTCGCTCGCCCAGTAACTGCCCAAAAAGACCGACGTGTCGTTTTCCGCGTAGAGTTCCTTCGCCTCGGTGGCCATCTGCGCCGCCTCGGACTCAAGACCCGCGAGCACGTTGTTCATCTCTGTGTTGAAGGCGTTCTGCGCCGTGACCTGTGCGGGAATACCCGCGCCACCGTTCGCCGTCACGTTTTCGGCCAGCGTGTAGAGCTCGCCGTCCTCTGTGCGTAGCTCGAGCACCGGCAGCTCGTAGCGCTCCGCCAAAAGCACCGTGCCGTCGTCAGCCTTGTATTCGTTTTCGTAAACTTGCGTCGCGGCCTCAAAGTGCAGTGCGTCCGCCTGCGTCGGTGTGCTGTCCTCCGCCCCGCCAGGTGTTCCCGCGCCGCAGGCGGTCAGGTTCAGCGCCAGCACAAAGCCGAGCGGCATCGCCATCCATTTTTTCATCGTGATCTCCTTTCCAGGGGGGCTTGGACCTTCGCTCACACGATCACAGGTCCCTCCGTCCACGCGCTCCCGCCGCGCGCCTCCGGCAGCGCGGGGTACGCAAGGACATACTGGTCCTCCGCGCGTGCGGTCAATGCAAAGAGCCGCCGCGCATCCTCACCCAGCGCGCGCACATCGGCGCTCTTAATGAGCACCGGCGCGCACGCCGCCTTCTTCATTTCCCTCAGCACCGCGCGCCCGCGTTCGTTGAACGCCAGCGCCCTGAGGTACGGCACACGCGGCGGCATATCCTCCGCCGTCACGCCGAGATACGCCGCGAGCAGCATCCGCCGCAGCCGCGCGTAGGCGTAGCGCTTCGTCTTCACCGCGGAAAGCAGCTCGTCGACGGACGCCGCTGTGCGCGCCGCGTCATAAAACCGGCGGTAGAGTCCCTCGTTTCCGCTGTCATAGCGGGCAAAGTCCTCTTCGCACATCGCGCGGAATTTCGACAAGATCGCTCGCTCCACGTTTTTCATCGTCACCGGTGCGCGGCCCGCCGCGCATTCGCGCGCATAAATGGCGGCGCTCTCTTCCGTCAGATACGCGGAGACGTCCTCCCCGCGCGCGAGTAATTCGCGGATGTGGCTCGCCGAGGCGAAGCCCTCCGCCGCGTCCTCGTTGTGGCCGACGGCCTTTCGAGGGATCGCAAGCGGTTCGATGGTGCTGCCGCTTTGGATGAGCGCCTTACAGTATTCTACGCCGAGGATATCGTTTGGCTCTCTGAGCACAGCGGCGTCTTCGCCGATGAGCGCCTTTGCAGCCGCTTCCCGCGCTGCGGCAAAGGGCAGGCCCTTGGCAAGCTCCTCTCGCAGCGCGTCGGGAAAATCCGCCCGCAGCAGTGCCTTTGCCGCGCGCTGCAATTTTGCCGCGTCGCCGCATTCGCTGCCAAAGGCCAGCGTATCGACCACGCCCGTCGCGTGAAGGACGCTCACGCCGCCGCGGGCAAAGCCCTCGGCCGACGAAATGGCCCATGGCAGCGGCAGCTCAAGGACGAGGTCCGCACCGCCGCGCACCGCCGCTTCCGCCCGTGCGTGCATCCGCTCGATGGCAAAGTCGCCCCGCTGGACAAAATCGCCGCTCATCGCGCACACGATGGCGCTCTCTTCACCGAAGCGCCGGCGCAGTTCGTCAATTTGCCATTTATGGCCGCGGTGGAAGGGATTATACTCGGATATTATACCAATCGCATTCATAAAAGTCCTCTCAAAGCGGTTACAAAAGAGTTACGTTTTGTTAAATTTACTTGTGTTTGCCAAAAAGTTTGCTATAATAAATGACGTATGATTTTTACACCGATCGTTTTTCATGATTCTATCGGAAATTCGGGCGCTTTGCAAGCCGCCCTCGAAAAAAGGAGTATACTTATGAACGTATTGGTCATCAACGCAGGTTCTTCCTCCCTGAAGTATCAGTTGCTCAACCCCACCACGGGCGAGCTGCTGGCGAAGGGTCTGTGCGAGCGCATCGGCATCGACGGTCTGTTCACCTATAAGCCCCAGCTTCCCGGCAAGGAAGCCATCAAGGCCGCTTCCGTCTCCATGCCCACCCACAGCGAGGCCATCCAGGCCGTGCTGAACGCCCTCGTCGACGAGAAGAACGGCGTTATCGAATCTATGAAGGAGATCGACGCTGTCGGCCACCGCGTCGTCCACGGCGGCGAAAAGTTCGCCAAGTCCGTCGTCATCACCGACGAGGTCATGCAGGCTATCGAGGAGTGCAACCCCCTCGCCCCGCTCCACAACCCCGCCAACATCATCGGCATCAAGGCCTGCCAGGAACTCATGCCCGGCGTGCCCATGGTCGCCGTGTTCGACACCGCTTTCCACCAGACCATGCCCCCCGTGGCCTACACCTATGCGCTTCCCTATGAGTATTATGAGAAGGACAAGGTCCGCCGCTACGGCTTCCACGGCACCTCTCACAAGTATGTTGCCCAGCGCGCGGCCGATATGCTCGGCAAGCCTGCCGAGCAGCTCAAGCTGATCTCCTGCCACCTCGGCAACGGTTCCTCCGTCACCGCGATCGACGGCGGCAAGAGCGTCGACACCTCCATGGGCTTCACCCCGCTTGCCGGGCTTCCCATGGGTACCCGCTCCGGTGATATCGACGCCGGTATCCTCGAGTACCTGATGAACAAGTACGGCATGGACATCACCGAGATGCTCACCATCCTCAACAAGAAGTCCGGCGTTATGGGCGTCAGCGGCGTCAGCTCCGACTTCCGCGATCTCGAGGAGGCCTTCAAGGAGGGCAACGAGCGCGCCGGCCTCGCCGTCGATATGTTCAACTACGGCGTGAAGAAGCTCATCGGCGCGTATGCCGCCGCGATGGGCGGCGTGGACGCCATCATCTTCACCGCAGGCGTCGGCGAGAACAGCGCCTCCCAGCGCATGGCCATCGCCTCCGGTCTCGAGTTCATGGGCGTCAAGATGGACGAGGACGCCAACAAGGTCCGCGGCGAAGAGCGCGTCATCTCCGCGCCCGACTCCAAGGTCACCGTCCTCCTCATCCCCACGAACGAGGAGCTCATGATCGCCATGGACACCGCTGCTCTCGTCGGCTAAGCGGCTCTTTTCCAAAAAATGCTCAAAGGCCTCCCTCCTGCGTCATGCAGGCGGGAGGCCTTTTATATCCCCCACTGCGAAGCGGCCCTCCTGCCGGGAGGACCGCTCTGTTTCTCTTCACTTTGCCGTCTTTGCCGTGCGGCGCTGCTCCGCCGTGCGCTGCAGCAGCGTCCACAGCGGCAGCAGGTATAAAAGGCAGGCCGCGAACAGGCTCCCTGTCGGCGCACCGACGGTCGAGAGCGGCATCGCTCCCGCAATGGACCACGGCACGAGCGGCGCGATGACCACAGCGCTGTTTTCCATATCGATCGCGAGCTCGCGCGCATCCTGCTGTGTCTGCGCGCAGAGCTGATGCGTCAGGATAATCGTCAGCGTCTGGTTGCAGGCCACGAGCGAGGCGAGCGTCCCCGTCACCAGCATCGCGCAGTAGGGCGAGGTCTTCTCGCTCAGTGACTCGATGCGCACACAGAGTCCATCGAGCAGCCCTGTCCTGCGGAAAATACCGGAGTACGCCGATGAGATCGTGATAATGAGCGCCAAACGCAGCATGGAGAGGATGCCGCCGCCATTGAGCATCACGCCGACCTCCGCATCCGCCGCCGTATAACCGAAAAACGCCGTTTTTAGGATCGTCCACGCATCCAGGTGCCGCACGAACACGCACAGTAGCACGGCGGCAAGAATGCTCGCCGCCATCGCGCGTTTGACCTTCACACGGAAGAGAGCCAGCACCAGGATGAGCACCGCCGGCAGGCACATCACCCACGTAAGCGTCATCTCGCGCCCGTAGAGCGGCCACAGGTTCGCCCGCGCACTGTCTCCGCCGCGCGACAGGCCCAGCAGCAAATAGACCGCACAACTCACAAGAAACGGTACGAGCGCCGTTTTGACCATGCGGCGGATGTTGTCATAAATATCAGTCCCCGTCAGCTCGCTCACAAGCAGCGCACTCGTCGAGACCGGCGAGCAGCGGTCCCCAAAGTAAACGCCCGAGAGCATTGCGCCGCCGAGCAGCAGCGGGTCCATGCCCATCGAGACGCCCACGCTCACGCAGATGGTCCCCATCGTCGCCGCCGCGCCGAAGGCCGTACCCGTCAGGACGGACACGCCGCAGTTCAGGAGGAATGTCATCAGCAGCAATATCTCTGGCCGGATGAGGTCCACCGCACAGCAGATAATGAGCGGCAGCGCGCCGCATGTACGCCAGAGGGCCGTCAGCATTCCAATGAGCGGGAACACCAGCAGCACGCTCGTCGATGTCTTCACGCCCGAGCAGATCATCTTCCCGAGTTCTTTCCACGAAAAGCCCCGCCGCCTGCCGTAGGCCGTGAAGATCACCAGCCCCGTCGCCAGCGCATAGAGGATATTCGCCCCCAGCACCAGACACACCAGCAGCGCCCCACAGAATAAACTAATCGCGATCATATCCGTCCCTCCCTCAGTTCTCTCTCCGCATCATACCACGCCGCGTCAAAAACAAAAAGCAGCGCCCCCCGATTCAGCCCACAAAATATGCCCACAACGGCAGCGTCAGCATGGAAAAAAGCGTCGTGAATACGACATTTTTCGCGGCAAACGGCGCGTCACTGCCGTACTTGGCGGCAAAGATGGCCGCCGTCGCGCCCGCGGCAAAATACGTCGTGCCGACCGACCACATCACAATGCGCATCGGGATGAGGAAAATGGACGTGTACAGCACACCGACCTCGTTAATGCCCTCGGCGATGGGATTGCCGAGAAAGCCGCTCATCGGCACGATGGTGCAGTATTGCAGCACCTTTTTCCGCTGCGGATCATAGCGTTCAAAAAGGGACAGGTTCAAGGCGAGGCACAATAGCTGCATGATGACTGCGCTCACAAACAGCATCGCACAGGACTTGAGCACACCCGCATCCAGCTCAATGAGGCAGGATTTGAAGATGTTGCACGGGATGACTACATTGATGCACAGGTCGGACAGGCACTTTTTGCCGTTTTCGTCGATGATGTCCTTCTTTTTGAGCAGCGCGCCGATCAGCATCATCGCAAAAAAGCGTCAGCTGCAAGCTCCCCAGCTCTAAAATGCTCATGTTCCTCTCCCGCCATCCTTTCCGATATGCCCTGCAAGTCGGAGTGCAGCAGGCGGAAATTGCAAAATCTCCTGCTGGTGCTCCGGCTGTCAGGTTCCCCCACGCAAAGCGAACGAACGTGTGTGGATGGAGGCGCGGTGAAAAAGAAAACCCGTGCGCTTTGCCGTTCGTTCAGCCTTTCGTTGTCTTTAGTATAAGCGCGGATTTTAATCTTGTAAAACTGTTAAAACTGATATATTCTACAAGAAGTAGCTGTGAAAGGAGCGTTCCCATGAATTTCCATTCTCTTGACTATTTTCTCGTGCTCGCGCGGGAGAAAAACTTCACCCGCGCCGCCGAAGCGCTGCACATCACGCAGCAATCACTCTCATCGCACATTGCCAATTTAGAGCGCGAGCTGAACTGCACGCTCGTTGTGCGCCGCACGCCGCTTGAGCTCACCTACGCAGGCCGGACGTTTCTGCGCTATGCCGAATCCATCGGCCAGACGCGCCAGGCCATGGAGCGCGAATTCTGCGACATCTCCGAAAATCAGAAAGGCGAGCTGCGCGTCGGCATCGCCTACACGCGCGGCCGCGCCATCATGCCGCGCCTGATCCCCGCCTTTCAGCGTCAGTATCCGAATGTCGAGATCACGCTGCTCGAAGGCTCGAACGACGCGATCCAGAAGGCGCTGCTCAGCGGCGGCATTGACCTCGCCATCGCCGGCTTTCCACACCCGCTCCCCGGCGTGGTGCTTGAGGATTACTATCTGGAGCACATCGTGCTGTGCCTGTCCGATGGGCTGCTCGCGCAGTGCGGCATCGACCTTGACACGCACCGCGGCGAGATCGCCTCGGGAAATTTGAGCTCCCTGCGCGGCTGCCCCTTTGTCCTCGGCTCCGCGGAGGACATCGGCGGGCGCATCGGGCGCGGACTTTTGCGCTCCTCGGGCGTCTCGCCCGTCAGCAAAGCAACATCAGAAAACGTCGAAACGCTGCTCGCGCTCTGCGAGCAGGGCGTCGGCGCATGCTTCTGCCCGGAAAATCTGCTGCACACGGCGCTCTCGCCCGCGCAGCTTGCGCACCTGCATATTCTCCCGCTCTGCCCCGAGGCGTCCTATCCCATCTGCTTTGGGTACTTGAGCCGCTCGTATCCGTGGAGCGTGCTCTCGGAATTCATCCGCATCGCCCGCGAGCAGACTGCATAAGCACCATAAAAACGCCGCCCGTACATTTATTGCACGGACGGCGCTCTTTTTTTACTTCTTCACCGCAGGCTGCTGCTGGGTGATGCAGTGGATATTGCCGCCGCCGAAGGCGACCTCCTTCGTCTGCACGCCCACGACCTCGCGGTCGGGGAACATTTTCTGCACCTGTTCGATGGCGACTGCGTCGTTTTCGTCGCCGTACTGCGGCAAGATGACCGCGCCGTTGACGATCAAAAAGTTCATATACGACGCGATGCTGACCTCGCCGTCCTCACGCGGGATGGTGCCCTCCACGGCGTCGATGGTATCCGCGCCCTCGAGTAAGCACGGCTTTTTCGTCAGGCAGAGCTTGTGGACCTTTAATTTGCGGCCCTTGGCGTCCGTCGCCTCGCTCAGGAATCTGTACGCCGCCTGCGCCTGCTCGTAGAACGGATGATCCTTGTCCTCCGTCCAGATGCACGCGACCTCGCCGGGCGCGATGAAACACGCGACGTCGTCGATGTGCCCGTTCGTCTCGTCGGGGTCGATGCCGTCCTTGATCCACAGCACCTTCTCGCAGCCGAGGTAGTCGCAAAGCATCTGCTCGATCTCTTCTTTGCTCTTGTCGGGGTTGCGGCCTTCAGACAGCAGACACATCTCGGTCGTCAGCACCGTACCTTCGCCGTCGACGTGGATAGAGCCGCCCTCGAGCACGAAGCCCTCGGTGCGGTAGCTGTCCACGTCCGCGATCTCGCAGATCTTGCGCGCGATCTGGTCGTCCTTGTCCCAGGGGAAATACAGCCCGTCGACGAGCCCGCCCCAGGCGTTGAACTCCCAGTCCACCGCGCGAAGACCGCCCTTGTCGTTCACAAGGAACGTCGGCCCGCAGTCGCGCACCCACGCGTCGTCGCTCTCGAGCTCCACGACGCGGATATTTTCGGGGAGCTTGGCGCGCGCGTTCTGATACTGGCGCACGGATGCGCCGACCGTGACCTTTTCAAATCTTGCGATGGCTTTTGCCACGTCAGCAAAGGTCTTCTGCGCGGGCTTGCCGCCGTCGCGCCAGTTGTCGTTGCGCTCGGGCCAGAGCATCCACACGCCCTGCTGGGGCTCAAATTCGGCGGGCATGCGATACCCGTCCTGCTTCGGCGTTGTGCCGATGATTCGTTTTGCCATAGCTTTGTCTCCTTATGATGAAACCATACTTAGCTGCGCGCGTTTTTCCCGCGCAGCGCGATCAGCACCTCGCCGATCGCCACGCTGAGGATCGACCCGATCGTAATGGGCAGAAAGCTCGCAAGCGTCTCTGCGTCAAACGAGAGCGGGACCGCAGTGAAAATGATCGAAATGACGATGAGCACCATCGGCACGTAGGCGATCCATTTGAGCGCCGTGTCAGACCCCGGCACGCGGAACGGGCGCGGCGTCTTCGCATCCTCGCGCCGCAGCTTCAAAAACGCCGGAAACACGGGAAGATAGCTCAAAAGCAGCATCACGAGATTCAGCGCGAAAAAGCTCCAGAAGAGTGACGAGTCCGGCGACGCCATCTCGATGAGCACGCCCAAAACACACACGCACGAGGCGACGACGCCCGACGTGACCGCCGCGCCGACGGGCATGTCGTTCTTTGCCCAGCGCTTGGCGAACACCCGCGGCATGTCGTTGTGGTCCGCCGCCAGCGCCGCCGTCGAATTGACGCCCATCGACCACGAAATCATATTGCCGAACAGCGTCACGAGGAACAAGAGCGCCACCACGCCCACGAGCACGCCGCCGCTGCCGCCCAGAATGAGCGACACCGCGTCGATAAGCCCCGAATCCACGCTGATCTCACGCACATCCACTGCCGCGCCGATGCCGAACGCCGAGAAGAGGTAGATGGCCGCGATGACGATGCCGCCGGTCACGATGGACTGCGGGATCTGCTTTTTCGGGTCGCTCATATTGTTTGCATACGTGCACACGACCTCAAAGCCGAGGAAATTGAAGATGATGACCGAGATATACGAAAGGCTGTTTAAGTCGAATGACGGCAGAAATGTCCGCGCCGACATGTCGTTGACAAAGCCGTAACGGCTGATATACCACACGCCGAGCCCGCCGACCAGCAGCGCCAGCACGATCTTGATGACAGCGCTCACGTTCAGGATAATGATGCTGTCGCACACGGGATAGCACGCGATGAGCGTGACGATCCAGATGAACAGAAGCTCGACCACGAGCGAGCCGAATGTTCCGAGGCTCCGCCCCGTGATGAATGTGATAAGCTCGGGGCACATCACCGCAAGCGATGCCATCCACAGCGGGAAGTTGATCCAGTAGTACCACGAGGCGCGCGCCGCCCACTTGCCGTCCGGATACGCCGCGTGGATCCAGTCATAGAGCCCGCCGTCTCCCGCGTAGGCTGTGCCGAGCTCGGCGGCGATGAGGCCGTAGGGCAGCAGAAACGCCAATATCATAAAGATCCACCAGAAATACTGGCTGTTGCCGATCGACGCGACCGGCGCCGCCGCCTCGGCGACAAACACCACGCAGATGACCGACAAAATAACGTCCGCCAGCCGAAATTTTTTCTTTTCCATGGCTCTCAGCTCTTTTCGACCTTCGACACCCCGCAGTAGGCCTCCGTGCAGCCGAGCTTGTCGCAGAGCACTTTATCAAGTTCCTCCTTCGCCGCCGCGATCTGAAGGCCGCTCGGCTCCTGCCGGCAGCGCGTGAAGTAAACGAGAAGGCCGCGCATGGCTGTCAGGCGGTTGCCCGCCTCCTCCCAGCAGAGGGAGGCGTCGCTGTCGGCGACCTCGTCGGTCACATCCTCGCCGCGCGTCGCGGGCAGGCAGTGCATGAACTTGCAGCCAAGGTTCCCGAGCTGCATCAGCTCGCGGTTGACCTGATAGTCGTGGAAGACGCGCACGCGCTCTTCCTTCGGCATCTCGTTTTCGTAAAGGCCATACCACACGTCCGTGTAGATGAAGTCCGCACCGCGCACGCTCTCGCGGTCGTCGGTGACAAGGTAGCTGCCGCCGGAGAGCGCGCAGTTTTCCGCCATGATCTTCTTGTGCTGGTCGTTTAGCTGATGGCCCTGGGGGCCGTACTGGACAAAGTGCATCCCGAGCTTCGTCGTGATGAAGCCGAGCGACGCACACACCTGCGTCGCGTCGCCGACGAACACGACCTTGCACTCCTCTAGCTTTTTCCCCTGTGGAAGATGCTCCACGATCGTGCAGAGGTCGCCGATCTCCTGCGTGGGGTGGTTGTAGTCCGACATACCGTTGATAACGGGGATGGTGCAGCTTTTTGCGAGCTCTTCGATCGTCTTGTGCTCGATGACGCGCGCCATCACGACATCGACGAGCTTTGAGAGCACCTTGCCCGTGTCGCCGATGGTCTCGTGCCCGCCGAGCTGGATCATACCGGGACCTAAATACTGCGCGTGGCCACCCATCTGGCTCATCGCGGTCTCGAATGAGACGCGCGTGCGCGTAGAGGACTGCTGAAAGATCATACCGAGCGTCATGTTGCGCATCAGCGGCGGATAGTAGCCCGCCTTGATGGCCTTTTTGATGGCGAGCGACAAATCGATGATGTCGAGCAGTTCCTGCTTGGTGAATTCGTTGGTGTCGATAAAGTCCTTTTTCATGTCATTCCTCCGAAAAAACAGTTTCCCTGCCCCGCCGCAGCCGTCGCGGCGGATGATGCGCTTATTGTCTGCGGAATTTTCCAGTTTATCCATGCGCATGATTTTACATGGATTTTACAAATCACCCCTTGCAGATTTGACAATTTCGACGTATCGTGTAATATGGTCAAGAATGAATAGACCGGCTATAATTTGTCAAGCTGAAATCTCATTTGGGATGCAGGGCGTATAGG
>URXY01000036.1 GCA_900552015.1 uncultured Eubacteriales bacterium | reverse complement strand
CCTCGAGCGTGGTCATCAGATCCTGCTCGACCGCCGACGCGTCCTTGTTGTTCTCGATCTCGCGGATCTTCCGCTTGACCGCGTCCAGTCCCGCGCAGCAGTATTCCGCGTCGAACGCCTTCGCGCGCACGGTGAAGAAGGTCGCGTAGAACGCCAGCGGCTCATGCACCTTGAACCACGCGATACGGAACGCCATCATAACATATGCGACCGCGTGCGCCTTCGGAAACAGATAGCCGATCTTGGCGAGCGACTCGATGTACCATTCCGGCACATCGTGCTCCTGCATCGCCTCTACCCAGCCGTCCTGAAAGCCGCCCTTTTTGACCTTGCCCTTCCGCACGGCCTCCATGATCTTGAAGCTCATCTTCGGGTCAAGCCCCATGGAAATGAGGTAGAGCATGATGTCGTCGCGGCAGCCGACTGTCTCCAGAACGCTCGCCGTGCCGCTGACGATCAGCTCGCGCGCGTTGCCGAGCCACACGTCCGTGCCGTGCGAGAAGCCGGAAAGACGCACGAGGGTGTTGAAGTCCTTTGGCTGCGTGTCAATGAGCATCTGGCGCGTGAAGCGCGTGTTGAACTCGGGAATGGCGACCGCGCCGGTCGGACCGAGCAGATCGTCGTTCTCAAAGCCCAGCACCTTCGACGAGGTGAAAATGCTCATCGTATCCGGATCGTCCAGCGGGATCGTGCGGGCGTTCACGCCGGTGAGATCCTCGAGCATACGGATCATCGTCGGGTCATCGTGGCCGAGCATATCGAGCTTCAGGAGGTTGTCCTCCATGCAGTGATATTCAAAATGCGTGGTGATGGTGTCGCTCTCCGGGTCGTCCGCCGGGTGCTGGACAGGGCAGAAATCCTCAATATCCATGTCGTCCGGCACGACGACGAGACCGCCGGGGTGCTGCCCCGTCGTGCGGCGCACGCCGACGCAGCCTGCCGTCAGGCGGTCGATCTCAGCCGTACCGGCAGCAATACCGTTTTCTTCAATGTATTTTTTGACAAAGCCGTAGGCCGTCTTCTCCGCGAGCGTACCGATGGTACCCGCGCGGAAGACCTGGGTCTTTCCGAACATCTCGACCGCGTGCGCGTGCGCGCGCGCCTGATATTCGCCCGAGAAGTTCAGGTCGATATCCGGCACCTTGCCGCCGCCGTAGCCGAGGAAGGTCTCGAACGGGATATCGAAGCCATCCTTGACATACTTCGTGCCGCAGACGGGACACATCTTGTCGGGCATGTCCGCGCCGCAGCCGTACTCACCCGCGTGGAACTCCACATTGCGGCACTTGGGGCAGCGATAGTGCGGCGGAAGGGCGTTGACCTCGGTGATACCAGCCATATACGCGACGAGCGATGAGCCGACCGACCCTCGCGAGCCGACAAGATAGCCGCACTCGAGCGAGCGCTGCACGAGCTTCTGCGCCGACATATAGACGACGTCGTACTTGCCCAGAATGCTGCCAAGCTCGACGTTCAATCGGTCGACGATGAGCTGCGGCAGGTCTTCGCCGTAGAGTTCATGCGCTTTTCCCCACACCATGCGGTTGAGGTCTTCCTCCGAGTTTTCGAGGCGCGGCGGGAAGAGTTTGCCCTTGGGCAGAAGCTCGATGTCCTCCACCTGCTCGGCGATGGCACGGGTGTTCGTCACGACGACCTCGTAGGCCTTCTCCTTGCCGAGGTAGTCGAATTCTTTCAGCATTTCCTCCGTCGTGCGGAAATAGAGTGGGACGGGCTCGTTCGCGTCGGTAAATTTCTTCGACGCGAGCAGGATGTGGCGGTATATCTCGTCCTCGGGGTCGAGGAAGTGAACGTCACCAGTCGCGCAGACGGGCTTGCCGAGCTCTTCACCTAAGCGGACGACGGTGCGGTTGAAGTCCTTGAGGTCCTCGTCGTCGCGCACCGTGCCGTCGCGCACCATAAAGCGATTGTTGCAGAGGGGCTGGATCTCGAGATAATCATAGAATGATGCGATGCGCTTGAGCTCGTTCCAGTCCTTGTGGTCGACGATGGCGCGGAACAGCTCGCCCGCCTCGCACGCAGAGCCGATGATCAAGCCCTCGCGGTGCTCGATGAGCTCGCTTTTCGGGATGATCGGCACGCGCTTGAAGTATTTGAGGTTCGACGCCGAAATGAGCTGGTAGAGGTTCTTGAGACCCACCTTGTTCTTGGCGATGAGGATGATGTGCTTCGGGAAGCGGCTGCGCTTTGCGCCCAGTGGGCGGAGCTTGGTCATCTCGTCGTTGATCTGCTGGAGGCGCGTGACGCCGCGCTCTTCGAGCATGACAAAGAACTTGGCGAGCATCTGCGCCACCGGCACCGCATCGTCGGACGCGCGGTGGTGGTTGAACTGCGGGAGCTGCAAGTGGTCGGCCACGATGTCGAGCTTGTACTTGCCGAGCTCGGGCAGGAGATCCTGCGCGAAGATCAGCGAGTCGAGATACGTCGGCTCGAACGGGATGCCGCACTTTTTGCAGCCTGCGCGGATGAAGCTGATATCAAACTCCGCATTGTGCGCAGCGAGCGGGCGGCCGCCCGCAAAGGCCAAAAACGCGTGCAGCGCGTCCTCCAGCTTCGGCGCGCCGCGCAGCATGTCGTCCGTGATGCCGGTCAGGCCGATGATCTCAGGCGAAAGCCGGCGCTCTGGGTCGACAAAGGTCTGGAACGTATCGACGATCTCACCGTTTTTCAGGATGACCGCACCGATCTCGGTGATGGCATCGTGCGCGACCTTCAGGCCCGTCGTTTCAATATCAAAGCAGCATATCTCCGTCGAGAAATCGCCGTCCTGCGTGCCATGCACGCAGATGCGGTCATCGATATTATTGAGGAAATAGCCTTCACATCCGTAAAGTATTTTTATTTTACCCTCTCCGGCGTGCCAGGCATCCGGAAAGCTCTGCGCTACGCCGTGGTCCGTGATGGCGATGGCAGGCATCCCCCACTTGATGGCCCGGTTCACGGCCGTGGTCGTGTCGGTCAGAGCATCCATATTGGACATACGGGTATGCAGGTGCAGCTCGACGCGCTTCTCTTCCGCCCTATCCATGCGTTCTTCGTGGTCGATCTGCATGATGTCCTGCGGGTTGAGCTGCATATCCTTGCCGTCGAACGAGAGCTCCATACGGCCGCTGACGCGCAGCCACATACCGTTGGCGATCTTGCCGTTCAGCTCGACCGCCTCGCGCTCCGGAAGACTCCGGCGAATGATGAGCGAGCCCTCATAGTCCGTGATCTCGAGCAGCATCGTCCAGACACCGGCGCGGCGCGTCTCGTGGCAGTCGAACTTGAAGACCTTGCCCTCGACCACAACATGACCGGCCTTGGGCGTCAGTTCGCTGATGGGCAGCACGCGGCCCTTGGCGATCTCACGGCCTAAAATGACACTGCCGCTGCCGCTCACCTTCCGCCCGGCGTTTTTCATCATGTCGGGAAACGCTTCCGCCGTCGACTTGACGCGGATGTTGACGCGCTTTAAGTCGTAGCTGCGCGCAAGCATCTGCTCGACAGTCTCGCGTGTCGCGTCGGTCATCTCCGCACGCACAGTCATGTCGAGCGTCATCGTGCGCTTTTCCGGCTCAAGCACCATGTTCGTGACCATTGCGGCGTTGAGCGGTACGCGCAGGTCAAAATCCGGCGAAAAGTCGGTGAATAATTCAAAAAACGGAATCTTTTGTGCCATAGTAACAACCTTATCTCAGTCTCTCTGTCAGTTCGCTCAGAGCTTGTCGATTTCCTCCATCAAAGCGTCCACAAGCTTCTCCTGCGGCACTTTGTAAAGGACTTTCCCTTTCCGGAAAATCAGACCCTCGCCCTTGCCGCCGGCCACGCCGATATCAGCGGCTGAAGCCTCGCCCGGTCCATTGACGATGCAGCCCATCACGGCGACGGTGATGTTCTTTTTACAATCTGCCAAACGGCGCTCCAGCTCCTCAGCAATAGGGATCATGTTGTACGCCGTGCGGCCGCAGGTTGGGCAGGAGACGAGGTTCACACCGCTGCGGCGGATGCCACAGGCCTGCAAGATGCGCTTGGCGGCGTAGACCTCCTCCACGGGGTCCGCTGTGAGCGAGACGCGCATCGTGTCGCCGATGCCCTCGCACAGAAGGCCGCCGATGCCGATGGCGGACTTCAAAAGCCCCATCGAGGGCGTGCCCGCCTCGGTCACGCCGAGGTGGAGCGGATAGTCGACCTTTTCGTGCAGCAGGCGGTAGGCCGCCATGTTGAGCGGCACATCGGAGCTCTTGACCGAAATGCAGATGTCGGTGAAGTCGAATTTTTCAAGCAGCCGCACATGTCTGAGCGCGCTCTCGACGAGCGCCTCGGGCGTCACGCGGCCATATTTTTGAAGCAGCTCCTTTTCAAGCGAGCCGCCGTTCACGCCAATGCGGATGGGGACCTTGTGGTCGCGGCAGGCATCGACGACCGCCTTAACGCGGTCATCTCCCCCGATGTTGCCGGGGTTGATGCGGATCTTGTCCGCGCCGCGCGCCGCCGCTTCGACGGCGAGACGGTAGTCGAAGTGAATGTCTGCGACAAGCGGGACGGAAATGTTCGCCTTAATTTCGCTCAGCGCGTGCGCGGCCTCCATATTCGGCACCGTAACGCGCACGATCTCGCAGCCCGCCTCTTCGAGCTCGTGGATCTGCGCGACGGTGGCCTTGGCATCCTCAGTGTGCGTGTTGCACATCGACTGGATCGTGACCGGCGCACCACCGCCGATGGCGACGCCGCCCGCAATAATTTGCTTACTCATAGGATCATCCTCCTCACAGGAGCTTGACAATGTCATGGAACGTGACGAACAGCATCAGCGCCATTAAGAGCGCAAAGCCGATGCCGTTGATGACGTTCAGGTACTTGGACGGAATTTCCTTTTTGAAAAGCGCCACGGCGATGCCGTTGACGAGCAGGAACAGCACGTGTCCGCCGTCGAGCGCGGGCAGCGGCAGCAGGTTCATCACGGCGAGGTTCACCGCGAGCATCGCGGCGAAGTAGAGAATGCTCTCGAGTGCCGCGCCGAAGCCCGCCTCAGCCTCGGTCTCCTTGCCGACCTCCGTGATGGTCGAGACGATGCCGACCGGGCCGCTCAGATCGTTCACCCCTGCCGCGCCCGAGATCAGCATTTGCAGGCTCAGTCTCACGATGCGGACATAGTCGATCGTCTGGTACCAGCTGTACTGAAGCTTATTGAAGAACGTCGCCTCGACGATACCGCCGTAGGTGAAGCCGTAGGCCTCGTACTCCTTGCCGTTTTCGTCGGTGTAGACTTGCTTTGTGAGCGTGCGCTCGAGTTTCTTCCCGTCGCGCAGCACCGTCATTTCGAGCGTGCCGCTGTCGCCGCGCAGGCTCATGATGAGCGACACGTCGCTCTTCAAATAGACGCGCTCGCCGTTGATGGCGTAGATCATGTCGCCGAGCATCAGGCCGTCCTCCCCCTGCTGCGGGAAATCGGGGTTCAGCTCGACGATCTCCGAGGTGTAGAAGGCGTGCGCACCGGCATAAAGGCAGACGATGATGAGAAGGCCCGTCAGAAAATTCATGAACGCGCCCGCGACGAAGATGATGAACTTCTTCCACCAGACCTGGCGGCCCAGCGCGCGGTCGTCGTCCGAATCCTCGTCCTCGCCCTCCATGGCGCAGTAGCCTCCGATGGGCAGGAGCCGCAGGGAGTATTCGGTGTCCCCCTTCGTCTTATGGAAGAGCTGCGGGCCCATGCCGATGGAAAATTCGTTGACGCGCACGCCGCAGGCCTTGGCCGCCAAAAAGTGGCCGAGTTCGTGCACGGCGATGAGCACGCCGAAAATCAGGATCGCAATGAGAATATAAACCATGGTCTCTCCTAAATTTGGTCAGTTGAGCTTTTCGCGCACGACCTCGCGCGCGAGCCGGTCTGCTTCCAGAATATCCGAAAGCTGCGGCTGATATACCGTCTCGGTTTTATCAAGCGCCGCTTCGATGAGGTCAGGGATGGCACAGATGCCGATCTCGTCGCACAGAAATGCCGCGACAGCCTCTTCGTTCGCGCCGTTCATCGCCGCGCAGTAGACATTGCCGATGGCGGCGCACTGCTTGGCGATCTTGAGGCAGCGAAAGACCTCTTCATCGGGCTCAGCGAACGTCAGCGGCGGGCACTTGAGAAGGTCAAGCGGTTCCGCGGGCGAAACGGCCCTGTTGGGGTACGTCATCGCGTAGCGGATGGGCAGCTTCATGTCCGGTGTGCCGAGCTGGGCGAGCATCGCCCCGTCGTGGAACTCGACGAGCGAATGTACGATGCTCTGGCGATGAATGACCGCATCGACCTGAGAAAGCGGCAGACGGTAAAGGCGCATGGCCTCGATGATCTCAAGGCCTTTGTTCATCAGGGTCGCGGAGTCGATGGTGATCTTCGCGCCCATCGTCCAGTTCGGGTGTTTGAGCGCGTCAGCCTTCGTCTTCGTTGCAAGCTCCTGCGCGCTCAAACCGTAGAAGGGGCCTCCCGAGCAGGTCAGGATCAAACGCTTGATCTCGCTGCGGTCGCGGCAGCCCTGGAGGCACTGGAAGATCGCGCTGTGCTCGCTGTCGACGGGGACGATCTCTGCGCCATATTTTTCCGCCGCGTCCACCACAAGCTCGCCCGCGCAGACGAGCGTTTCCTTGTTGGCAAGCGCGATGCGCTTTTTCTTCTCGATGGCGGCAATCGTCGGCTTAAGGCCGATCATGCCCATCACGGCGGTCACGACCGTGTCGGCGTCGTCCGCCGTGGCGGCGGCCAGAAGTCCCTCCATGCCGGAGAGGACCTGGATCTTCGTATCCGAAAGGCGTGCGCGAAGCTCGCGCGCCGCGTCCTCGTCATAAAGCACGGCAAGGCGCGGGGAAAATTCCCGCGCCTGCTGTTCGATGAGATCAACGCTCCTGTTCGCCGTCAGCGCGGCGACGGAAAGCCCCAGCTCGCGCGCCACCTCGAGCGTCTGGCGGCCGATGGAGCCGGTAGAGCCGAGTAAAGCAATACTCCTTGTCATAGTAAGCCTCCACTGACCGCAAACCACACGATGGGCGCGATGAACATGCTGGAGTCAAAACGGTCGAGCATACCGCCGTGCGTCAGGAAGAGGTGGCTGTAGTCCTTGATACCTGCCTCGCGCTTGACAAGCGACATCGAGAGGTCGCCGAGCTGGCCGAAGATATTGGCCACCACGCCGACAAGAATCAGCATGAGGTAGTTCGGCGCATAGCCGAGCCATGCCTTGCCGACAACGCCGAGCAGCACCAGCGCAAGCGCGCTGCCGATGGGTCCGCCGATGGCGCCCGCCCAGGTCTTGTGCGGGCTGACGTGCGGCGCCATCTTGCGCTTGCCGAACCACATGCCGAAATACATCGACAGCGCATCGCCCACAAAGGCGACGCAGAACGGCGCAAGCACATAGAGCTTGCCATAGTTTTCGTCCATGCGCAGCAGGAAAATGCAGCTGTACATCGCCGGGAATACGATGCCGCCGACAATGGACACCGCTACATCGTGGAACGTGAACGTTTTTTCCTTTCCGTAAGAGATAACCGCAAAAAGGAACGCCATCATCACAAGGATCCAGCGGAAGATCGTAACGGTCGAAATCGGAAGATCGTATGTGCCGCTCATCTCTTCCTTAAAGAGCCATATCTCCTGCATGACGACCGTTGTGACAAGTCCCCAGTAGAAATTCGCCGGGACGTTCTCTCCCGCCGTGTGCAGCAGCTCATAGGCCGCGATGCCCGCGATGCCGCAGACGACGAGCATCGTCGCCCATGCGGGGCAGGCAAGCAGCACGGCGAGCAGCGCCGGCAATCCAACGATCACCACCAACCATCTTTGTTTCATTTCTGTTTCTCCTGTTTCAGTCCGCCGAAGCGCCGCTCGCGCTGCTGATACGCAATGAGCGCCTTGTCGAATTCTCTTTCCGTAAAGTCTGGCCAGAGCGTGTCGCAGAAGTAAAACTCGCTGTACGCGCACTGCCACAAAAGGTAGTTGCTGATGCGCTTCTCCCCGCCCGGACGGATGAGAAGGTCTGGATCGGGCAGGCCGTTGGAATAGAGGTAGCGCGAAAAGCCCTCCTCGGTCAAAGCGTCCGCGTCCTGCTCCCCTGCCGCGCAGTCGCGCGCGAAGGCGCGGGCGGCGTGCAGGATCTCGTCGCGCCCGCCGTAGTTGAGGCAGACGTTGGCTTGAAAGCCCTCGATGCGGGAGGATATCTCATTCGTCTCGCCGATGAGTTTTCTCAGCTCCGGTGTCAGCACGCTGAGGTCGCCCAAAAAGCGCAGACGGTTGCCGTCCTTTTCCATCGTGTCGATGCACTCGTGCAGGTACTGCTTCAAAAGACGCATGATGCCGTCGACCTCGTCCTTCGGGCGCTTCCAGTTTTCGGTCGAAAAGGCGTAGACCGTCAGATAGTCGATGCCTAAGTTTTTGCAGTAGGTGCCGAGCCTTCGGAATGTCTCCGCCCCTGCCTTATGACCGGCTGAGCGCGGGAGACCGCGCTTTTGCGCCCAGCGGCCGTTGCCATCCATAATGACGGCAACATGACAAGGCAGGTTGTTCAAGTCAACCTGCCTCGCCCTGCTTTCTTTGGAAAAGAGGCCCATTAGACCGCCATGAGCTCCTTCTCTTTCTTCTCGAGAAGGGCGTCGACCTCTTTGCACATATCATCGGTCAGCTTCTGCAGGTCCTTTTCGGCGACCTTCAGATCATCCTCGGTGATCTCGCTGGCCTTCTGCTTTTTCTTGAATGCCTCCATCGCGTCGCGGCGGATGTTGCGGATGGCGACCTTGCCGGTCTCGGAATACTTATGGATCTGCTTGACGAGCTCCTTACGGCGCTCCTCCGTGAGCTGCGGGAAGTTCAGGCGGATGGACTTGCCGTCGTTCTGCGGGTTGATGCCAAGGTCAGACTCCTGGATGGCGCGCTCGATGGGCTTGAGGGCCGTGCCGTCCCACGGGGTGATGACGAGCTGGCGCGGATCAGGAGAAGCGATGGCCGCGATCTGCTGGATGGGCGTGGGAGAGCCGTAGTAGTCGACACTGATGCGGTCGAGCACAGAGGCGTTGGCGCGGCCTGCGCGCACAGAGGCAAAGTCCGCGTTCACCGCGTCGATGCTCTTTCTCATTTTGTCGGAATAAACCTTGTAATCTTCTTTATTCATGGGGATACCTCCTCAAAAATTTTTATCGTAAAACCGCAAGTGCGGGGTCACTCAGTTTTCGCCGACGATGGTGCCGATCTTCTCGCCCTCGACCGCACGGATGATGTTCTCGGGGTCCTTGAGCGCGAAGACGAGCACGGGAATATGGTTGTCCATCGAAAGGGACGTGGCCGTGGAGTCCATGACCGCAAGATGCTGAGCAAGGACCTCCTCATACGTGATGGCGTCATACTTAACGGCGTTCGCGTCCTTGGCGGGGTCGGCGTTGTAGACGCCGTCGATGTTCTTGGCGAGCAGGATGACGTCGGCGTTGATCTCCGCCGCACGCAGCACCGCCGCCGTATCTGTCGAGAAGAACGGAGAGCCGATGCCGCAGCCAAAGAGCACTACGCGGCCCTTTTCCAAATGCCGGATGGCGCGGGCTCGGATGTAGGGTTCGGCGACTTCTTTGATCTCCAGCGCCGTCTGCACGCGCACGTCGACGCCCTTCTGCTCGAGCACATCGGCGACCGCCATGCAGTTCATCGCCGTGGCGAGCATACCCATGTGGTCGGCGCGGGTGCGCTCGATGTAGCCCTCGCCGTTTTTCACGCCGCGCCAGAAGTTGCCGCCGCCGATGACGACGCCCATCTGCACACCCATGTCCGTGCACTTTTTGATGACGTCGCACACCTTGGAAACGACGTCGAAGTCGAAGCCGAAGTGCTTGTCGCCCGCCAGCGCCTCGCCGCTGATCTTGAGCAGCACGCGCTTATACTTGAGTTGAGCCATGCTCATAATCTCCCCTTTCAGGATTCAGTTCAAATTTTCACAGCTACTATTTTAGCGTATTTTTGCTCTTTTGCATAGAGGGAAAGCGTAAACTTTTTTCACAAATTCGCTCTTCCCTTTTTCGTCAAGTTGAACCGCCTGCAAAAGCAGAAAAAAGCAGCCGCTATGCGGCTGCTTTTTAGATTTTCTTTTTACCGGATGCCCTTGATACGGATAAGGTCCTTCAAAAGCTCGACCGTCCCCTCGATGCCGAGCAGGCTCGAATCGATACAGAGGTCATAGCTCTTGGCGTCGCCCCAGTCCTTGGCGGAATAGTAGTTATAGTAGGACGCGCGGGACTTGTCGGTCTTTTTGATGCGCTCCCTGGCCTCGCTCTCGCTGACATTGTTGCGCGCGGCGACACGCTTGATGCGGTTTTCGAGCGGGGCCGTGATAAAGAGGTTGATGACATCGTCGCGATCCTTGAGCGCGTAGTCCGCGCAGCGGCCGATCAGGACACAGGGACCCTTGTCGGCGAGCTTTTTGATCGTATCGTAGGTCGCAAGGTAGACCTGCTGCTCGATGGAGCCCTTGGGTGTCACGTGATTCATCGAGAAGGAATACGGGTCCATTGCAATCGAATAGAGAAAGCTCTTGGGGCGTTCGTCAAAGGAACGGAACAGCTCCTCGCAAAGCCCGCTCTCCTCTGCCGCTTCCTTGAGCAGCATATCGTCGTAATAGGCAATGCCAAGCTGCTGGGCCAGCATCGTGCCGATCTCGCGGCCGCCGCTGCCGTACTGTCTTCCAACTGTAATGACCATAAAGATTCCTCCTTTTTCGCGCCGATAAAGCCAAAGGCAAAAGTGGTGCTACAGATATTATAGCACCACTTTTTGCATCAGGCAATATTTTTTGTTGTTAGAATTGCGTAAAAGGATGGATCAAAAGTCGATCTCCCGCCCAAGACGGCGATACATCGTCTTTTTCACGGCGCGGAAAATGTTCTCATAGCCCGTGCAGCGGCAGAGATGGCCGGAAAGAAGCTTGCGCAGCTCATCGTCCGAATAGAGCTTGCCGCTCTCCAAGATCTCGACCGCGGTCATGATGAAGCCCGGCGTGCAGAACCCGCATTGCACGGCCGCTTCCTCAAGAAAGGCCTGCTGAATGTCGCTCAGCTCGCCGTCCTCCCCCATCAGGCTCTCGAGCGTGCGGATGTGCTTTCCCTCCGCCCAGACGGCAAGATAGATGCAGGAGTTGAAGGCCTCGCCGTCGATGAGGACATTGCAAGCGCCGCACTCGCCGACCTCGCAGCCCTTCTTCACGGACGTCATGTGGTAGTCGTTCCGCAGCATATCGGTGAGTGACGCGCGCACGTCGACCATCTTTTCAACGTCCTTGCCGTTTAAGTTGAATCGCACCAGCTTGTACTGACTCATTTAATGACACCTCCCGCCCGTTTGATGGACTCGATCAGGCAGCGCTTGGCCATTTCGACCGCGATGTGCTCGCGGAACGCCTTGGAGGCTCGCCAGCTATCGCGCGCGTGGATATCGTTGAGCACGGCGAGCGAAAATTCTTCCGCCGTCGCAAGTGTCAAGGGTTTATCCTTGGCAGCCGCCTCCGCGCTCGGGCAGCGCATCGGCACAGGACCGGCTACGCCGTAGGCGATGCGGGCGCGCTCGATGCTTTGCTTATCGGGCGACAGGCGCACGTTCACGCTGCACCCGAGCGTCGCAATGTCCATCGCGTTTCGCATGGCGTACTTGATGTAGTAGCCGTAGCAGTTTTCGTAGCTCGCCTTTGGGATAAGGATGGCGGTCTGGATCTCGCCATCCTCCACGCGGATGTCGACCTGGCCGGCCTTGATGTAAAAGTCCTTGATGGGCAGGCGGCGGATGCCGTCCTTCCCCGTTAGCTCCACGATGGCCTCCCACGCGTGCAGCGTCGAGGCGGAGTCCGCGCTCGTCACGCCGTTGCAGGTGTTGCCGCCGATGGTTCCGATGTTTCGGATCTGCGGGCCGCCGACCATGTCGACCGCCTCGCCGAGGACATTGATGTACTTCTGGATGATCGGGTCGCGCGTGATGTGCGAGAAGCTTGAGAGCGAGCCGATGCGGATGTTTTCATCCTCGTCGACGCTCACGCCGCGCAGTTCATCAAGGCCGTAGATCGAGATGAGCTCCTTCCCGGCGCGCTTGCCCTCGCGCATCTGCACGAGCACGTCGCTGCCGCCGGCGATGATCTGCGCCTCGGGATGCTCCAAGCGGAGGGCGACGGCGTTTTCGACGCTTTCCGCCTCATAGAGTGCTTTCATGTCATACATAGCTCACTTCTCCTCCTTCCAGCCGTCGTGGATGAGTCCCGCACGGCTGAACTCGGCGTACAGGACGTGGGGCGTAATGGGGATGGTGTCGATGGCAACGCCGGTGGCGTTGTAGATGGCGTTGCGGATGGCGGGCGCGCCCGAACAGGCGGGCGGTTCGCCGAGCGCCTTCGTGCCGAACGGCGAGGTCGGCTCCGGATTTTCGACAAACTGCGCCTCAAGGTGCGGATGGTCCATCACGGTCGAAAGCTTGTAGTCGAGCAGGTTGTTGTTGAGGGGCTTGCCCGTCTTTTCGTCGAAAAGGAGCTGCTCGCTCAAGCCGAAGCCGATCGCCATGGACATACCGCCGTGCACCTGCGCTTCTGCAAGGGCGGGGTTGATGAGATTTCCGCAGTCGTGGACGTTGATAATGTCCTTGAGCGTGACCTTGCACATCGGGATATCCACCTCGACCTCGGCAAAGGTGCAGCCGAAGGAATAGGCATTGTTGCGAATGGTGTAGGTCGACTCGGCGGTGATGTGCTCAGAGTCCGCGGCGTTGTACTGTGCGGTCATCGCGAGCTCTTTCAGCGACATGAACACCATGCCGTCGTTCTTGCGGATGATGTTGCCGTCGACGATATCCATGTTGTCGACCGCCTGACGGGTGAGCTTCGTCGCATACTGGAGAATTTTCTGCCGCAGGAGCGCCGCCGTCTGGCGGATGGAGAAGCCCGCAACGTAGGTCTGGCGGCTTGCGTAAGCGCCGAGACCCGTGGGCGTAATGTCGGTATCCTGGCAGGAGACAACGCGCACGTCGCGGTAGCTCGCAAGGCCGATGGCCTCGGCGGTCATCTGCGCATAGGCCGTGTCCGCGCCCTGCCCGATTTCCGTCTCACCGCACTGCATCGTCACCGTGCCGTCGAGATTCAGGAGCATGCGGTTCGAGGACGTTTCCAGCGAGATGGGATACACCGCCGTGTTGTACCAGAAGGCCGCAACGCCGATGCCGCGGCGGATGGGGCCGGTGTCGCTTGCAAATTCCTTCACCTTGCGGTCGTAATCGATGTAGGCCTTGCCCTTTTCAAGGCAGTCGCGGAAGGAATCGTAGTAGTTCGTATTGCCCGAGAAACCGTCGTGGAAGCCCTTGGGCATGATGTACTTCATGCGGTATTCGAGCGGCTCCATGCCAACGGCCTTCGCGCACTCGTCGATGTTCGCGTCGTCCGCGAACGACGCCTGCGGCATGCCGTAGCCGCGCATCGCGCCTGCGGCGGGGCGGTTTGTGTACACGGTGTAAGCGTCGCCCTCGAAATTGTCGCAGGGATAGATCTGCGGGAACGAGCCCATGGCCTTGGCGACGATCGAATGGCCGTGCGAGGCATACGCGCCCTGATTGGAGAAGCACTCGACCTTGCGCGCGGCAATCGAGCCGTCCTTTCTGAGCCATGTGATGATATGGAAGCGGATGGCGTGGCGCACACGGTTAGAGACGAAGGTCTCCTCGCGCGAGCAGTCGATACGCACGCAGCGCCCCGCGACCTGCGTGGAGCACCACGCGCACAGCGGCTCGTAGAGCGCGTCCTGCTTGTTGCCGAAGCCGCCGCCGATGTAAGGCTTGATGATGCGCACATCCGCCCATGGACGCCCAAGCGCCTGACCGACGATGCGGCGGATGATGTGCGGGATCTGCGTGGAGGAAACGACGACGATGCGGCCATTTTCCTCGTAAGCGTAGCAGCCGTGGTTTTCAATGTGGCTGTGCTGCACGGTGGGGGTATCGTACCAGCCCTCGACCTTGATGAGTCCGGGCTCCTGGATGGCCTCCTGATAATTTCCCTTGCGGATGTCGGTGTGCTTCAGGATATTCCCCGGGAAATTCTCGTGGAGGAGCGGTGCGCCTTCTTCCATGGCCTTCTGCACGTCGAGCACAAACGGAAGCTCGTCGTATTCGACCTTCAGCGCGCGCACGCCCTGCATGGCCGAGACCTCGTCCTCCGCGATGACGACTGCGACGTCGTCGCCGTAGTAGCGCACGTGACGGTTCAAGAGGTTGCGGTCTGCAATGTCCTGATGTCCCGGGTCCATCGACCAGGGGTGGCCCGCCGTCGGAAAGCAGTGCTCCGGCACATCGAAGCAGGTCAGCACCTTCACGATGCCTGGAATGGCCTCCGCCGCGGACTTGTCGACTGACTTGACAAAGCCGTGGGCGATGGTGGAATGTTTGATGCGCGCGTACAGCGCGCCGGCGGGCATCCAATCCTCGTAGTATTTGGTGCGTCCGGTGACCTTGTCGAACGCATCGACGCGGATCTCACTTTTTCCTACTTTGCTCATCTTGCTTACCTCCTATGAAAGAGCGCCGCCGTGCGCGGCGGACGCACAGCCTGCTTTTCCTAAGATTTTAGCACGACTTGCACAGTTTGTACAGCCATCAAGTCGCGCAATTTAGAGAAAGTGCCATGTTTTTCTGCTTGCTCTGCTCGTTTTCCTTTGCTATAGTGGAGAAAACGAACGCTCAGAAAGGGATGATCACGGTGCGGGAGGAACTGAGAGTCGGCTGCCTGCTCATGGCGGCCGGAAATGCCGAGCGCTTCGGCGAAAATAAACTGCTCTGCGCGGCATGGGACGGGAGATCGCTCATTGAGCATGCGCTGGATGCGATCCCGCAGGAATGCTTTGCGCGCGTGCTCGTCGTCACGCAGTATCCGGAGATCACAGCGCTTGCGAAGGAGCGAGGCTTTGAAACGCTTCAAAACGAGCATCCCGAGCGCGGTCAGAGCGGAACGATCCGCCTCGGCACGCGCGCGCTTTCTGATTGCGGCGCCATCTGCTTCATGGTTGCCGACCAGCCGCTGCTGCGGCGCGAGACGCTCACGCGCGAGGTCGATTTCTTTTCATCGCACCGCGAGCACATCGTCGCGCTCGGGCACAACGGCGTGCGGGGTAATCCCTGCCTCTTCCCCGCCCGCTTCTTCCCTGAGCTTCTCGCGCTCGAGGGTGATGTGGGCGGCGGCGCGGTCATCAGAAAGCACTTAGATGCGCTGCTGCTCTTCCCTGCCGACGAGCGGGAACTGCGCGACGCGGACACGAAGGACGCGCTCGCGGCGCTCACATCTTTGTGATCTCGCCGCGAAGGTCGCGCTCCATGAGTTGCTTGACCGTCTCCTTGTCGTAACCGCAGGAGAAGAGATAGTAGAGCTTTGCAACGGCGGCCTCGGTCGTCATGTCAAGGCCGCTGACCGCGCCCGCGCGCTTGAGCGCGCTCGACGTTTCGTAAGTGCCGAGTGACACCGCGCCCTGCGGGCACTGGGAGCAGACCGTGAGCACCGTGCCGTTCTGGAAGGCCTTGCGGATGATGGGCAGCAGCGCGTCCCCGTCGCCTGGGATGTTGCCCGCGCCGAAGGTCTCGATGACGATGCCGCGCAGCTCTTCAGTCATGATGGACTCAAAAAGCGAAAACTGGATACCGGGAAAGACCTTGATGACCCCAATGGGGATCGAGTCGAGCGTCTGGAGCTTCAGCCCGCCCTTCTGCCTCGGCAAGAGGGCGGCTTCATTGTATCGGATGGCGATGCCGACCTCGGCAAGGCTCGGGTAATTGGGCGAAACAAAGGCGATGAGCCCGTCGGCAGAGTACTTCGTCGCGCGGTTGCCGCGCAGCAGCTTTCCGCCGAAGTAAAGGCATACCTCGCGCACGACGCCCTCCCCCGCGATGAGCAGGGCGGTAATGAGGTTGTCGCGTCCGTCGCTGCGGATCTCGCACAGCGGGATCTGCGAACCGGTGAGCACGACGGGCTTATCAATCCCGCCGAGCATGAACGACAGCGCCGAGGCCGTGTAGGCCATCGTATCCGTCCCATGCAGGACGACGAAGCCGTCGTACCTGTCATATTCTCCGGCGATGAACTCGGCGATGCGGTTCCACTCATGCACCGTCATGTTGGACGAATCCAACAGCGGCGAGAGCTCCAGAAAGTCCCACGCAGGCATCTCCTCGGAATGAAGGTCCGAGATAGCGTCGAGCGCGGCGCGAAAGTAGCCCGCGCTCGGCGCGTAGCCGTTTTCCGTGCGCGTCATGCCGATGGTCCCGCCGGTATAGATGATGAGAACGTGTTTCATCGGTCTCTCCTGATGATCTATTTCTTATAAGGGGTGTGGTCGAGCGGCAGGCTGCGGCGGCGCTCGCCGTCATAGCGGTAGTAGGCCTGCGCGATGGCCGGTGCCGTGGGGATGGACGTGATCTCGCCGATGCCGATGGCACCGTTGGCAAGGTTCAGTCCCGGCTTATCGATGACGATGGCCTTGATCTCCGGGATCTGATGCGCGCGAAAGAGACCGAGCATACCGTATTTCGCCGTGGGCTTGCCGTGGTCGAGCGGGTATTTTTCCGTCAGGGCGTAGCCCATGCTCATCACGACGCCGCCTTCGATCTGTCCCTCGCAGGACAGCGGATTGATGGCCTTGCCGACGTCGTGCGCGGCGACCATCTTCTTGATCAGACCGGTCTCTTTGTCCACGATGCACATTTGCGTCGCGTAGCCGTAGGCCACGTGGCTCACGGGGTTGGGGACACCGGAGCCGAGCGGGTTCGTCTTGGCGTAGTATTCGCCGTAAAACTCCTGCCCTTTCAAGTCGCTCAGTGAGCGGTACTCCATCGCGTCGCGCAGCAGCAGGCATGCGCGGCGGCAGGCCTCACCGGTGACAAGCGTCTGGCGCGAGCCGGAGGTGTCGCCGCTATCAGGCGTCGTGAGCGTGCTGTTGCCGTCGTAGACGACCTGATCGCGCGTGAGCTTTGCGTTTGTCACGACGAGCTGCACCAGCACCGTGCCGAGACCCTGTCCGATGCAGGACGCGCCCGCGCGGATGTGGACCTTGCCATCATCGCCGATGACGAGCTTGCAACGCCCATAGTCGGGAAGACCGACGCCGACGCCCGCGTTTTTCATCGCGCAGGCAAGGCCGACCGGCTCGCCGTTTTTGACCGCTTCGTCATAGTAGGGCTTGATGGTCTCGAGCGTTTCGACAAGGCCCGTCTCGGGGCCGACGATCTGGCCGTTCGGCAGCACCTCGCCGGGACGGATGGCGTTGCGGTATCGGATCTCCCACGGGGAGATGCCGACAAGGTCGGCCATCTCGTTTAAGAGCGTTTCGGTCGCAAAGCAGGTCTGCGTCACTCCGAAGCCGCGGAACGCGCCCGCGGGCGGGTTGTTCGTGTAGTAGGCATGACCCTCGATCTCAAAGTTTTCGTAGTGGTAGGGGCCTGCGGCGTGTGTACAGGCGCGCTCGAGCACCGGGCCGCCGAGGGAAGCGAAACCGCCCGTGTCGGACACGACCTTCGCCTTCACGCCCTGAATGATGCCGTTTTCGTCGCAGCCCATCGTGAAGTCCATCCACATCGGGTGGCGCTTGGGGTGGACGAGGATGGATTCCTGCCGCGAGAGCTTCACCTTCACCGGCACGCGCGCGATGTACGCGATGAGCGCGGCGTGGTGCTGCACGGACATATCCTCTTTCCCGCCGAAGCCGCCGCCGACGAGCATATTTTCGACCTGACAGTGGGCAAAGTCGACGCCGAGCATCGCCGAGCACTCGTGCTGGGTGGTGTGAGCGCTCTGGTCGGTGGTAAATAGCTTGACGCCTCCGTTGTCAAGCGGAATTGCTACACAGCATTCAGGCTCTAAAAAGGCGTGCTCCGTCCACGGCGTCTGAAATTTTTCGTGCAAGACGTATTTGGAATTTTTGATGGCTTCCTCGGCATTGCCGCGGGCGACATGGCGGTGCGCCTGCAGATTGCCGCGGTTGCCCATGATGACCTCCGGCGCGCCGGGGGCCGATGCCTCCTCCGGACTGTGAACTGCTGGCAGCTCTTCGTAGACGACCTGCACGAGCTTTTTTGCCTGCTCGAGCGTCTCCTGATCGCGCGCACAGACGAGCGCCACCGCGTCGCCGAGATACTGCGTGATCTCCCCCTCGCCGACGAGCGTTGGCTGATCCTTCTGAATGTGGCCGACATTCTGCTGGCCGGGGATGTCCTTCGCCGTCAGCACGCAGACGACACCGGGAAGCTCCTCCGCCTCCTTCGTGCGGATGTAGAGCACGCGGGCGCGCGGGTACTTGCTGCGCACGGCGCCGCCGTAGCACATGCCGTCGACATAGACGTCGTCGGGATATTTTCCATAGCCCTGCACCTTTTCGGCAACGTCGATACGGTGCACGCGCGAGCCGACCTGATAATCGTTCTCGCTCGGCGCAGGGATATTTCCCTCGCGGAAAATCTTCGCCGCAAGGAGTATCCCGTCGATGATCTTGACATAGCCCGTGCAGCGGCAGATGTTGTTGCGGATGGCGAAGGCGGCCTCCTCCCGCGTGGGGTCCGGGTTCTGATCCAGGAGCGCCTTGGCCGAAATGACCATGCCGGGGATGCAGAAGCCGCACTGGACCGCCCCCGCTTCTCCGAAAGCGTAGGTGTAGACTTCCTTTTCAAAATCAGAAAGGCCCTCGACGGTGATGATGGTCTTGCCTTCGAGCTTGTCCGTCTGCGGGACGCAGGCCTTGGTGGGCTTGCCGTCGATGAGCACATGACACGTGCCGCACGCACCCTCGCTGCAGCCATCCTTCACGCTCGTCAGATGGAGCTCATCGCGCAGGAAGCGAATGAGCTTTTGATTTTTCTCCGCCGTGACCGGCTTTCCGTTGACAACAAATACTGCCATCTCAGCACCTCTGTCGATGAAAATCACAATTATAACAATTATTTTGGTTCCCTAACTAATTTTATTGTACTACAAGCACAAGCAAGATGCAACTAAAATTCTAAATCCCGATATTCTATTTTAAAAATCACGCTTTTTTCCATCAAAGCTTGACAAATTTCGGTGTTCGCGCTAAGATGTCGCCGTACCTGCAAGGGGCGCTGGCGCAAGCCGGCTGTGATGCGGCGTATCGCCGTCGCGGTCCCTCAGACCTGATCCGGGTAATGCCGGCGTAGGAATGCAAAGCATCTTGCCTAACTTTGCACCGTGACGTCGACGCCGCGGTGCTTTTTCATGCCGCGGCGCGGACAGGGATCACATTTATTTTAGGAGGAATCCCACATGAGCACCACATCCAACCACTCTGCCACCCGCCGCCTCGCAGAGGGCGGCATCTGCATCGCCCTTGCGCTCGTTCTGAGCTACATCAAAATTCCCATCGGCCTGTCGTTCGGCGGCTTCGGCGGCTCGATCAACCTTGTGATGATCCCGCTCATCCTCTTCGCCGTGCGCTGGGGCGCTCCCTGGGGCCTGCTCGCCGGTCTCGCGTTCGGCACGCTGAAGTACTTCTTTGCCGAGGGCTTCGCCGTGAGCTGGGTGTCCATCATCTTTGACTATTCCATCGCCTATGCCGCCGTCGGCCTCGCGGGCCTGCTGCGCGCCAAGGACAACAACTATTCCAAGCTCCCGCTCGCCGCACTCATCGGCTGCTTCGGCCGTTTCGTCATTCACTTTATCTCCGGCGTGACGGTCTACGCGCAGTACATGCCCGAGGAATTCATGGGTATGACCATGACGTCTCCCGTGTTCTACTCCGTGCTGTACAACGGCACCTATATGCTGCCGAACACCATCCTCGCAATCGTCATCTGCGCGCTGCTCATCAAGCCCGCGGCAAAGCTGCCGAGCGCAGAGTAAAAAAATAATATGGCAGCGCGACAGCGCTGCATTTGTTCCCTGCGCCGCGCAGGGGTGCGATAATAAGGGAGGGGTATCTCTTTTTGAAAAAGAGATACCCCTCCCTTACA
>URXY01000035.1 GCA_900552015.1 uncultured Eubacteriales bacterium | reverse complement strand
GAGGCGTTTTTACAGCGGTATCTGGATTGAGAGCATCATCCGCTGCCGCTCTGCTCATCTTGTTTTGGTGCAGCCTAATCATCTGACAATGCATATCGTCTTGGTAGTGCGTACTGCGGCGAGCGCCAGCAAAGCCGCCTCGGCAGGCAATAGCAAATCTGTACAAGTCCAAAGTAGGCGGAAATTGCGTAAGGCTACCGAATCGCAGGCAAAGCGACAGCGAAGATAGAAGCAAACCAAGTCGTTTAGATACAACACCCAGCAGGCACCTGATTCCGCAGGCCGCGCAGCTCTTCAAGTGCCAATCTGCCAATGCAAAGCCTTTCTCTTGGGGTTCCAAAGGGGCCATTCTCTTTTGCGAAAGAGAATGACCCCTTTGTCCCGTTCCCCTGCGGAGTGCAGGGGAAACACGCTCCCCGCGCAGCGGGAATGTTGTATTTACTTCTTGCGCTCCACCAATTTCTGGTATTGTTCCGAGATCTTTTTTCGAATATTTTCGATCTCGCGGCTTCCTTCCTCCTGCGTATCAAGGACGAGATTCTTTGTGCCGAGGCGGAAAAACAGCTTGAACGCGTCACTCACCATGCGTCGGCTCTCGCGGTCGAGGTTTTTATAGGTCTTGAGCATCGCTGCGGCGCTTTTGAGCTTTTCCTCGGTGAGCTCGCTGAGCGTCTTCGCACCTGTCGCGGTGAAGACGCTGTAGAGCGCTTCGGCCAGCGCCTCGCGCTGCTGGGTGTTGAGTGAATCGGCCCAGGACGAGAGCGTTTCATCGACGAGCTTGCCCTCGCGGGAGAAATCGTCAAGATGGACGAACTGCGTTCCCTTGACCTCCCAGGAAAAGCCGTCGTGCTGATAAAGGCCGTCGTAGGTCGAGTAGACGACCTGATAGCGTTTTTCATGCTCCATGAGCATCCCGACGACGGACGTCTGTGGCAGGATGGTATGGATACGGCTCGCGATGCGCTTGTGGCCGGGCGTTTCGCTGATGTCCCAGGCAAAGCCGGGGCCGTCGTTATTGTGGATAGCGACGATGCGCTCCTGGATCTCACCGATGCTCTTCGCCGCGCTGTAAACGGCGAGGTTGCCGCCCTTGGAATGGCCGCCGATGCGGATGGTCCTATCGCCATACTGCCGCGCGATGCGCGCGACATATTCGACTGCCTGCTTCTGCGAAGGAATTTCCTCTAAAAATCCCATGTTGAGGTCCTCCTTCCAGCCGACGATGGTATCGTCCGTGCCGCGGAACGAGATATAAATGCTGCCGTTGCCAAGGTCGATCGTGAGCGCCGCGAACTGCTGCTCGATGGCGTCATCGAGCAGGTCCGTGTAGCCGTTCAGGGTCATATTGCGAAAGCGCGGGCTCACCATCAGCTTTCGCAGCATCTTGGAAATGGTGTCCGGCACTAAAACGCCCATGGGGACGTCCTTTCCGCCGTGGCGAGCGAAGAACGCCTCCGCCGCCTCGCAGAGCGGCAGGCCGCGCCCAAGCTCGGGCGGCGGCACGATGCCGTCAAAGTCGACAAAGCTCAGCTCCGCCAAAATGAGCGCATCCACCTCGTTGAACGGTGATATCTCGAGCGTCAGGTCGCCGCGCCAGTCCAGATAATCCATCAGATTTGCCATTTGTTACCTCCGGGTCAACTTGTTCATTCTTTTATTTTATGGTATGCCGCGCAAAGCCGCTGCGCCATAGGCGCTGTGCGCGCTTCAAAAGCGCTTCACGCGTGTTTTCGAGTTTTTCCGCTGCGACCTCATCCAGAAGCCGTGCAAGCACCGCGCCGATCTCACGCCCGCGATAGCCGAGGACGGCGAGGTCTTTCCCGTTGATGCCCAACTCGTGGATCGAACAGCAGGCGTTTTCAGCAATCAACTCGTCATAGACCTTCTGTGCCGCGAGCCAAGGCGCCTGCGCACGCGCCAAGCCATCCGGGGCTTTGGCGGCATTGTCCGCCCGCTTGGTGAGCAGCAGATCTGCCGTCACCTCCCTGCCGCGCTTTGCCATCTCGCGGTGTATGGCCGCGCGCTCGGGCGGAAACATATCGTCGAAGCATTCGAGCTGCGCACGAACGCTGTCGCGCAGTGCCTTTTCAAAGTGGAGCCGCGCCATGATGTCCTCCGCCATCTGTGCGGAAATGTCTGTGTGACCGTAAAAGTGTCCAACGCCGTCCCCATCGACGGTCATGCAGCGGGGCTTGCCGAGGTCATGAAAGAGCATCGTCCAGCGAAGCTCTCGCTTTGGCGGCACGGCGGCGACAGCGCGCGCCGTGTGTCCCCAGACGTCGAAACAATGGTGGTAGTTGCACTGGTCAAAGCCGACGCAGGGTAAAATTTCCGGGATCGGCACGCCTAAAATATCAGGAAAGGCCAAAAGCGTCTCCCCCACGTTCTCGCCAAGCAGGAGCTTGTTCATCTCGGCGTACACGCGCTCATGCGCGATGTGGGCAAGTGACCCTCGCGCTTCGCGCGCGGCGCGGGCGGTCTCATCTTCTGCGGAAAAGCCGAGCACCGAACAAAAGCGCACAAGGCGCAGAATCCGCAGCGCGTCCTCTTCAAATCGCCGCTTCGGCTCGCCGACGCAGCGAAGAATTTTCGCGTTCAAGTCCTTCTGCCCGCCGTATGGGTCGACGAGCGTACCGTTTGGCGACAGCGCGATGGCGTTGACCGTAAAGTCGCGGCGGGCAAGGTCTTCTTCGATGCTCGTGCCGAAGGTCACGGAATCGGGGTGGCGGCTATCTTTGTACGCGCCGTCGCGGCGCATGGTCGTGAGCTCGATGGGCAGTCCCCCGCTCACGACCGTCACCGTGCCGTGCTGCAAGCCCGTCGGATGCGCACGCTCGCCGAAGAGACGCAGCACCTCCTGCGGCGGAGCGTCGGACGTCATGTCGTAATCGCTCGGCGCTTTGCCGCGCAACATCTCGCGCACACAGCCGCCAACTAAGTACGGTGAATAGCCCGCGCTTTGCAGCGCAACAATGACGGTATCGACTTCTTTCGGCAAAAGGCGCATCGGTTCCTCCGCAAAAATCGTGTTTTTAGGATTGCACTCCAATCAAACGTATATTATAATAGAAAATCCGTAAAAAGTAAATCTCCTGTGCTCCGCACAAGGAAAGGATTTGATACAATGACTAATCAGAAGGATATTTTCTCCTATCTCGTCCCCGGCAAGTGCGCGCATCTGGCCGGTATCGGCGGCGTTTCGATGAGCCCGCTGGCAGAGGTGCTGCACGGCATGGGCCTCAAGGTCCAGGGCAGCGACATGAACGATGGCCCGTCCGTCGAGCATCTGCGCTCGCTCGGCATCCCCGTGGCCATCGGCCACGCGGCGGACAACCTTGGCGAGTGCGACTTTGTCATCCGCACCGCCGCCATCCACGACGACAACCCCGAGATCTCCGGCGCGGTGACGCGCGGCATCCCCGTTTTCGAGCGCGCGCAGGCTTGGGGCGCGATCATGAAGGGCTACAAAAACGCCCTGTGCATCTCCGGCACGCACGGCAAGACCACGACGACCAGTATGGCGACGCATATCTTCATGGCGGCGCAGAAGGACCCGACTGTCATGATCGGCGGCACGCTTCAGCTTCTCCATTCCGGCTATCGCGTCGGCAAGGGCGACACGATCATCGCCGAGAGCTGCGAATACTGCAACTCGTTTTTGAGCTTCTTCCCCACCGTCGCGGTCATTTTGAACGTGGAAGCCGACCATCTCGACTTCTTCAAGGACTTAGCGGATGTGGAGCACTCGTTCCGCCGCTTTGCAGAGCTCGTCCCCATCGGCGGACATGTTGTCGCCAATATGGACGATCAGGGCGCGCGCGATGCGCTCAAGGGCATCTCCCAACCCATTTTCTGGTTCAGTTATGACGATCCCGCCGCGCAGTGCCGCGCGGAAAACGTCGTCTGGACGGACGGGCTTCCGAGCTTTGACATCTATATCCGCGGCAGTTACTACGCTCATGTTTCCCTGCGCGTGGGCGGCAAGCACAACGTGATGAACGCACTGGCCGCGGCGAGCGCCGCATATCTTCTCGGCGTCAGCGGCGAGGCCGTCGGTCTCGGCCTTGCAACGTTCACTGGCGCGGGCCGCCGCTTTGAGTACAAGGGCAGCTATCACGGCGCGGACGTCTACGATGACTATGCCCACCACCCCGGCGAGCTGCACGCGTTGCTCGAAATGGCGAAGACGCTGCCCTACAAGCGCATCATCTGCGCCTTCCAGCCGCACACCTATACGCGCACAAAGGCGCTGTTCGACGACTTTGTCAAGGAACTGCGCGTGCCCGACGTGGTCGTGCTGGCGGAGATCTACGCCGCGCGCGAGCAGAACACCATCGGTATTTCCTCGATGGACCTCTGCCGCGAGATCCCCGGCTCCGTCTACTGCCCCACGCTCGACAAGGTGACCGCCGCGCTCGCGCGCATCGCCTGCCCGGGCGACCTCATCCTGACCGTCGGCGCGGGCGACATTTTCAAGGCCGGCGAAAAACTGCTGAAAGAAGAGAAATAAAGCATCATGGATATCTCCACCGTTTATCACAACTACCGCCCTGAGGGCGAGTTGCCCGCACAGGAAACGGCCGCGTTCGACTTTCTGGATTCCCTCGGCATCGACTATGACCGCGTGACACACGAGCTGGCCGACACGATGGAAAAATGTGACGACGTCTCCGCTGTGCTCGGCGTGGACGTGTGCAAGAACCTCTTCCTCTGCAACCGGCAGAAGACGAATTTCTACCTTTTATGTATGCCGCCGCACAAGGCGTTTCATACGAAGGACTTGAGCCATCAGATTGGCTCGGCCCGCCTGTCGTTCGCGCCGGAAGAGCAGCTTTGGGAGCTGCTGCACTGCACGCCGGGGTCGGCGACGATCCTCGGCCTGATGAACGATGAAGAGAACCGAGTGCAGCTCCTCATCGACAAAGAAGTCTATGAGGCGGAGAACTTCTCCTGTCATCCGTGCCTCTGCACCTCGACCATCAAGCTCAAAACGAGCGACGTCAAAAATATGCTGCTGCCGAAAGTGCACCACGAGCCCATCGTCGTGGAGCTGTAAGAGAAAAAATCAAGCAAAAAAGGTTCCGAAGAGACTTCTTCGGAACCTTTTATATGAGCTCTTTTACTGTAAGGTATATTGGCTTGTCAACGTCCGCGTCAGAGCAGGTACAGACGCTGGCGGTGTAGTCGGGGAACGGTTCGAGCGCGAAAACGCGCTCATTCGGGAAGCTCGGCACTTCCCTGTCCCGCAATGCGACGGCGCTGATCCCCGCGCGCTTGCAGCGGCTCTCCCGCTGCACCCAGAGGCGCCAGAAACCGGCGTCATTTGCCGCGTGAAAGCGCGTACGCATCGCGCCGCTCACAGGGCGAAGACACTCGATATCCGCGCCGATTGGCTCGTTGTGAACAGCCAGCAGCGCAGCGCCGCGCGTGTGGCTCAGGCTGAAATGAACGTCCGGATGCGCGGGAAAATACGGCTTGCCGTGCTCGCTGTAAGCCATGTACGGCAGCGTCTCCCAGTCGCGAAGGTCATGGAGCGCAAAGTGTAGCGAGGCATAGGCGCAGAGAGAGTCGTCGCGCTTCATCGGTGCTTTCTGTGCGAGCCTCTCGCGCAGGGAATACGGCAGATGTGCGAGCAAACGCTCCCGCTCATCTGCACGCAGCGGACGAGCCAACTCAAGCGCATACAGCCGAATATCCATCGTGTCCGTTCCCCCTCTTCCTATCCTTTTGTGGCCATTATAGCGCAGCAGGCGAAGAGCTGTCAAACCAAACACCTTTTCAGCCGCTCAAAAAGATTTCAAAAATTTTTTTGCAAAAAAGAGGGAAAAATCATTTTTCGGCGTATATATACTTTGTCAGGAGCGACACACCGCCTCTTACGCAGGAGAAAGGAGGACGCCATGGCCTTTGACCGTCAGTTTTTGGACGAGCTCATCGCCCGCAACGACATTGTCGACGTTGTCAGCAATTATGTCTCGCTCCAGCCGCGCGGCGGGAGTCTGTGGGGCTGCTGCCCCTTTCACAGCGAAAAGACGCCGTCGTTCCACGTGCTGCCGGACAAGCAGCTGTGCTACTGCTTCGGCTGCAAAAAAGGCGGCGGCGTCATCAACTTCATCATGGAGGAGGAGAACCTTTCCTTCCCCGATGCGGTGCGCTTTCTCGCACGGCGCGCGAACATGCCCGTGCCGGAAGAAGAGCACAGCGACGAGAGCCGGCTGCGTTCGCGCATCCTGTCGCTCAACCGCGACGCGGCGCGCTTTTACTACGAGCAGCTCTACTCGCCCAAGGGCGCGCCGGTGCTCGAGTATATGAAAAACCGCAAGATCACGCGGCGCAATGCAACGAACTTCGGCCTCGGTGCCTCGGCGGACGAGTGGACGTTGCTCACCGATACCATGCGCAAAAAGGGCTACGGCGACGGCGAACTGCTCGCCTCCGGTCTTTCGATCCGGGGGAAAAACGGCGGACTGTACGACAAGTTCCGAAAGCGCCTCATCTTTCCCATCATTGACGTGCGCGGCGATGTACTGGGCTTCGGCGGGCGCATCATCAGCAAGGACGATCCCGGCGCAAAGTACATGAACACGCCCGAGACGATCGTTTACAGCAAGCGGCGCGTTTTGTACGGGTTGAACCTTGCCAAAAAGAGCAAGCGCAGCAACATCATTTTAGTCGAGGGCAACATCGACGTTGTGATGCTCCATCAGGCGGGATTTGACAACGCCTGCGCCTCGATGGGCACGGCGCTCACGAGCGAGCAATTGCAGCTTCTCAGCCGCTATACGAAGGAGCTCGTGCTCTGCTACGACAATGACGACGCTGGAAAGATCGCCACGCAGAAGGCGCTGACGCTTTTGAACAACACCGATTTTCAGGTCAAGGTGCTTGAGCTTCCCAAGCGCCTCGTGGACGGGCAGTACATCAAGCAGGACGCGGACGATTTCATCAAGTTTCAGGGTAAGGACGCCTTTGAGCATCTGCTTTCCGGCAGCGAGAGCGGGATGGACTTCCGCATGGCACAGCTCAAGTCAAAGTTCGACCTCAAAAGCGACGAGGGACGTATCGGCTTTGCCGAAGCGGCAGCAGGATTGCTCTCCACAGTGCCGAACGCGGTTGAGCGCGAAATTTACACCGTGCGCGCGTCCGAGGCCGCAGGCATCACGCCCGACGCGATGAAGCTTGAGGTCGAGCGCGCGCGAAAACGCGCCCGCTACAAGGAAAAGCGCGAGCAGGAGCGGCGGGACCTGAATCCCGCGGCGTCCGCCCAGCCGCGCGAGCGGTCGATCCGCTACACCGACCTTCGCTCGGCGCTCGCCGAAGAAGGCGTGCTGCGGCTTTTGACGCTGGACGATTCCCTCTTTGGCGAGAATCCGCCGATCCGGGAAGAGGACTTCTCCTCTCCCCTGCTCGGCAGATTGTTTACCGCCCTGCGCGAGCAGCTCTCGCGCACAGGACAAACCAATATTCCCGCGCTTGCGGAGTCGTTCACGCAGGAAGAGATCAACCATCTGATCGGCATCCTGCAAAAGCCGGAGTCGGTCAAAAACGGCGCGCAGGCACTCAGGGATTACAGCGCCATCATCTTAGAACAGGCGCACAAGCGTGCGGCGGCAGGCGAAGACCCCCTTGCTGCCGCCATGGAAAAGAATAAATACAAGGGTAACGGAGGAAAGCAACCATGGAAGAAAAACAGTTGACCAGTAAAGAGCTGGAGGAGCAGGCCAACGCACTGCTCGCCGAGGCAGATTTTGAAGAGATCAAGCTGCCGAAGAAGGCGAAGAAGGCCGCCGCGGCAAAAAAAGCCGCCGAAGAAGCCGCACAGCCGGAGAAGCCCGCCGAAAAGTTCCCGCCGCTGGACGAAAAGCTGGTCGCCTCCCTGCCCGCCGCGGCGCTGCTGCAGAGCAGCGAGAAGCTCATGGATATCTTTGCCAAGGGCAAGGCCAAGGGCAAGCTCAGCTCGAACGACCTCATGGAGACCATCGACGAGATGAATCTCGAAAGCGAGCAGCTCGACCAGATCTACGACTCGCTCGAAACGCTCGGCATCGACATCGGCACCGCTGAGGCCATCGACAACAGCATCGACGACATCGAGCCGCCGATGGAGGAGATCGCCGAGATCGAAGAGGAGGAGCTCGTCGACCCGAATGAGCTGGTCGACAGCTTCTCGACCGACGACCCCGTGCGTATGTACCTCAAGGAGATCGGTAAGGTCTCCCTTCTGTCGGCGGACGAGGAGATCTCCCTCGCGACCGATATGTCCGCCGGCGTTGAGGCGCAGCAGAAGCTCGACGAAGCCGAGAAAAATGGCACGGTCCTGAGCCCCGAGGAACTCAAAGCGCTCAAGGCCGCCGTGAAAAAGGGCGAGCGGTCCAAGCAGCGTCTTGCCGAGGCGAACCTGCGTCTCGTCGTGTCCATCGCCAAGCGCTATGTGGGCCGCGGCATGCTCTTCCTCGACCTCATCCAGGAGGGCAACCTCGGCCTCATCAAGGCCGTTGAGAAGTTCGACTACACCAAGGGCTACAAGTTCTCGACCTATGCAACGTGGTGGATCCGTCAGGCCATCACCCGCGCCATCGCCGACCAGGCGCGCACCATCCGCATCCCCGTGCACATGGTGGAAACCATCAACAAGGTCATTCGCGTCTCCCGCCAGCTTTTGCAGGAGCTGGGCCACGATCCCTCTCCCGAGGAGATCGCCGCCGAGATGGATATGCCCGTCGACAAGGTGCGCGAGATCCTGAAGATCGCGCAGGAGCCCGTCTCCCTCGAAACGCCGATCGGCGAAGAGGAGGACAGCCACCTTGGCGACTTCATCCCCGACGAGGGCGCAAGCGAGCCGAGCGAGGCCGCGTCCTTCACGCTCTTGCAGGAGCAGCTTGTCGATGTACTCTCCACCCTCACGCCGCGCGAGGAGAAGGTCTTAAAGCTCCGCTTCGGCATCGAGGACGGCCGTCCCCGCACGCTCGAGGAGGTCGGCAAGGAGTTCAATGTCACGCGTGAGCGCATCCGCCAGATCGAAGCCAAGGCGCTGCGCAAGCTCCGTCACCCCAGCCGCAGCAAAAAGCTCAAGGACTTCCTGAACTGAGCCAAAGTCCGCATACAAAAAAAGGACTCTCGAAAGAGAGTCCTTTTTTCTTTGCTATCGTATATTCTGTCTTTGCTGAAAGCCCGCTCAGTCGTAGAGGTGACACGCCACACGGTGTCCCGGCGCGAGCTCTCTGAGCTCGGGCTTGCTCTCGCGGCAGCGGTCGCAGGCGCGCGGGCAGCGCCCGGCAAAGCGGCAGCCCGCGGGCGGGTCGACCGGGCTTGGCACCTGCCCTTCGAGCACGATACGCTGACGCGCGCGCTCCACCTTCGGATCTGGGATGGGGATGGCCGAGATGAGCGCCTTCGTATACGGGTGCAGCGGCTGCGCGTACAGCTCGTCCGCGCCGCTCTCCTCTACGACCTCGCCGAGGTACATGACAAGAATGCGGTCGGACACGTGCTTGACCATCGAAAGGTCATGCGAGATGAGAAGATACGTCAGCCCATTCTGCTCGCGCAGGTCCATCAGCAGGTTCACGATCTGCGCCTGAATGGAAACATCCAGCGCCGAGATGGGCTCGTCGCAGAGAAGAAGCTTCGGGTCCACCGCGAGCGCACGGGCAATGCCGATGCGCTGGCGCATACCGCCGGAGAACTCATAAGGATAGCGGTCCACCCACAGCGGGTTCAGCCCGACCTGCTCCATCAGGTGCTCCACGCGTTCGCGGCGCTCGGCAGCGCTTTCGCAGAGCTTGTGGATGTCCATGCCCTCGGCGATGAGGTCGACGACCTTATTCTTCGGGTCGAGCGAGGCGTAAGGGTCCTGGAAGATGGTCTGCACCTCGCAGCAGAACTGCTTGCGTGCCGCGCCGCGCAGGGCATGCACGTCCTTGCCCTTGTAGAGCGACTGTCCGCCCGTTTTGCTGTAAAGGCCGATGGCCGTACGGCCGCAGGTAGTCTTGCCGCAGCCGGACTCGCCCACGATGCCGAGTATCTCGCCCTCGGAAACGGAAAAGCTCACATCATCCACCGCTTTGAGCTGCTTCTTGCCCATGCGGAAATACTTTTTGAGATGCTGAACATCCAAGATCGGCTGGTCCATCACATCGCCTCCTTTGCGTGGTGGCAGGCCACCGAATGGGTCTCGGAAATGCTTCTGCGCTGCGGCATCTCGCGGCGGCACTGCTCCGTCGCCTCCGGGCAGCGGTCGGCGAAGGGACAGCCGGGCGCGGGGTCGATGAGCTCGGGCGGCGTGCCATTGATGGTATAGAGCCTCCCCTCGCCCATCTCATCGAGACGGGGCGAAGCCTTCTGCAATCCCCGCGTGTAGGGGTGCTCGGCGTGATAGAATATCTCATCGGTCGTGCCGGTCTCGACAACACAGCCGGCATACATGATGACGATGCGCTGGGCAAGGCCCGCGACCACGCCCATATCATGCGTGATGAGCAGGACTGCCGCCTTCTCGCGCTCCTTCATCTGCCCGATGAGCTCAAGGATCTGGGCCTGAATGGTCACATCCAGCGCCGTCGTTGGCTCGTCGGCGATGAGCAGCGACGGCTTGCACGCGAGCGCAGAGGCGATCATCACACGCTGGCGCATACCGCCCGACAGCTCGTGCGGATAGCGGCGCGCCGCATCCTCTGGGCTGGCGATGCCGACCTCGCGCAGCATCTCGACGGCGCGATCCATCGCCTCCTTGCGGCTGATCTTCTGGTGGAAGGTATAGCATTCGGCGATCTGCCTGCCGATGCGCATGGTGGGGTTCAGCGCAGTCATCGCGTCCTGAAAGATCATTGCGGCGGAGCGGCCGCGATAATCGCGCCACTGCTTTTCGCTGAAGGCGAGGATATTCTCCCCCTGATAGCGAATTTCGCTGCCGGGCAGGCACTTGCCGCCCGTGACCTGCGTCAGCCCCATCAGCGAGCGCGCGGTGACGGATTTGCCGCAGCCGGATTCGCCCACGAGCGCCACGCACTCGTTTTCGCGGATATCAAACGACACGCCGCGCACCGCCTCCACCATGCCGCGCCTGGTCGGGAAATGGATGTGCAGATTTTCGATCTCATATAAGCTCATCTCTTACCTCCCTGAACCGTAGCTGCGACGAATGGCGTTGCCGAGCACGTTGAACGACAAAACGGTGATGAGGATGCAGGCGCCAGGATAGACTGCGAGCATCGGATGCGTCAGGATATAGGTCTGTGCGCCCTCGAGCATACCGCCCCACGAGGCGTTCGGTATCGTGATGCCGAAGCCGAGGTAGCTCAGCGATGACTCCGTTAGGATCGCCGAGGCGATGCTGTTCGTCGACGCCACGAGCACCGACGAGAGCACATTTTTGATAAAGTGTCTGGAGATGACCCAGAGCTTTCCCGCGCCGAGGCCCTCGGACGCGAGGATGAAGTCGCGCTCGCGCAGGCTCAGCACCTCTGCGCGCACGATGCGCGCAACGCCCATCCACGAGAACAAGCCGATGGTGACGACGAGCGTTTTGATGCCTGCATTCATGTAGATATTGAGCGTGATGATGATGAGAAAACTCGGAACAGACATCAGAATATCGACGATGCGCATCATGATGCCGTCCACGACCTTGCCCGACACGCCGCTGACGATGCCGTAGACCGTGCCGAAGACGATGGAGACGAGCATCGACAAAAAGCCGACCATCAGCGACACGCGCCCGCCATAGAGAATGCGGGTGAAGGTGTCGCGGCCGAAGTTATCGGTCCCCAGCCAGTGAGCGGCCGAGGGCGAAAGGAATTTTTCGAGGGTGTTGATGGCGTTGGGGTCATAGGGCGAGAGCGGCGCCAAAAGTGACGCGATGATGATGAGCAGCAGCACGGCGCAACTAAGGATCAGTGTGCGCTTGCTCTTGTTCGTCTTCTTCATCGTTTCTCACCTCGCATGGCCTTGATACGCGGGTCTGCGAACGAATAGCACACGTCGGCGATCAGATTGCCCAGCACCAGCATCAGGCACGAGAGCATCGTCGTACCCATGATCATGTTGTAATCGCGCGAATAGATGGCGCTCATGCCCGTCGTGCCGAGGCCCGGCCAGCCGAAGATGGATTCGACGATGTACGCACCGGAGACAAGGCTGCCGAGGTTCATGCCAACGAGCGTGATCACCGGCAGCAGGCAGTTTTTGAGCACATGGCGGAAGAGGATATACGCCCTGCTCGCGCCCTTGGAGATGGCGAAGAGAACGTAATCCTCCGACATCTGCTGGACAGTCGCGGCGCGGACATAGCGGGCGTAAATGGATATCTTGCCGATGCTGAGGACCACGACCGGCATGATAGCGTGCTTGGTGAGGTCCCAGAGCGTATGTACGCCTGTCGTTCGCATTCCCGAGCCCGGCAGCCAGCCGAGTTTGAGCGAGAATAGGATCATCAGCATGATGGCGAACCAAAACGACGGCACGGAGATCGCCGCGTAATGGAGGGCGTTGGTCACTTTGTCGAATACGGAGTCCTCAAAGCACCCCGCAAGCATCCCCAGCGGGATAGCCACCACAAGGGAAAAGACGATGGAGGCGAGCATCAGGCCGACGGTCGCGGGTAGCTTTGCTTTGATGAGCGGCCAGACCTTCGTATGGCTACTGGTGGACACGCCGAAATCGCCGTGCACCACCTTGTTGAGCCAGCGGCCATACTGCACGATGACGGGGTCGTTGTAGCCGAGCTCTGTTTTGAGCTGCTCATACTCTTCGTCCGTCATTTCGAGCGTGCGGTACTGTGCGGCAGGGTCGCCGGGCGCAAGAAACACCAGCAGGAACGACAGCACCGACACCAGCAGGATGACCGGCAGTGCAACGGCAATGCGAGTCAAAAGATATTTTTTCATGGATCACTGCTCCTCATCGCGGCGAACATGGTTGCAGCGGAAATCGCGGAGGCACTTACCCGCCGCGCACGGCGGGATAGAACAACAGCGTGGAGAAACTCTCCACGCCATTGCCTGTCGCTTCCAAAATCCGATCAGCCGATGAAGTAGATCTGCGTGAGATCAGTCAGGCGGTCGGTGTTCTCAAAGCCGCCGATGTTGGTCTGGGCGGCGCAGACATAGTTGGTATCCAGCACGGGGACGCAGGACCAGCAATCCTTGAGTGCGAGGATCGCCTCGTCCATGATGGTCTGGCGGACAGCAGGATCCATCTCGCTGTCGAGCTGGACCCACAGGTCATCCACTTCGTCGGTGGTGTACATATTGGCGCCGGAGCGGGTGTGGGCGAAGAGTCCGACAAAGCCGCTGGGATCGTCAAGCATACCGTTGCCCATGATGGCGATATCATAAGCGTCGGTGGCATAGAAATAGGCCTTGAAGTAGGCGGCAGTCTCCATGGAGTCGATCTGGACGTTCAGACCCAAGGCGTCGAGCTGGCTCTTGACCATGGTGGCAAGCTCTTCCTGGCCGACACGGGCGGAGTTATAGATGATCTTGATGGTCTTATCCTTCAGACCGGTGGACTCGATGAGCTCATTGGCCTTGTCGAGATCCTGCTGATAGTTGGTGATCTCGGGGTTGTAGAACATGGAGACGGTGGAGAGGATGCTCGTCGCGGTGCGGCAGAGAGCCTCGTCACCGTAGGTGCCGTAGACCAGTTCATCGAGGTTCAGCGCGCTGATGACAGCCTCGCGGGCCTCCATGGTGGACATGGCCTCGCTGTTGGGGTTCACCTGCAGGAAGGTGATGCGGCCGTCAGGATAGGAGACGATCTGATAGTTCTCGTTGTCCTTATAGTTGGCAAGGGTCTCAGCGTTGCTGATGGTGAAGATGGAGAGTTCGCCGTTCTGGAAAGCGATCTCCTGCGTGCCGGCGTCGGAGACGCAGCGGACCTCAAAGCCGTCGATGTGAGCAGGCGTGCGGTAGTACTTGTCGTTCTTGACGCACACGAGCTTTTCGCCCACGTTGAAGGAATCGACGACGAAGGCACCGGAGGTAGCGATGGTGTCGTTCTGCTCGCAGGTCAGGACCTCGGTGGCGGCAACGCCCTCAAAGCAGTGCGCGGGCAGGACATACAGCGCGCCGAGGGCCTTCTTGAAGAGGTTGGAGGCGCGGCCGATGGTGAAGACGATCTCGGTGTCGCTCACCTTCTCATAGGAGCAGAACTCACCGTCGACCTTGTAGCCGGAGGCGGTGCTGGGCGCGACCTCGGGCTCGACAAGGGTATCGAGCGTGAAGACGATGTCGTCGGTGGTGATCTTCTCACCGTCGCTCCAGTAAATATCGTCGCGGAGGGTCAGTGTGTAGGTGGTGCCGTCCTCGCTGATGTCGACATTCTTGGCCAGGCGGTAGTCAAGAGAACCGTCGGCGTTGTTCTTCCACATCGGGTCATACAGGTTCGAGAAGACCTGCTTGCCGAGGTCGGTGGAGTTGTTGTTGTACCAGTTCAGGGACGTGATGGGCTCTTCGATCGCATAGACGAAGGTGCCGCCCTCGATAGGCTGGCCGGCCGTCTGCTGAGCGTCATCGTTGTTGTCCTGGGCATCGTCGCTCTTGCTGCCGCAGGCCGCCAGGCTCAGGACCATGATGAGGGCCAGAGCAAGGCAAAGGAACTTGCGAATGTTCTTCATGCTATTTCTCCTTGTTTTTTGGTTTTCTTTATCGAAACATTTGCCCAATGGGGCAAACCGTCTCTACTTGTTACACGAACACATAGTCCTTGAGCCGCTGCATCGCTTCCTCCACGCGCGCGGTGGGCAGCGCGAGGTTCATGCGGATGTGGTGCGGTCCGTGGAAGGGGCGGCCGTCCTGCCAGATGACGCCGACCTCGTAACCGGCCTTTTTGACCTCGTCGAGCGAGCGTCCGCTCCTCTTGCAGTACCCCTCGCAATCAAGAAAGAGCATATAGGTGCCTTCCGGCTGCTGGACGTTTACGCCCTTGAAGTTTTTGCGGATGAACTTACAGGCGTACTTCACGTTGGCCGTGAGCACCTCGCGCAGCTCGTCCACCCACTGCGCGCCCTCGTCGCTGTAAGCGCCGATCAACGCGTGCATGGAGAGCACGTTCATGCTGTTATAGTGGCAGGTGCTCGCTTCCTTCTTGACGCGCTTGTGCAGCGCTTCGTTGTAGATGATGTGATAGCTGCCGATAAGGCCCGCAAGGTTGAAGGTCTTCGATGGCGCGTAGAGCGCGATGGTGCGGTTTCTCGCATCCTCGGAGACGGACTGGAGCGGAATATGCTTGTAGCCGCGCAGCGTGAGATCCGACCATATCTCATCAGAAATGACCGCGACGTTCAATCGCTGCGCCATGTCCATAAACTGTTCGAGCTCTTCCCTCTCCCACACGCGGCCCGTGGGGTTATGCGGCGAGCAGAAGACGACGGCACGGATGTCATTCTTTTTGATCTTCATCTCCATGTCGAAAAAGTCCATGCGCCATATCCCGTAGCGGTCCTGCTTGAGGTCGCTCGTGACGATATGGTAACCGGCATTTTCGATGGAGCCGGTGAAGCCAATGTACGTCGGCGCGTGCACGAGCACCTTGTCGCCGCGGGCACAAACCGCGTTCAGCGCGCTCATCAGGCCGCCGAGCACACCGTTTTCATAGCCGATGTGCTCTTTTTCAAGGCCCGTCACGCCATTGCGCGTCTCGTGCCAGCGGATGATGGCGTCGTAATACTCGTCCGGTGTCATGTAATAGCCGTAGAGCGGGTGCTCGATGCGCTTGGCGATCTCCGCATTGACCGACGGAGCCGTGGCAAAGTTCATATCCGCGACCCACATGGGGATCGCGTCGAAGCCTTCGTTCGGCTGGAACGTCGGTATCTTTTCCACGGCGTCAACGGCCATAGCGTCCTTGCCGCGCCGGTCGTAGATGGTCGTAAAATCAAATTTCATGTTCTCTCCCACCCTCTTCAGGCTTAGAGCATTTCGATGAACGCGGCCATGCGGGTCTTGATCTGGCCGACATCGGCCTGGGAGTAGTCGGTCTCGACCACGGCGTAGGGGATGCCCTTCTTTTCCTTGACGAGCTTGCCGACAAGGCCGGTCTCCACGTTGTAGGTGTGGCAGGCCTGCAGGATGACGTCGACAACGCCGTCGACCTTGAACTCATCGATCAGGCGGTCGAGCATCGCAAGGCGGTTGGGGTTGGGGGACATGCAGGAGCAGCCGATGCCCATGTAGCGGCGCGCGAGCGCGTCGTAGACGTCGGGATCCTCCTCGTCGGTCAGCAGCATAGACTTCAGGCCGCTGCAGTTTTCAAACGCGACCACGACCGCGCCGCTGTCCTCGATGGCGCGGATGACCTTGAGCGCCGCACCGCCGGAGGGCGAACCGGTGACGAGGATACGGGGCTTCTTGCCCACGTTCTTGCCCGCGGCATAGTCGGCTTCGATCATATCGGCCATCTCATTGATGCGGCCGGGCAGAGACTCGACATCCATGTTGAAGCCGCTGCCGTAAGAGGTGTTGACGATGTCAAGGCCGCTGACGGGCGCAGGGTCGTTCGTCATCAGGTACTGCAGGCGCAGCAAGGACTTGGTCACCTCGTTGCGCAAGTGGATCTGGTGGCGGATAGCCTCTTCGGTGATGGTGGTCTCAAACTGCTGCTCGAGCTTTTCCTTAAAGCGGATGATCTCGCGGCGGTACATCGCAATGCCCTCCTCCGACTGGCGGTTGGGCAGTTCGATGACGTAGACGGGCTTGAACTCGGCGAGCAGCTCGTACATCTTCTTCTTGCCATCGCAGGTCGTCTCGCCGACGACGAGATCGGAGAAGTAGAAGAATGGGCACTTATCCGTCTTGGCAAAGCCGTAGCTCGACTTGATGAGCGGGCACAGGTTGCGCGGCAGATCCTTTTCCGCGTCGGGAATGGTCTCGTCGGAGACGGAGCACAGTCCCACCACGGCAGCGCCCATCGCGTTCGCGATCTCCTTGGGCAGATACGTGCAGAACACGCCGACGACCGGCGTTCCCTCATCCTTGAGCTTCTTGATGGCCAGGAAGGAGTTGCGGCGCTGGTCCGCGAATTCCTCAAACATAGCCGGTAAATCTTTCTTAAGTTCTACCATGGTGAAATGTTTCCTTTCTAATCCGGTTTATCCGAAAGTCTTTATCTTCTCCGCGATATGCGGGGTCTGAACCTTATCTTTTCGCCTTGCGGTAGCCGAGCACCGCCGCGCCGATGGCGCCGTTGTACTGGCTGAGCGGATGGGTCTGCACGTCCTGCGTGCCGAGGTACTGAGCGAGCGCGGTGCGGATGGTCTCCGACTGGGCAAGGCCGCCGGAGAAGAAGACGCGCGGCTTCTGCGGCGCGAGCTTCTGCGCAAAGACCGCCGTGCGGCGGCAGATGGAGTGGATGCAGCCAAGGACGATATCGCCCGGCGGCGTCTCCTGCGCGAGAAGACCGATGATCTCGCTCTCGGCAAAGACGGCGCACATACTATTGATGGTCACGGGCGACGCGCCCGCGACGAATTCATCGATCTTCGCGATGTCGCTGCCGACGCGCGCCATCGTCATTTCAAGGAAGCGGCCTGTTCCGGCCGCGCATTTGTCGTTCATCAGAAAGTCACAGACCTGCCCCGCTTCATTGAGCAGGATGACCTTGCTGTCTTGCCCGCCGATGTCGATGACCGTATCGCAGCCCGGGCAGAGGAATGCCGCGCCCGCACCGTGGCAGGTGATCTCGGTGATGACCTTGTCCGCCTCGGGCAGCAGCTCGCGGCCATAGCCGGTCGCAACAACGAAGGCGGTGTCCTCCGTCTTCATCTCTTCATATAACCGGCGCATCACCTGACCGGGATTGGTGCCGCTCGGCTCCATGCGGCAGGCGATGATCTTTTCGCCGTCAAACAGCGCCGCCTTGGTCATGGCAGAGCCGGAATCGATGCCCATTGTGATCATGGCAGTGCTCCTTTTTTTCGAATTTACGTGCAGACCTGACTATAACACTGAATCGATCTCCACATCAAATCGAATTTTCTTTCGTTTGGAACGGTTTGAATCGGTTTTAGCAATGACATTTTTTGCTCGACTTCTTTCCGTTTTGGAAAGTTCCGAATTTCTGCGTTTTTCTGCAAGATATCTGATATTTTTATCATTTTCAGTGAAAAACCGTTTTTACTTGCGCTTAACAGGTCTCTCATTGCTTTTCCCCCTGTAAAATGCAAAAAACGACGCCGCCCATCAATAAGGCGGCGTCGTTTCGCTAAGTTCGGTCAAAAATCGTTTGAGCGCAGGGTTTGAGTTGCCGCTCTGCCAGGCGGCGATGATCTCTTCCTCCTCCCCTTCGCCCACGAGCGGGACGAAAACCAGATTGTCAGCATTGTAGAGTCGGTCGGTGCAGTAGTCGGGCAGGAGTGAGATGCCCTCCTCCGCCGCGACCATCATTAAAATACTCTCCGTGTCCGCTGAGCGGAAGAGAATATTCGGCTTATAGCCCGCCTCGGCGTGGCGCTGCATGAAAAAGGCGTCGCCGTAGGAATCGGGCGCAGCGTCGGGCGACATATATAAGATGTTCTCCCCGCGCAGCTCTTGCCGTGTGAGCTGGCGGCGCTGCGCAAGCGGATGACCCGCGTAAAGCGCGACAACGAGCCGCGCCTTTTCGACCGTCTGGAACGCGACGCCCTCCTGCGTGCGCAGATTTGTCGAATCCCAGGTAAAGACGATGTCATACTCCTGATGGAGTAAACCTGCGGCCAGCACATCCGTCGAGCAGCGGTAGAACGAGATGAGCACGTTGCCGTTTTTCTGGTGGAAGTGGCGCATCAGGATCGAGAGGTCGCTACGCTCGTAGCCGCGCACGTAGCCGACGCGCAGCGTGCCGGTCAGACCCGTCGCCGCGTCGTGCACGCGCTCCTGCGCGCGGCTCATGCGCTCCAGGATCGCTTTCGCGTCCAAAAGAAACGACTTTCCTGCGCTCGTCAGGCTCACGGGGCGCGTGCTGCGGTCAAAGAGCTCGCAGCCGAGCGTCTGCTCAAGCTGCTGTATCTGCTGCGTCACCGCAGTCTGCGAGATGTAATACTGCTCCGCCGCCTTTGTGAAGCTCAAGTGCTCCGCCGCGGCCACAAAATAGCGCAGTTGATTCCGATTCATGAATATATCCTCTCGTAACATAAGTTTTTCTTATTTTATCATCAAGGAACTGCTCTTGTAAACCCCTTCTTCCTGCAGTAAGATAAGCACATCGTTTACAAAACATTCATAAGTGAGGTCATTTGACATGAAACGCGAATCCTTCCGCTCCCGCCTGGGCTTCTTGCTTGTCAGCGCGGGCTGCGCCATCGGCATCGGCAATGTCTGGCGCTTCCCCTATGTGACGGGCAAAAATGGCGGCGGCTATTTTGTTCTCTTTTACATCCTGTGCCTGCTCATCATGGGCGTTCCCGTGCTGACGATGGAGCTGGCCGTCGGCCGTGCGAGCCGCAAGAGCGCGATCCTCGCCTACAAGACGCTCGAAAAGCCCAAGTCTAAGTGGCATATCCACGGCTGGTTCTGCCTAATCGGCTGCTACCTCTTAATGATGTACTACACGACCGTTTCCGGCTGGATGGTGAGCTACTTTGGCAGGTTCCTGACCGGCAAGTTCTACGCCGGTATGCCCGCAGAGGAAGCGTCCGCCGTGTTCGGACAACTCCTATCTGATCCGGTCGAAATGGGCATTTTAGCGGTCGCCGTCGTCATCGTCGGCTTCATCGTCTGCTCGTTCGGCCTGCAAAAGGGCCTTGAGCGCGTGTCCAAGGTCATGATGCTCGCGCTGCTCGCGCTCATCCTCATTCTCGCCGGTCACAGCCTGACGCTCTCCGGCGCGGCGGAGGGCATGAAGTTCTACCTGCTCCCCTCGCTCGATTCCATCCGCGAAAACGGCCTGCGCAGCCTCATCACCGATGCGATGAATCAGGCCTTCTTCACCCTCTCGCTCGGCATTGCGGCGATGGAGATCTTCGGCAGCTACATGTCCGACGATCACACCCTCGCCGGTGAGTCCATCCGCATCTGCGCGCTCGATACGTTCGTTGCGCTCATGGCCGGCACGATCATCTTCCCCGCGTGCTTTACCTTCGACGTTGCGCCCGGAGAGGGCCCCGCGCTGATCTTCCAGACCCTGCCGCCTGTTTTTGTCAACATGGCGGGCGGCCGCTTCTGGGGCACGCTCTTCTTCCTCTTCATGATCTTTGCCAGCATGTCGACAGTGCTTGCGGTCTTTGAAAACATCCTCGCCGTCTGCATGGATACCTTCGGCTGGAGCCGCAAAAAGGCAGTGCTCATCAACTGCGTGCTCATCGCGCTTTTGAGCCTTCCCTGCGTCTTCGGCTACAACATCTGGAGCGACTTCCATCCCATCCCCGGCAAGGACGTGCTCGACAGCGAGGACTTCCTCGTGAGCAACCTCCTGCTGCCCATCGGCTCTCTTGTCTACCTCCTCTTCTGCGTCACCAAGTGGGGCTGGGGCTTTGACAAGTACCTTGCCGAGATCAACAAGGGCGATGGCATCAAGATCTCGCCCAAGCTCAAGCCCTATTTCCAGTGGGTGCTGCCGATCCTGATCGTCATCATCCTGCTGCAGGGCCTGCTGTAAATTTGCTATTCTCTCATCTCTCATATCTCTCAAAAGGGAAAAGCCGCAGTGAAATTCATTGCGGCTTTTCCCTTTTTCCGCTTCCTTCGCAATTATGAACTCCGTGTAAATTCGCATATAATTCGTAAGCATTTTTATATAAATCTATTGACAAAGTTTGTTCCCGTGCTATGATAGCATCCAGAAAGAAAAAGAACCCCAAG
>URXY01000034.1 GCA_900552015.1 uncultured Eubacteriales bacterium | reverse complement strand
GCAACGGCGGCTATACCCGTATCGTTCGCACCGGCGTCCGCCGCGGCGACGCTGCGGAAACTGCGATGATCGAGCTGGTGTAAGCCAGCCTTCGCAGCCGATAGCTGAATACAAATAAAAAGCCCTTTTGTGTGGTAGATCGCGAAACCATACAAAAGGGCTTTTTACTATCCAAATTTGAAAGAGGGAGGAACGGCACGGGAGACCGCACAGCGGTCGTTATTCGATCCATGTCAGGAGAGGTGCTGCGTCGGCAGGTAGCAGCGTCATGCCCATAGGCAGCAAAAAAGCGCCGAAGCAATGCTTCGGCGCTTTTTATCGCAAAACGGGATATTACAGCATGTTCAGCACGAGCGTCAGGACGATGAACGCAGCGCCGACCCACTTGGTGGCACGCGCAAGACGGGCATCCGTGCTCTTGGCCTTGTTCTTGGCCATGAAGGAATCGGCAACGCCGCCGATCGCACCGCTCAGACCGGCGGACTTGCCGCTCTGGAAGAGGACAATGCCGATGACGATCAAACCGCAGAGAAGCTGAAGAATCGTAATGAATAAAGTCATGTTGAAAACCTCCAAATTGTTGAACGTGACGATCACGCTATATTCACAGGTACTCATAGTACCATAGAAAGTGCGGAAAAGCAAGCCTATTTTTCGGATTTTGCCATCAAACGGCAGCAGGCTCGCGCATATCCTCCGGTTCGGTAGGGGAGAGGGAGGCCTCCTCGTCCTTCGGCTCTCCTGCGTGCAGCGCGCGCTGGGCCGAGGTGAGCATCAGCTTGATGCGGTTGAGCTGGTTGACCTCGCTCGCGCCGGGGTCGTAGTCCACGGCGACGATGTTCGCACCGGGATAGGCCGCGCGCAGCGCCTTGATGACGCCCTTGCCGACTACGTGGTTCGGCAGGCACGCGAACGGCTGAATGCACACGATGTTCGGTGTGCCGGAGGTGATGAGCTCCGCCATCTCGCCCGCTAGGAACCAACCCTCGCCGTATTGGTTGCCGATCGAGAGGAAGGGCTTGGCGAGGTCAGCGATATGCCCGATGGGCTGGGGCGCGTCAAAGCGCTTGCTGGCCTTCAGCGCCTCGATAGCCGGGCGGCGCATCCGCTGGAGCGCGGGAATGCCGACCTTGGCGACCGTCGAGGCAGTCCAGCCCTTGCCGAGGTGCGTGTGCTTGTAATCCTGCTCATAAATGGTCGCGGCGAAGAAGTCGAGAAGGTCGGGCACGACCGCCTCCGCGCCCTCACGTTCCAAAAGTTCGACAAGGTGGTTGTTCGCAAGCGGCATATACTTGACGAGGATCTCGCCGACGATGCCGACGCGCGGCTTTTTGAGAGTCTCATCAATGGGGAAGCGGTCAAAGTCCTCCACGATGCCGCGGCAGAGCTGTGCATAGCTGTACTTCGGATGCGCGCTCGTGAGCGAGTCGATGCAGATGTCACGCCACTTGCGGTGCAGCGCGTTCGCGCTGCCCTCTTCGAGCTCGTAGGGGCGCACGCGGTACAGGCACCGCATGAAGAGATCGCCCAGCACGATGCCGCGTGCGGCATCCAGCAGCAGAGACGGCGAAATGCGGAAACCCTCGTTCGTCTCCATGCCGTTTGCATTGAGCGAGATGACGGGGATATGCTCGAGGCTGGCTTTCTTGAGCGCGCGGCGGATGAAAGCGATGTAGTTGCTCGCGCGGCAGCAGCCGCCGGTCTGCGACATGATGAGGGCGAGATGGTCGGTGTCGTAGCGGCCGGAGGTCACCGCCTCCATCAGCTGGCCGACCGCCGTGATCGAGGGGAAGCAGGCGTCGTTGTTGACATATTTGAGGCCGACGTCGATGGCGTTGCGGTCGTCGTTTTTCAGCACCTCAAAGTTGTAGCCATAGTGGCGGAAGATGGGCTCCAAGAGGTCAAAGTGGATGGGACTCATCTGAGGGGCGAGGATGGTGTAGTGCTGCTTCTGCATCTCCTTGGTGTAGTAGACGCGCTCGAACGGCTGTACGTGAGAGGTCGAATGGATCCCGCGCTCGCGCCGCATGGCGACGGCGGCGAGCAGCGAGCGGATGCGGATACGCACCGCGCCGAGGTTGTTCACCTCGTCGATCTTGAGGCAGGTGTAAAGCTTGCCGCCCTGCTCCAAGAGCTCGCAGACCTCGTCGGTCGTGACGGCGTCGAGGCCGCAGCCGAACGAATTGAGCTGGATGAGCTCAAGATCGTCGCGCCCGCAGACGAATTCCGCCGCGGTGTAAAGGCGGGAATGATAGACCCACTGGTCGTTCACGCGCACGGGGCGCTTGGGAGTAAAGTCGATGGGCAGGCAGTCCTCGGTCAGCACTGTCAGGCCGTAGGCCGCAATAAGCTCGGGGATGCCGTGGTTGATTTCAGGGTCGACGTGGTAGGGGCGTCCTGCCAGCACGATACCGCTGCCGCCGTTTTTCTCCATATCGGCGAGCGCCTTCGCGCCCGCAGTGCGGACGTCGGCCTTGGCCCGCCGCTGCTCCTCCCACGCAAGGTGCGCGGCGCGGCGCGCCTCCTTTTCGGGGATGTTCCAGACCTCCCTGCAGAAGCGGGCAAGGCGGTCCGCCGCGATCTTCTCGCTCGTAAAGGCGAGGAAGGGGCGAAGATACTGCACCGAGCCGTCGGTCACGGCTTCGACATTATTCTTGATATTCTCGGGATACGAGACGACGATGGGGCAGTTGAAATGGTTCTGCGCACCCGGTACCTCCTGATGCTCGTAGAACACGCAGGGGTGGAAGATGGTCTTGACGCCGTGGTCGATGAGCCACTGGGCGTGGCCGTGGGCGAGCTTTGCGGGATAGCACTCGGATTCCGAGGGGATGCTCTCCATGCCCAGTTCATAGAGTGCGCGCGTGGAGAAGGGCGAGAGCACGACGCGGAAGCCCAGATTGCGGAAGAACGTCGCCCAGTAGGGGTAGTTTTCGTACATATTCAGCACGCGCGGAATGCCGATCTCGCCGCGCGGCGCGTTTTCGGGCTCCAGCGGGGGATAGGCGAACATGCGCTCGCGCTTGTAAGCAAAAATATTCTCGCCTGGCTTCGTGCTGCTCTCGCCGCGCAGGGCCTTTTCACAGCGGTTGCCGCTGATGTGCCGCCGCCCGCCGGGGAAGACGCTCACGGTGAGCATGCAGTGGTTCTGGCAGCCCTGGCAGCGTGCGGTCGAGGTCTTGTAGGTGAGCTTTTCAATGTCCTCGAGCGGGAGCATCGTGCTCTCCTGGCCGTGGTAGCGGTCGCGCGCGAGCAGTGCCGCGCCGAAGGCACCCATGATGCCCGCGATGTCGGGACACGTGACCTGTGCGCCGGAGATGCGCTCGAACGCGCGCAACACGGCCTCGTTGAAGAACGTGCCGCCCTGCACGACGACGTGCGAGCCGAGCTCGCTCGCGTCGGAGAGCTTGATGACCTTATAGAGCGCGTTTTTGATGACGGAGTAGGCAAGACCCGCCGAGATATCGGGCACACTCGCGCCCTCCTTCTGCGCCTGCTTGACATTGGAGTTCATAAACACCGTGCAGCGCGTGCCGAGGTCCACGGGAGCCTTGGCGAAGAGTGCCTCGTGCGCGAACTCCTGCGCCGTCATGCCGAGGGAGTTGGCAAAATTTTCAAGGAACGAGCCGCAGCCAGACGAGCAGGCCTCGTTTAAGAGCACCGTGTCCACCGCGCCGTCCTTGAGCTTGATGCACTTCATGTCCTGCCCGCCGATATCGAGCACGCAGTCTACCTGCGGATCGAAAAACGACGCGGCGGTGCAGTGGGCGATGGTCTCGACCTCACCCTCGTCGAGCGAGAAGGCGGATTTGAGCAGCGCTTCGCCGTAGCCCGTGGAGCAGGAGCGCGCGATGCGCGTGCCCGCGGGGAGCTGTTCGCGCAGTGTGTGGATCGACTGCATGGCAGTCTTAATGGGATTGCCCTGATTGTTCGCGTAGAACGAGTACAAAAGCTCGCCCCTTTCGCCAACTAACGCAAGCTTCGTCGTCGTCGAGCCTGCGTCGAAGCCGAGGAAGCAGTTGCCCTGATAGGTAGAGAGCTCGCCGCGCGGCACGACCGCCGTGCGGTGACGTTTGCGGAAGGCTTCCAAATCAGCTTCATCTTCGAAGAGCGCCGGCAGGCGCTTTAATTCAAAGTCCATCTGCACGCCGCTGTCGAGACGCTTGATGAGCGCGCTGAGCGGTTGCGCCTCGGCGGGCGTTTCGTCGATGGCCGCGCCGGTGGCGGCGAAGAGATGAGAATTTTCAGGGTCGATGGTCGTCTCATCCGTCAGCTTCAGCGTGCGGATAAACGCGGCCTTGAGTTGGGGGAGGAAGTGCAGCGGCCCACCTAAGAACGCGACATGGCCGCGGATGGGCTTGCCGCAGGCAAGGCCCGAAATGGTCTGGTTGACGACCGCCTGGAAGATCGAGGCGGCGAGGTCGGCCTTCGTCGCGCCCTCGTTGATGAGGGGCTGAATGTCCGTCTTGGCGAACACGCCGCAGCGCGCGGCGATGGGGTAGATCTGCTGATAGTGCGCGGCCTCGCGGTCGAGACCCGAGGCATCGGTCTGCAGCAGGGCGGCCATCTGGTCGATAAACGAGCCGGTGCCGCCGGCGCAGACGCCGTTCATGCGCTCTTCGAGCCCACCTTTGAAGTAGATGATCTTGGCATCCTCGCCGCCGAGTTCGATGGCGACATCCACCTGCGGCGCGACGCGCTCGAGCGCCTGCGCGACGGCGACGACCTCCTGCACAAAGGGGATGCCGAGCGCCTTGGCAAGGTTGATCGCGCCGGAGCCGGTGGCGCGCAATTCGAGCGCGCACTCGCCGAGCGCTGCGCGCGCCTGCTTGAGTAAGTCGGACAGTGCGCGCTGTGTGTGGGACAGATGGCGCTGGTACTGCCCGAAGAGCATTTTTCCGTTTTCATCGAGAACGACGAGCTTGACTGTGGTGGAGCCTACGTCAATCCCTGCCTGGTACGTTTTCATGGGAACCTCTCTTTTCATGTCGGTGCTATCAGACGGTCAAGAGTCCCGCCTGACTTTAAGTATTCTATTATAATTGTATGCTGTACAAGGACAAGAAGTAAAGTTCGATCTCTGTTAAGAATGTGAACGAATGTTTACAATTTTTTGTGATCTCTTGACATACATAGAAACTCTATGTATAATGCAAGCATAGAAACTCTATGTATCATAGGAGGCACAAGATGAAGAAAAAGAGCATCGACCACACGCAGCTGCTGCTGCTCAAACTGCTCGCGGGCGAGGATATGTACGGCTACCAGATCATTCTGGAGCTGGCGCGCCGCTCAAGCAATGTCTTCGAGATGAAGGAGGGCACGCTCTACCCCGTGCTGCACGGGATGGAGCGCGAGGGGTATGTGGAAGCCTATGAAAAGGCGGCACCCACCGGTCGGATGCGCAAGTATTATCACCTGACGCGTGCCGGCCGGGCCGCGCTCACAGAAGAGGAGAAAGCCTGGCAGGAGTACAGCGGCGCGGTGAACGCCGTGCTGCACTTTGCGTAAAAAAGGGTGAGGCTATGGACAGAAAGGAATATTGCGACCGCGTGCTCGCGCAGGTCGGCCGCCTGACGACTGACGAGGCGAACGATCTGAGAAATGAGCTCGCCGGTCACATCGAAGACCACGCCGAAGCGCTGGTCGAGCACGGCTATACGGAGGAGGATGCCGCCGCGCGCGCCGTGGAGCTGATGGGCGACCCGGAGGAGACGGGCAGGGCCCTGCGCGAGCAGTACCGCCACTTCTGGCTCGTCATCGTGCAGCGCATCGCGATTTTCGTCACGATCGTCGCCTGCGTGCAGGGCTTTTTCATGCTGACGATGCTCAGCGGCGTGTACGAGAGCCTCCGCGAGCGCGTGAGTCCGGCGGTGAACAGTATTTCATGGGAAGAGCTCGACGGCGCGGCAGACCTGCACGAGCGCATCCTCGTCGGGGACGATATCGTGCAGCTGAACCGCATCGAATACGGTGTGCGCGAGGGAGAGCGGCAGGCGGTGCTCTGGGTGAGCAGCTATGACCGCATTCCGGGGCGAAAGGTCTATGAGCGTTTGATCGAGACTATGTCGCTGCAAAGTGAACGCGGCGAGACGATGTACGGGGAAGACAGCATCCGGTATTCCAGCTGCTGGGGCAGCAGCGGCAGTTTGTACGTGCACAGCGGCCAGCACACCGTGCCGCTCGAAGAGGGCGATACTTACGTGACGTTCGTCTACGACCGCTTCGGCGAGCGCATCGAGACGAGGATCGAGCTTCCGGAAGGGGGAACGCAGCCATGAAAAAGCAGAAGATCGAAAAGCGGCCGACGAGAGCGCGCCGCGCGGTCAAAAGCGTTGTCATCATGTTCTGCGCGCTGCTCATCTGCAATATGCTCAGCGGCGGACACCTGACGCGCATGATGGCTCTGCGCGATGGCGAACAGCGCTACGGCGTGTATGAAAAGACGCACGAGCTTGCGTCCCTTCCCGTGGAGAAGATCTATAAGACGCTGCGCGTCACGCTGATGGCCAGCGAGAATGTGACCTATTGCGGCGCGAGCCATTTCTACACCTTGCTTGGCTGGCAGGACGATTTCGGTGTGCCGCTTGACTGCTCAGACGGTGAGAGCATTCACGCGGGCTGGTGGGATATGGCGCGCAACGGCGTCGTAAGGGATATCTTTTACTGGGGACGCGTCGACGATGCCGCGGTCGATAGCGCCGTGATCGAGCGATACCGCGCGGTTTCACAAGATGAAAACGGGGACTACACCTTTGAGAAACGTGAAGCATTCGCCGCTGAGTTGATTGAAGACGGCGATTATCGGTATTTCCTCACTGGCGGAGTGGCGACAGAGGCCAACTATGGCGACTATGGATGGGATCGGGTGTATTTTGTCGGATACGACGCCTCGGGCGCAGAAGTGCTGCGCTATGAGATCGAGCGGCAGATGAGTACCTCGTTCGCTTAAAAGAAGATCAGGGAGCGCTGCGGCGATGCCGCGGCGCTCTTTTTGCCGAATAGTAAACAAAGATGAACTTTCGGTAAATTCTCGACCGCGCCGGTTGACGGTAAAAGGTCAAAATGGTATCCTACTCTGGAATTCTTATTCATTCATTTCCTCAGAAAGAAGGCAGGATATGCTGAAGCTGCAACAGATCGTCAAGGACTATCAGGCGGGCGATACTACCGTCCATGCGCTGCGCGGCGTGAGCCTCAACTTCCGCGAGAGCGAGTTTGTCGCCATCCTCGGCCATTCGGGCTGCGGCAAGACGACGCTGCTCAACATCATCGGCGGTCTCGACCACTATACGAGCGGCGATCTCATCATCAACGGCAAGTCGACGAAGGACTTTTCCGACGCCGACTGGGACAGCTACCGCAACCACTCCATCGGCTTTGTCTTCCAGAGCTATAACCTCATTCCGCACCAGACGGTGCTGAGCAATGTGGAGCTGGCGCTGACGCTCTCAGGCGTGAGCAAGGCGGAGCGCCGCGAGCGCGCGAAAAAGGCGCTCGAGAGCGTGGGCCTTGGCGACCAGCTCGACAAAAAGCCGAACCAGATGTCCGGCGGTCAGATGCAGCGCGTCGCCATCGCGCGAGCGCTCGTCAACGATCCGGATATCCTGCTCGCCGACGAGCCGACCGGCGCGCTCGACAGCGAAACGAGCGTTCAGGTGATGGAGATATTGAAAAACATCTCAAAGGACCGCCTTATCATCATGGTCACGCACAACCCCGAGCTCGCCGAGACCTACGCGAGCCGCATTGTGCGCCTGAAGGACGGCGAGATCGTGGACGACAGTGCGCCGTATGAGGAGGACGTGGAAGAAAAGCCCGCCGCGGGCAAGAGCAAAAAGATCTCGATGAGCTTCGTCACGGCGCTGTCGCTGTCGCTCAACAACCTGATGACGAAAAAGGGCCGCACTTTCTTGACGGCTTTCGCCGGGAGCATCGGCATCATCGGCATCGCGCTGATTTTATCGCTGAGCAACGGCATCCAGACCTATATCGACCGCGTGCAGGAGGATACGCTCTCGAGCTATCCCTTGACCATCGAGGCTGAGAGCATGGATATGTCCAGTATGGTGACAACGATGATGGGCGTTCATTCGCCGGACGAGGACCGAGACGGCGGACACGACCTCGACGCTGTGTACTCCAACAACATCATGTACGACATGATGAGCTCGTTTGCCTCGGCGGAGACGCAGACGAACAATTTGAAGGACTTCAAGACCTACCTCGAGGGCGACGACGAGCTTTCAAGCCACATCAGCTCCATTTCCTATGACTACGACCTCGGCATGAGCATCTACGCCAAGGACACCGACGGCAAGGTCTTCAAGTCCGACGTGACGGAGCTTTTGCAGACCTGCATGAGCGAGCTCTACGGCGGCGATTACAGCAGCTATTTCGAGCGCTTCGGCTCGGCCTACTCCGCGATGGAGACCTGGGAGCAGATGCTCCCGCCGCAGGACAGCGACAGCGGCGAGCTCGTGGTCGACCTCCTGCACGAGCAGTATGACCTCATTTACGGCTCCTGGCCGCAGAATTATGACGAGGTCATGCTCATCGTCAACAAGGACAACGAAATTTCCGACCTTGTCATCTATTCGCTGGGCCTGAGCGCACAGGACGAGGTCGTGGAGTCGATGCAGCACATGCTCGACGGCTCGGAATTCGACAGCAAGGACATCCAGAGCTGGAGCTATGAAGACCTGTGCAATATGAGCTTCAAGATCGTCCTGCCCGCTGAGCGCTACCAGTACGATTCCGCAAGCGGCACATATACTGACGTCAGCACGACGGATACGGGGCTCGACTTCCTCTATAACTCCGACGATGTCGGCACGCGCGTGAAGATCGTCGGCATCCTGCGCCCGAATGAGAACGCGGTATCCTCGATGCTCTCCGGCGCGATCGGCTATACGTCCGCGCTGACGGACTATCTTGTCGAAAAGGCGGGACAGACCGAGATTTTGCAGAAGCAGAAAGAAGACCCCGATACCGACGTTATCCTCGGCCTGCCGTTTCTGACCGACGACTACTCCGTGAGCGACGAGCAGAAGAAAGCGGACGTGACGGACTATCTCGAAACGCTTTCCGTCACCGAGCGCGCCGCAGCCTACACCGCGATGATGAGCGTGCCGAGCGAGGAGTATCTTTCCGCCATCGTGGAGCAGCAGATGGGCTCGCTCGACCGCGCGAGCATCGAGCAGATGGTCATTTCGACCTACGCCCAGCAGATGAGCGTGGATGAGGCAACGGTCAAGTCCTACATCGCGCAGATGGATGACGAGACGCTCTTCGGCTACGTGGAGCAGTCCATCCGCGAGCAGGTGACGGAGCAGTACGCCGCGGGCGTGCAGGCGCGGCTATCTAACATGACAAGCGATCAGCTCGCCATGGCGCTCGACCTGGCGCTCGAAAAATCGCCCGCTGTCACGCCGCTGACGAGCGAGCAGTACAACTGGCTTTATGATAACTACATGCCTGCGACGGTCTCGAACGGCACGTATGAGGACAATTTGAAGCTGCTTGGCGACGTCGACCTCGCAAGTCCCAAGACCATCAACATCTACGCCTCGACCTTTGCCGACAAGGACGCCATCGCCGATGCGATCGAGCAGTACAACAGCGCCGTCTCCGAGGATGACCGGATCGAGTATACCGACTATGTGGCGCTTCTCATGAGCTCTATCACGACGATCATCAACGCCATCAGCTATGTGCTCATCGCCTTTGTCGCCATCTCGCTCATCGTTTCGAGCATCATGATCGGCATCATCACCTATATCTCCGTGCTTGAGCGCACGAAGGAGATCGGCATCCTGCGCGCCATCGGCGCGAGCAAGCGCGATATCTCGCGCGTCTTCAACGCGGAGACCTTGATCGAGGGCTTCTGCTCGGGAGCCATCGGCATCGGCATCACGCTGCTGCTCATCATCCCAATCAATCTTGTCGTGCACCACCTGACGGGCATCGAGAGCCTGAACGCCATCCTGCCGGTGGCGGGCGGCGCGGCACTCGTGGTCATCAGTATGGCGCTCACGTTTATCGCGGGCCTCATCCCCTCCGGCATCGCCGCGCGCAAGGACCCCGTCGAAGCGCTGCGCACCGAATAACACGATATTTGACCTTTAAAAAGGACGTTTTCCGTCGGAAAACGTCCTTTTTCTCTTTTACCGCGATTTTACAAAAGGCGACTTTCTGATTTTACAACCTGCCTTTATGATGGCAACTGTAGCAAGGAACAACATCTGGAAAAAACGAAAGGAAGTAATCTCAATGAAAAAGTTTCTCTCTCTTGCGCTGACTGCCGCGCTGGCGCTCAGCATTCTGACTGCCTGCGGCAGCAAGAGCGACACGGGTTCCGATACCAACGCAGACGCCAATACCCCCGCTGAAACGACCATCTCCGGTACCGTTTCGACCGACGGCTCGACCTCGATGGAAAAGGTCATCAATTCCCTTGGCGAGTCCTTCATGCTCCAGAACAAGGACGTGAAGTTCACCTATAACCCCACGGGTTCCGGCAGCGGCATCCAGGCTGTTTCCGAAGGCCGCTGCGACATCGGACTTTCGAGCCGTGCGCTCAAGGATGATGAAAAGTCCTCCGGTCTTATTGAGACCGTACTCGCGCTCGACGGCATCGCCATTGTCGTGAACCCCGAGAACCCTGTCTCCGATCTCGACGTTGACACCATCGCCAAGATCTACACCGGCGAGATCACCAACTGGAAGGACGTCGGCGGCAACGACGCCGAGATCGTGCTCATCGGCCGTGAGGCTGGCTCCGGCACGCGTGACGGCTTCGAGTCCATCACCGACACCAAGGACGCCTGCCAGTACCGTCAGGAGCTCACCTCCACGGGCGACGTCATCAACACCGTGTCCCAGAACCCCGACGCCATCGGCTATGCCTCCCTCTCCGCAGTCGGTGACAGCGTCAAGGCGCTGACGGTCGGCGGTGTGGAAGCCACGGAGGCGACCGTCAAGGACGGCAGCTATGTGGTCCAGCGTCCGTTCGTGCTCGTCACGAAGGAGGGTACCGAGCTCTCCCCTGCCGCGCAGGCCTTCTTCGACTACGCAACCTCCGGCGAGGTGGCTGACATCATCGCCAACGCCGGTGCAGTCGCAGCCAACTAACAGAACACAAAAACCATCACGGGAGGCGGCGTGAGCCGTCTCCCGCTGAGAGCAAAGAGGAAAAACTTATGGCACAGAAGAAAAAATGGTTTGAGGCCGTGGTCCACGGCATTTTTCTCCTTCTCGGCCTCATCACGGTTGGCTGTGTGCTGCTCATCACGGTGTATCTCGTCATCTCCGGCATCCCGGCTATCCGCCAGATCGGCCTGGTGCCGTTTCTGACCGGCAAGGTGTGGTCGTCGACGTCGGCAGAGCCGAAGTACGGCATCCTGCCGTTCATTCTGACGAGCGTATACGGCACGGCGGGCGCAATCATACTCGGCGTGCCCATCGGCTTTTTGACGGCGGTGTACCTTGCCAAAGTCGCGCCGAAAAAGGTCCGCACCGTGCTGGAGGCCGCCGTCAGCCTGCTGGCGGGCATCCCGTCGGTCGTGTACGGCCTTGTCGGTATGCTGGTGCTCGTGCCCACGATCCGCAAGGTCTTCCGCCTGCCGGACGGCGCGAGCCTGTTCGCGGCGATCCTTGTGCTGGCGGTGATGATCCTGCCGTCCATCATCAAGGTGAGCGTCACGGCGCTCGAAGCCGTGCCCAGGGAATATGAGGATGCCTCGCTCGCGCTGGGCGCGACACCCATCGAGACGTATTTCCGCGTCTCCGTCCCGGCGGCGAAGAGCGGCATCGCCGCCTCGGTCGTGCTCGGCGTCGGCCGCGCCATCGGCGAAGCGATGGCCGTGATGATGGTCTCGGGCAACGCGCCGAATATGCCGTCGATCTTCGAGAGCGTCCGCTTTCTCACAACGGCGGTCGCGAGCGAAATGTCGTATTCGAGCGGCTTACAGCGTCAGGCGCTCTTTTCCATCGCGCTCGTGCTGTATCTTTTCATCCTGCTCATCAACGCGGCGCTCAACTTCTTCTTAAAGCGCGATAAGGAGGGGAACTGATGCTGAAAATGCAGTCTTCGGCCCGCCGCAAGGGCTATATCACGGCGATGAAGTTCCTGATGGGTCTTGCCGCAGTATTGACTTGTGCGCTCGTAGTCGGTATGATTGGCTATATATTGGGCAACGGCATCCCAAACATCACCTGGGAGATGCTCTCCACCGCGCCGAGCTATCTTGCCAACCGCGTCGGCATCCTGCCGGACATCCTGAGCACGCTCTACATCGTCATCGCGACGCTTTTGATCGTGCTGCCGCTCGGCGTGGGCGCGGCCATCTACTTAAATGAATACGCCGCGAACAAAAAGCTCGTCTCTGTCATTGAATATGCGTCGGAAACGCTTTCGGGCATCCCGTCGATCATCTACGGTCTCGTCGGCATGCTGATCTTCTGCAAAAACGGCACGTCGCTCCTCGCGGGCGCACTGACGCTCACGATCATGAACCTGCCGACCATTATGCGTACGACGCAGGAGAGCCTAAAGACCGTGCCGCAGAGCTACCGCGAAGGAGCCTTCGCGCTGGGGGCGGGCAAGTGGCGCACCATCCGCACGGTGGTGCTGCCAAGCTGCGTGGATGGCGTCGTGACCGGCTGCATTCTGTCGATCGGACGTATCCTCGGCGAGTCGGCGGCACTCCTGTTCACGGCGGGCTCGGCGCATATGCTCTACAACTTCTTTGAGGGTATGCACAACGCGGGCGCGACGCTCACCGTAGCGCTGTACTTCTACGCCAAGGAGTCGAGCGATACGGGCGTGGTGTTCGCCATCGCGGCCATTTTGATGCTGTTGACGATGCTCATTAACCTCGTCGCCGATCTGGTCGGCCGGCATTTCAGGAGGAAACAGGAATGAACCAGTCTGTGAACGGAAGTGGAATGAAGCGCATGGCGCTCTTGAACGATCTCTCATGCTTTGGCAAATGCTCGCTGAGCGTGGCAATGCCCATCATCTCGGCCTACGGTGTGGAGACCGTGCCGCTGCCGACGGCCATTTTATCCACCCACACGGCGGAGGGCTTCGGCGATTACGTCATGCGCGACATGACGGATGAGATGGAGGCCTTTGCCGCGCACTGGAAAAAGCTCGGCATTCGGTTCGACGGCGTTTGCACCGGCTTTTTCGGCTCCGTTTCACAGCTTACCTTCGCGCGGCAGTTCCTGCGCGATTTCGCAGCCCCCTCGACGCTCGTGGTCGTGGACCCTGTCCTCGGTGACAACGGCGCGCTCTACGGCTGCTTTACTGAAGAATTTGTGACCGCCATGCGCGCGCTTTGCGCCGACGCGCAGCTCATCACGCCCAACCGAACGGAGGCGGCGCTGCTTGCAGGCTGCCGGATAGATGCGCCGGTCGAGGAGCTCTTGGAAAAGCTTCCCGTGCCGAATGTCATCATCACCGGCGTGCACCGTGGCGAGGAGATCGGCTACTGCGCGCGCCTGAACGGCGTATGGATGGAAATTTTCAAGCCCTGCCTTCCCAGCACGCTGCACGGCACGGGGGATGTGTTCGTCTCAGCCCTCTGCGGCGAGCTGATGGCGGGCAGGGCAGCGGCGGACGCGCTTTCGCGCGCCGCAGATTTTTGTGACCGATGCGTGCGGAAGACCGCCGCGCGCGGCGAGGCGCACTGGTACGGCCTCGCCTTTGAAGACGTATTGAAAGAGGAAAGAGACTTATGAACAGTATCCTTTCTGTACAGGACCTGTGCCTGTGGTATGGGAGCCACCAGGCGCTTACAAATATCAACATCGAGATCCCAGAAAAAAGCATCACGGCCCTCATCGGACCGAGCGGCTGCGGCAAGTCGACCTTCCTGAAGACGCTCGACCGCATGAACGACCTCGTCCCCGGCGTGAAGATCACCGGCAGCGTCCGGTATAAGGGAGAGGATATCTTTGACCCTTCCGTCGACGTGAGCGAGCTTCGCCGTCAGGTGGGCATGGTGTTCCAGAAGCCGAATCCCTTCCCGATGAGCATTTATGACAACATCGCCTATGGTCCGCGCACGCACGGCATGAAAAACAAGGCCAAGCTCGATGAGATCGTTGAGCAGTCGCTGCGCGGTGCGGCCATTTGGGATGAGGTCAAGGACCGGCTCAAAAAGAATGCGCTCGGCCTCTCCGGCGGCCAGCAGCAGAGGCTTTGCATCGCCCGCGCGCTTGCGGTCGAGCCCGAGGTGTTGCTGATGGACGAGCCGACAAGTGCGCTTGACCCCATTTCGACGTCGAAGATCGAAGAGCTCGCGATGGAGCTCAAGGAAAAGTACACCATCGTCATCGTTACGCACAATATGCAGCAGGCGGTGCGTATTTCCGACCGGACGGCGTTTTTCCTGCTCGGTGAGCTCGTCGAGTGCGGCGAGACGGAGAAGCTCTTCTCCCAGCCGCAGGATAAGCGCACCGAAGATTACATCACGGGGAGGTTCGGTTAAATGAGGAGCCGGTTTGACGAGCAGCTTGCGCTGCTGAATAAGGAGCTCATCGAAATGGGCTCACTGTGCGAGGAGGTCATCGCGCTTGCCTCGCAGTCGCTCACCGAGGGGGACGCGGCGCTTGCCGCGCGCGTTTCTCCGCTGGATGCGGAGATCGACCGCAAGGAGCGCGAGATCGAATCGCTGTGCTTAAAGCTGCTTTTGCAGCAGCAGCCCGTGGCACGCGACCTGCGCCAGATCTCGGCGGCGCTCAAGATGATCACGGATATGGAGCGTATCGGCGACCAGGCCGAGGATATCGCCGAGATCGTCCGCTTCCTTGGCGGGCGCGGCGCGGAGCATGGAGGGCTCCTGCGCGAAATGGCGCGCTCGACGATCAAAATGGTCACCGAGAGCGTGGACGCTTATGTCAAGCATGACACCGCGCTCGCGGAAAAGGTCATCGCCGAGGACGATGTCGTGGACGACTACTTTGCGCGTGTGAAGAAGGCGCTCATCGACCGCATCGCCGACGATCCCGCCGACGGTGGATTTGCGCTCGACCTTTTGATGATTGCCAAGTATTTTGAACGTATCGGCGACCATGCGACGAACATCGCCGAATGGGTCATCTTCTCTGTGACAGGAGAGCATAAGGAGGGGTAATTATGATCTGGTGCGTGGAAGACGACGCCAGCATCCGCGATATCGAGGTATACGCCCTGCGTTCCACCGGCTTTGAGGCCGAGGGCTTTGAGGACGGCACGAGCTTTTGGGAGGCGCTGCGCACGCGGCGCCCGGAGCTCGTTGTGCTCGACGTGATGCTTCCGGGCATCGACGGGCTGGAGCTGCTGCGCCGGATGCGCGCGGATGCGAAGCTTGCCGATATCCCAATCGTCATGGCGACGGCCAAGGGCGCAGAGTATGACCGCATCCGGGGGCTTGACCTCGGCGCGGACTATTACCTTGTCAAGCCCTTCGGCGTGATGGAGCTCGTTTCCTGTGTGAAGGCCGTGCTGCGCCGCTGCGGTGCAAAGACGACCGACCAGCTCCGCGCCGACGGTCTTGTGCTCGACGAAACAGAGCACACTGTCACAGTGGACGGCGAGCGCGTTGCGCTCACCTATAAGGAATTTGAGCTGCTGCGGCTCTTTTTGTCGCATCCCGGCACGGCCTTTTCGCGTGATCAGCTCATGGCCGATGTTTGGGGTACGGATTACTGCGGCGAAACGCGCACGGTGGATATGCACATCCGAACTTTACGTCAGAAGCTCGGCCCCTATGGCGAGCGCATCGAAACGGTGCGCGGCGTGGGCTACCGGATGGAGGGAAGGGTATGACCAAAAAGATATTTCACTCCATCCTGCTCGTGGCGGGCGCGGTGCTGCTTGCAAGCCTGCTCGTCATCGTGGGATGTCTGTACGAATACTTCGGCAGCGTGGAGAAAAAGCAGCTTCGCGACGAGCTGGAGCTTGCCTCCGCTGCCGTGGAGCGCAGCGGGGAGGAGTACCTTTCCGGCATTTCGTCCGACCGCTACCGCTTGACGTGGATCGCACGTGACGGCACGGTGCTCTACGACACCGTGACCGACGCGGAGAGCCTTGAAAATCATGCCGACCGCGAAGAGGTGCGACAGGCGTTTACGAATGGGGAGGGAGAGAGCACGCGCTATTCCTCGACGCTCCTGCAAAAAACAATGTACTCCGCGCATAAGCTCCGGGACGGCAGCGTGCTGCGTATCTCCATCAGCCGTGCCACGGCGGGTGTGCTGCTCGTCGGCATGGTGCAGCCGATCCTGGTCGTCGTCATCGTGGCGTTTATCCTGTCGGCAGTGCTGGCAAAGAGCCTGTCGCGCCGCATCGTGCGCCCGCTCAATGAACTGGACCTCGAGCATCCGCTGGAAAATGACGCTTATGAGGAGCTTTCGCCGCTGCTCGGGCGTATCAACCGCCAGCATCGGCAGATCGACGAGCAGATGATGGAGCTTGAGCGGCAGAAGATGGAATTCTCGCAGATCACCGGCAGTATGCGCGAGGGACTCGTCCTGCTCGACGAAAAGGAGCGCGTGCTGAGCATCAACCCCGCCGCATACAAACTTTTTGACGCAGACGAGCGCAGCGTCGGTCAGGACTTTTTGACCATCGACCGCAGCCACGATATCCGTCAGGCCATTGTCGAGGCGATGACGCAGGGACACGGCGAGGCGCGCGCAGAGCGCGGCGGCTGCGTCTGGCAGTTCGACGTGAGCCGCATCGCCTCCGGTGATACGGCGGTCGGCGCGGTGCTGCTGGCCTTCGATATCACCGACCGCGAGACGGCGGAGCAGAACCGCCGCGAGTTCACGGCCAATGTCTCCCATGAGCTCAAGACGCCGCTGCAGGGTATCATCGGCAGCGCGGAGCTGCTGGAAAACGGGATGGTGCAGCCTGACGACGTGCCGCGCTTCGTCGGTCACATCCGGAAGGAAGCGCAGCGCCTTGTCACGCTGATCGGCGACATCATCCGCCTCTCCCAGCTCGACGAGGGCGACGAGATGCCGCGTGAAACGGTCGACCTGCTCACGCTTTCACAGGAGACGGCGAGCGATCTGCAGGCCGCAGCAGAGCAGAAAAACGTGTCGCTCTCCGTCGAGGGCGAAAGCATGAGGGTGAACGGCGTGCGGCGGCTTTTATACGAGGTCATCTATAACCTCTGCGACAACGCCATCAAGTACAATGTCGAAGGCGGCAGCGTGAAGGTGAGCGTCGGGACCGAAGGCGGTAAGGCAGTCGTTTCCGTGGCTGACACGGGTATCGGCATCGCGCCGGAGCACCAGAGCCGCATCTTCGAGCGCTTCTACCGCGTGGACAAGAGCCACTCGAAGGCGAGCGGCGGCACGGGCCTCGGCCTCTCCATCGTCAAGCACGCCGTGCAGTATCATCACGGCACAGTGGAGCTCAAGAGCGAAGAGGGAAAGGGCACGACCATCCGCGTCCTGCTGCCGAAGGAGAGCTGAACAACGACAAAAAGCATCGGGGCACTACGTTCCCCCCTCACAGGGGTAACAAGTGATTCCTGGGATACCCCGGCAGGTCATCGTGTTTACGGTGCCTGCCGGGGTTCCGCTGTATCCTGGGGTTGTAGGGGGTCCGGTGCTTCCGGTGTTTCTTCCGCGTCCTGCTGACCGCTGCCGACATAGCCAATGCCGTTGTAGTAGATCTCCACGGTCTGGGGCGCGTGCTTAGACCACTTTACATCTTTCTCATGAACTACGATCTTCTCAATAAACAGCCGCAGCAGCTCCGGCGTCAGCTCCGTGATATCCGTGTACCGCTTTGCTTTATCAAGGAAGCTGTCCGTTCCAATCGCCGTTTCCCGCAGACGCTGGATCTCATTCTCTTGCTGTGGGACGCCGGCGGTGATGCGGTTCTGTTCTTCCGTGTAGCTGCCGGAGAGCATCTGAAACTGCTCTGTTGTGATGCGGTCCAGCACACTGTCCTCATACAGCTTTTTGAAGATCGCGTCCAGTTCCGCTTTCCGCTTCCGCATGGCTGCCAGTTCTTTCTCCTGCCTGCGGATCTCCCGCTGAAGCTCGGCGGACTGCTTGCTGCCAAAGTAGGCGGCGAACTTTTCCGGATGTTCCCGCGCCGCGCTCGTCACCCGGCGCAGGTCCTCCAGTACGATCTCGTCCAGAACACACTCCCGGATGTAGTGGCCCGTGCAGGCTTCCCCGTCCTTCTTGTAGGTGCGGCAGGTAAAGTGATTGTAGCTGGCGGACATGGTATGCGCCCGGTGCAGCACCATGTTGGAGCCGCAGTCGGCACAGAACACAAGACCGGAGTACTTGTTCTGTTCTTCCATCTTGGTCAGACGGCGCTTGTTCTTCCGCACTCTCTGTACCATGTCCCAGACCTCCCGCGTAATGAGGGCGGGATGGGTATTCTCAAAGACCATGCATTCCTCTCTTGGATGCTCGACCCTCCGTTTGTCCTTGTAGGACTTCGTACTGTACTTCATGTTGACGGTGTTGCCCAGATAAATTTCGTTTTCCAGCAGGTTGGCAATGGCGCTGTCAGACCAGTTATACGGGTGTGCTGTATCCAGACAGGTGTGCGTGATGCCGTACCTGGTGTAGGCGTACATGGTGGGCGTCAGGATCTGCTCTTTCTTGAGAATGCGGGCAATTTGGCTGGGGCCACTGCCGCCGGCGCACATGGCAAAGATCCTGCGGACAATAGCTGCCGCCTCATCATCCACTATCAACTTCTTCGTGTCCGGGTCCTTTCGGTAGCCGTAAGGTGCTCTGATCCCTAGCCGTTCGCCCCGTTCCGCCTTGGCCTTCAGCACCGCACGGATCTTCCGGCTGGTGTCTCGAATAAACCACTCGTTGAACAAATTCTTGAACGGCATGAGATCGTTGCTCTCGCTGCTGTCGGTATCCACATTGTCATTGATGGCGATGTAGCGGACGCCGAACATGGGGAAGCGTTCCTCGATGTAGAGTCCCGTGTGGAGCTGATTTCTACCGAGGCGGCTGAGATCCTTGGTCACAATGATCCCAATCTCTCCGTTTTCCATGTCTGAGATCATCTGCTGGAACGCCGGCCTTTGGAAATTCCCTCCCGAAAAGCCGTCATCCACATAAAAGCAGGGGCTGGGGAAACGGTGATCTTCCGCGAATTTCTGCAAAATGGCTTTTTGATTCTGGATCGAGTTCGAATCGCCCTCTATCCCATCGTCCTGGCTGAGACGGCAGTACAGGGCGGTTTTCCTGATTTGGTTTGACTGATGCATACAGCCCTCCTTTTCTTTGCCAAACCGTTCAGAGCATTGCGACACCACACTACCCCGAACGGCCTGAAATGTCCAGCACTTTACGCACACAGCTTCCGATGCTGAAAGTCCAGTTCCGCCAGAGCTTTCAGCTTGTCCTCCGCGGTTTCGCTGCCATGCCGGGGAAACACGGAGATGACTCGAATCTCCCGCCCGCAGGCTGTCTGCATCCGCTCAACGGTGATATGATGATTGTCGATGGTGATATTGGCTTTTTGCTCCATAGGCTCTCCTTGTGTTATTTGGTTTATCGAGTTTGCCCACACGCCGCCCGTGGGGGCCTCTGCCGAGGGGACGGGCAGGGACGCTGCCCATTGCGGAAGAACGCCGCACAGGGCGGCACGGGGCGAACGGGCGGGTGTTTACTGCCCGTCCTTGTGGTTCAGATCATGGTGTGCGTTTATGTGGTAGGCCTGTTCGAGAATGTGTTCCAGCAGGAAACGGATTCTGTCCGCCGCCTCCCGGTCCAGTTCCTTTGCGCGGGGATTCCGCAAAATCTGGCGGATATTGGAGTCGATCTTGTTGACTTCCTCGTAGAGCCGAAACCTAATCCGGCTGGGTCTTTCCATGATCTCGCTCTCCGCAATGAGCTTGCGGAAGTAGGTGGTGACCGGCAGACGGGCCAGTTCCCGATATCGTTCCAGCCTTTGGAATTGTTCCTCTGTCATCCGGACGGAGATATTTTTGCTGTTGTCCCGCAGCTTCCCTCTGGGACGCGGCTTTCTGCGCTTACGGCGCACGGGTGAATCCCTCCTTCCTGATCTCGTATGCTGCCTGGGCAATGTCCTTCAAACAGTCGAGCGCTTGCCGGAGCCCCTCTGCCGTGCCATATCCGCTGTTGAAGGCACGAGCCACGGTGTTGATCTCCCGCCCCTTCTGATTGAGCAGGCGAAGAAAGTCCGGCATGACGCCGTTTCGACTGATGATGGGACGATTGTCGGTGAGCTGCTCCATGAGCCATGCGTTGGCGGGCAGCCCTGCCGCCTTGCTTCGTTCCATGAGCCGGCTGTATTCTTCGACACTCATGCGGACGCAGGTCCGATGTGTCTGTTTGCTCATAAGCTACCTCCAGACCGCTTTCGGCAATATTGCCAAAAGCGGTTCTCGACTTCTGCGTAGTCCCCTCACTATCCCTCCCGAAAAAACAGCCGGGTGAATAACCAGAAAATAAAAAATTCTGCGAAAATTTGATAGCGCAGGGTGTTTCATTGACCCCCTGCCGCTGAAATTGAGGGTGTCTGCCAGACACCCTCATCGCAGAAACTCCGCGCAAAAAATCGGCGGACAGACCCTTGCAAAGTCTGTCCGCTGATGGTAACATACCGCAAATCGAAGAAGGAGGCGTGGAACATGATGGTTGCTGTTTTATCATTGGGGCTGGCGTTGCTGGGAGGGATCATCTATCTGGCGCAGACACTGCGGCTGTCCGTACCGCTGCTGTACGGGGCGCTGGTCATCACGGTATTCCGCCCGTGGTATCTGACCCATACCGCTCTGGCGGACGGCATTTTCCTTGTGCTGGTGGGTCTTGCGGCGCT